>NZ_JBFTOQ010000002.1:0-391505 GCF_056398045.1 Cupriavidus sp. 05L411 | reverse complement strand
CTGACGCAACCAGCCGGAGAGCCGCGGAGATCCAAACCGCGATGGTGTCGATAAGACGCCCGGGTCACGAAACTGAGTTTTTCAGGCGATCCTTAAGGCGATACTCAGACATGGGTCCCTCTTTTCCGCTCTTTTCGCCGAAGCCCGAGGCGCCCCATACGGCCTTGGCACACCTTGACGGCTCGCTTCGCATCGCGCTGGGGTGTTCCCCGCCTGAGGGCGGGTCACACGGCTACGCCGAATCGTTGGTCTGACGATGTCGATTCTGCTCCTGCTGGTTGGCTCCCCTCTCCCACTTGTGGGAGAGGGGCCGGGGGAGAGGGCGGGCGTTCGTCAAGTACGGGATGTCAGACCTGACCCTTGACCTGTCTCGCTCCTACTGTGCCGGCCGTTTGCGCCTTGCGTTGTCCAGATCTTTGCACACGACTTCCGCGCCTTGGGCGATGCGTGGTCCGGCCCGGTTGACCAGGTCGCCGTCGATGGCGTAGAGGTTGCCACGTGCCACGGCGGTTACCTGTTTCCAGCGTTCCCACATGGCGAAGTCTGGCAGTGGCCGGTCGGAGCGGGTTGCGCCCATGCTGGCGGTCATCATGACTTCCGGGTTGCCGGCTACCACGGATTCCACCGAGACCGTCGGCACCAGCAGCGCTTCATTGGCGAACAGGTTGCGGCCGCCGCATAGCGCGAGCACGTCGCTGATCAGGTGCTGGCCGCTGAGCGTCATCAGCGGTTGTTGCCATACCTGGTAGAACACCGTCACCGGCGGACGCGCCGCATAGGTCTGGCGCAGTTTGTCGATCTGCTGGCGGAAACTGGTGGCGGCGCTGTTGGCGGTGGGCTCGGTGCCGAGCAGCACGCCCATTCTCTCGATATTGCTGGGGATGCCTTCGAGCTTGCGCGGCTCGCTGTAGAACAGCGGCAGGCCGAGCGCGCGCAGGCGGTCGGTTTGTTTCTGCGCATTGCCGTGGCGCCACACCACGATCAGGTCGGGCTTGAGCGCGGCGATGCGTTCGAGATCCAGCGCCTTGTTGTCGCCGACCCGGGGGATGTCGCGGGCCTGTGGCGGGTAGTCGCTGTAGCTTACGGTGCCGACGATGCGCGAGCCGCCGCCGGCGGCGTAGAGCATTTCGGTGACGTGCGGCGCGAGCGAGATCACACGGCGCGCGGGCTGGTCCAGCGTGACGGTCTGGCCGGCGTCATCGACCACGGATACGGCGGCGCCGGCTTGGCTGCAAAGGGCGCTGCCCAGCAGCGTGGCGAGGGCCAGCAGGGCACGGGTAGTGATCGGGGTAGGGGTCATCGGGCGTTAGCTGGATAGGGTGCTTGTGTCGGAGCGCGTTGTCGCAAGGGCTTGGGCCAGTGCCGCATCGAGCCGTTGCCATGCGGGCTCCTGCTCTGGTGGCAAACCCAGGCGCAGGCTTGGCAATACGCCAGGGATACCCGGCGGTGCGTCGAACAGCCGTGCCCACACGCCTTGCCGCGCGAGCGCTTCGTGCAGGCGGGCGGCATCGGCATGCGGCATCCAGCTGAACAGGGGGCGTCCCACGGGCGTCAGGCCGTGCTTGCGCAACAGCGTCGCTAGCCGGATGCCAGCTTGTTGCAAACGGTCGCGCGTGGCGGCCTGCCAGGTGCGATCGGCCAGGGCCAGGCGCGCCACCGCGCGTGCGGGGCCGGCCACGGTCCAGTGGCCGAGGTGCTCGGCCAGCGCTGCCAGCAACGTGGGCTCGGCCAGCACAAAGCCGCAGCGTACGCCGGCCAGGCCGTAGAACTTGCCCAGCGAGCGCAGCACCACCATGCCGGGGCGATCCGCCAGCGCGGCCAGCGAGCGCTCGGGCGTGCAATCCATGAAGGCTTCGTCGAGCAGCAGCGTGCCGCCACGGACGGCGAGATCCGCGTGCCATGCCCGCAGTGTGGCTTGCGCGAGCGTGCGCCCGGTTGGGTTGTTCGGGTTCACCACCACGAGGTGATCGAGCTGCGCGGCCAGGTCCGCGCGGGCGAAATCCGTCTCCGCGAGCGGCACAACCTCATGCCCCGCGCGTGCGAAGGCGGGAGCGTATTCGCTGTATCCCTGCGCCGCCACGCCCACGCGCCCGGGCCTGAGCAGTTGCGGCAGCGTGCGGATGGCGGCCTGCGAGCCGGCCACCGGCAGCGCGCGCGGCGCGCCGTAGGCTTGCGCGGCCAGTTCGGCCAGGCCGTCGTCATCTTGCGGCAGCCGCAGCCACGCGTCGGCGGGCAGGGCTGGCACGGGATAGCCGTCCGGGTTGATGCCGGTGGAAAGATCGAGCCAGTCTTCGACCGGACGGCCATGGCGGCGCACGGCGGCGAGCAGGTCGCCGCCGTGGCGGATCGGAGTACTCATGCTAAGCCGTAATGGAGGAGGGCGGCGCTGGCGCCGGAAGCGGCCAGCCACAGCCACAGTGTGCGTTGAACAAGGCGCAAGCAGGCATGCACATCGGCTGCGCCGGGCGCGTGGCCCATGCCCAGCGGCGGGCGCTCTTCCCATTCGCCGTGATAGCGGGCGGGGCCGCCCAGCGCCACGCCGACGGCACCGGCGCCGGCCGCCATGACCGGGCCCGCATTGGGGCTGGACCATGCCGGTGCCTGCGCGCGCCAGCAGCGCAGCGCCTGGGCAGTGCGCCCGAGCAGCGCGTACGAGAGCGCGGTCAGGCGGGCGGGCGCCAGGTTGAGCACATCGTCAAGCCGCGCAGCCGCCCAGCCGAAATACAGCAGGCGCGGCGTGCGGTAGCCCCACATCGCATCGAGCGTGTTGGCCAGGCGATAGGCGACCACGGCGGGCGCGCCGCCGACCAGGAACCAGAACAAGGCGCCGAAGATGGCGTCGTTGCCATTCTCCAGTGCCGATTCGCAGGCGGCGCGGGCCAGCGCTTCGGTATCCGCGTCGGTGGTGTCGCGCGAGACGATGCGTGCCGTGAGTTGGCGCGCATCGGCGAGATTGCCCTGCGTGAGCGCCGTGGCGATCGGCGCAATATGCTGGGCCAGGCTACGCGCACCCAGTGCCGCGTAGAGTGCCAGCGCTTGCAGCAGCCACGCCAGCGCCGTACTGAACTGCGCGGCGACATGCACCAGCAGGGCGGCCAGCGCGGCCGGCACCAGCACCATCAGCGCCCAGGCGGCCAGGCCGGTGAGCCGCTGGCGCAGCGGCGCGCCGGCCTCGCCGCGGTTCAGGCGGCGTTCAAGTGCTGCCGCGAGGCGGCCGAAGCCAACCAGCGGATGCCAGCGGCGCGGCTCGCCCAGCCATTGGTCCAGCAAGACGCCGGCTACGGCCGCGGCCACGCAGGCTTGCCAGCTGAAGAGGGGAAACGGCCACCATGAGGACAGCGATGGCAGCGATGGCAGCCACGACATCACGCCAGGTCGGCGCCTTTCACGCTGACAGGGATGCCGGCCACCAGCAGGCGCACGCGGTCCGCGGCGGCGGCCAGCTTCTGGTTCAGGCGGCCCAGCTCGTCGACATAGAAGCGGGTGATGGCGCCCATCGGCACCACGCCGAAGCCGATCTCGTTGGAGACCAGGATCACGTGCCCGGGCAGGGTGGGCAGCGCGGACAGCAGCGCGTCGATTTCCTCGGTGAAGGCGGCCGGTGGCGTTACCAGGCCATGCTCGGGATAACTGCGCGCATCGAGGAACAGCAGGTTGTTGAGCCACAGCGTGACGCAGTCGACCAGGATGCAGCCATCGTGGGTGGCATGGGCATATAGCGCATCCGCCAGATGCAGCGGCGCTTCGACCAGGCCCCACTCGGCCGGGCGCCGCGCGCGGTGCAGCGCGATGCGCACCTCCATCTCTTCGTCGGCGCTGTCCTGGCCGTGGCGTGCGGTAGCGATATAGGTAACGGGGCCGCCGGTGGCAGCGGCATGGTCGGTGGCCATCTGCTCGGCAAAGTGGCTCTTGCCGGAGCGCGCGCCGCCCAGCACCAGCGTGAGCTGGCGCGCGCGGCCCGGGACGGCAGCGGCGTGCAGCGCGGCTGCAGCCTGGGGCGCGCGTTCGCTGGCCGGCGCATGGGTGGATGCGCGTACGGGCTCGGTGGCGGTGGCGGTGGCGGAAGCGTTGGCCGGGGTCATCCGGGTATTGTAGCGGGCGCATCCATGGATCGCACGCCCGCAGTGGCCCGCGCACCGGGCAGCGCCGCGGGCTGCCGATGCGATAATCCCACGATGCAAAAAAATTCCTCCGAAGCCGCTGGCGCGGCATTGCCGGGTGGCTTGCGCGGTACCTTGATGGTGCAGGGCACCACCTCCGACGCGGGCAAGAGCACGCTGGTGGCGGGCCTGTGCCGGGTGCTGGCGCGCGCCGGCGTGCGCGTGGTCCCGTTCAAGCCGCAGAACATGGCGCTCAACAGCGCGGTCACCGCGGACGGTGGCGAGATCGGGCGCGCCCAGGCCTTGCAGGCCGCCGCCGCCGGGCTGGCGCCGCACACCGATATGAACCCGGTGCTGCTCAAGCCGAGCAGCGATACGGGCGCTCAGATCATCATCCACGGCCAGGCGCGGATGGATCTGGACGCGCGGGCCTATCACGCCTACAAGCCGGTGGCGATGCAGGCGGTGCTGGCGTCGCACCAGCGCCTGTCCAGCGCCTACGAGGTGGTGATGGTGGAAGGCGCCGGCAGCCCGGCGGAGATCAACCTGCGCGAGCGCGACATCGCCAATATGGGGTTTGCCGAAGCGGTGGACTGCCCGGTGGTGCTGGTGGCCGACATCGACCGCGGCGGCGTGTTCGCCCATCTGGTGGGCACGCTGGACTGCTTGTCGGCGTCGGAGCGCGCGCGCATCAAGGGCTTCATCATCAACCGCTTCCGCGGCGATATCGCGCTGCTGCAGCCCGGGCTGGACTGGCTGGAGGCGCGCACCGGCAAGCCCGTACTGGGCGTGCTGCCCTACCTGCACGGCTTGCACCTGGATGCCGAGGACGCCATCATCGGCGCGCAGGCGGCCAAGCGGGGCGAACTGCTGCGCGTGATTGTGCCGGTGCTGCCGCGCATTTCCAATCACACGGATTTCGATGCGCTGCGCGCGCATCCGCAGGTGGACCTGCGTTTTATCGGCCCCGGCATGCCGATCCCGCCGGCGGACCTGATCGTGCTGCCGGGCAGCAAGAGCGTGCGCGCCGACCTGGCCTTCCTGCGTGCCAATGGCTGGGAGCCAGCCTTGCTGCGGCACCTGCGCTATGGCGGCAAGGTCATCGGTATTTGCGGCGGCATGCAAATGCTGGGCCGGCGCGTGGATGACCCCGCAGGCAACGAGGGCAAGGCCGGCAGCAGCGAAGGTTTTGGCCTGCTCGACTACGACACCGTGCTGGCGCCGCACAAGCAGCTGCGCGTGGTGAGCGGCCGGCTGGCGCTGGATGGCGCCACCGAGGCCACCGAGGCCGCCGTGCAAGGCTACGAGATCCATATGGGCGTGACCACGGGCCCCGCGCTGGCGCGCCCGGCGCTATGGCTGGAAGGCGAGCGCCCGGACGGCGCGCAATCGGAGGATGGGCAGGTGCTGGCCTCCTACGTGCACGGGCTGTTCGACCAGCCGCAGGCTTGCGGCGCACTGCTGCGCTGGGCCGGGCTGGCGCGGGCGGAGGGCGTCGACCTGGCCGCGCTGCGCGAGGCCTCGCTGGAGCGCCTGGCCGATACGCTCGTCGCACACCTGGACATGGATGCCTTGCTGGCGCCCCTGCGGGCGTCATAGCGGCTGTCAGAGCAGGCTCGGCCGCCCGCCGCGCCAACTGCTAAACTCGCAGGCGGGCCCGCTCCGCCAGGGCCCGGCAGCGACCAATGGCAGGGCCATGGCGGAACCCGGAGCGGCGCGCCCGCCGGCGGCGCTGCCATGGAAAAAGCCATTGCGGAGACAACCATGCCCGTAGTCGTGATCGCCAATCCCAAAGGCGGTGTAGGCAAGACCACGCTGGCCACCAACCTGGCGGGCTACTTCGCCAGCGCCGGCCACGCCGTGATGCTGGGCGACACGGATCGGCAGCAATCCTCGCGAGCCTGGCTGGGTTTGCGCCCGGCCTCGGCGCCGGCCATCCGCACCTGGGACATCAGCGCCGACCAGATCGCGCGCCCGCCCAAAGGCACTACCCATGTGGTGCTGGATACCCCGGCCGGCCTGCATGGCTGGCGCTTCAACGATGTGATGAAACTGGCGCACCGCGTGGTGGTGCCGCTGCAACCATCCCTGTTCGATATTCTCGCCACCCAGGATTTCCTCACCCGGCTCGCCGATGACAAGCGCGTGCGCCACGGCGAAGTGGAGGTGGGCGTGATCGGCATGCGGGTCGACCTGCGCACCCGCGCGGCCGAGCAGCTGCAGCGCTTTGTCGCGGGGCTGGGGCTGCCAGTGCTGGGCTTTCTGCGCGATACCCAGAACTACGTGCAGCTTGCCGCGCACGGCCTGACGCTGTGGGATGTGGCGCCGTCACGCGTGGCGCGGGACTGGGAGCAGTGGCAGCCGATCATCGGCTGGCTAGAGCAGCCGGCGCTGGCCAGGCGCCCAGCCGCCTGAGCAAGGCATCCACGGACGGCCAGCTCACCCGGCGCACGGCCACGATCAGATCGGCGCCGGGAAACTGGTCGTCGAACGCCTCGCTCTCCACGCCGTCCAGGCGCCGGTAGAACTCGCGCGCCTGGGTGTTGCCGTCCAGCACATAGAGAAAGAGGGGCTGCCCGGGCCAGCCAACGGCGGCACGCTGCGCGCAATGCGCGAAGAGGCGCTTGCCAAGCCCTAGCCCGTGCCATCCCGGCATCACATGCAAATTGTCCAGATACACGCCATATTGCGGCTCGGCCTCGGGTTGCAGGCAGGCAAAGCCGGCGGGCGTGCCGTCCACGCGCACGAGCGTGACTTCCACCGGGCCATCGGCGCCATCCGCCAGGCGAGCCTGCCAGGCCTGCGCGCGCTGGGCCGGTGCTTCGCGCTCCAGGTAGTGCGCCGGCAACAGGCCACTGTAGGCATGGCGCCAGCTCTGCGTGTGCAGGTCGGCAATCAGCGCGGCATCATGCTGGCCGGCGGGTAGTAATTCGATGGAATGGGTCATCTTCAAGGGCGTTGTCCGGGGCCTGCAATGGGCGCGACAACATTCTGCCGCAATCCAGGCGAGCCTCGCCACGGTCTTGCTGCTGTCACGCACTGGCAGGCCCTGCCTGTTAGAATCGCGAATCTTTCGCATTCTCATTATGGCGGCGTGATGCGTTCATCTCACGCCTGCATGGGGTCCGAAAACACAATCCCCACAACCCCCAAATCTGCTCCCCGCCTCCCATGGTCACCGGCCGCCTGCGCGTTGTTTTCGTCAAGATTCACCTGTATCTCGGCTTGTGGCTGGGCCTGCTCTTTGTCATGCTGGGCCTGACCGGCACCGTCATCGCTTGGCGCGATGAGCTGGATGCGCTGCTGAACCCGGCGTTGCTGACGGCATCGGCCGAAGTACCCATGCCGGTAGCGCCGGCCACGGTGCAAGCGGTCACCGAGCGGCTGCAGGCCGACCCGCACTATGGGCGCCCCACCTTGCTGATGCTGCCGTCCGCGCCGCAAGAGGTGTTTATCGCCTGGTACCCGCTCAAGGGCACGCCCAACGCCGGGCGCTCGCGTCAGGTGATGGTTGATCCCGTCACCTTGGCGGTGAAGGGCGAGCGGGTCTGGGGCGAGCCCGGCCTGTCGCGCCCGTTGCTGCTACCCACCTTGTTCCAGTTGCACCACTACCTGCTCTCTGGCGAGACGGGCCGGACGATCCTGGGCATCACCGGGATGCTGTTGCTGATTCTGGTGATCGGCGGGGTTGTGCTGTGGTGGCCCAAGCTCAAGCCGCGCGCGGTGCTCAATGCGTTTCGCATCAGCCATGGCGGCTCGTGGTCACGTTTTAATTATTCGCTGCATCGTACGGCTGGCATTTTTGCGGCGCCGGTGCTGGCGACGATGGCGTTTTCCGGCTGGTACCTGGATTTGCCCAAGTGGGTGACGCCGATCGTGGCCAGCGTGATGACGGTGTCGCCGCCCGGCAAGCCGGCATCGGCAGCAGCGCCCGCGGGCACGCCGCTGCTAGGCGTGGCGCAGGCCGTGAGCACGGCTCAGGCGCTTTATCCCGCGGCGCTGGTGACGCGGGTCAGCTTTCCGCGCAAGGCGGGGGATCCGTTTGAGGTGCGGCTGCGGCAGCCGGGTGAAGTCCGCCAGGGCAGCGGGGCTACGCGGCTCTGGCTGGATGCCCATACGGGCAAGCGGCTCGGGGTTCGCGATCCGATGGAAGCGCCGGCTGGGGATACTTTTCTTAACTGGATGTATCCGCTGCATACCGGGGAGGCGTTCGGATGGGTGGGGCGGGCGTTTATTTCGGTGTTCGGGGTGGTGCCGCTGATGTTTGCTGTTACCGGGGTGTTGATCTGGTGGAAGCGTAGGCGGGGGCATCGGCGGCATGTGGTGCGGACGATGGAGAGGGCTAGCGGTGCTAAGGGCGTTAAGGTGGCGCGGGAGGAGGCGGTGGAGGTTTGATTGCCGGTTGTCTGCGGCTGCAGAATCAGCTTTAAATTCAACGGCTTAACTGCAAATTCAACTGCAGTTTCACCACCCCTGCGGGGTGGCGACCTACTTTTTTGTCTTGCCAAAAAAGTAGGCAAAAAAGGCGCCCCATACGACCTTGGCACACCTTGACGGCTCGCTTCGCATCGCGCTGGGGTGTTCCCCGCCTTGGGGGCGGGGCACACGGCTAAGACGTATGGGGGTGAGGCGTCATTGCTTGGCTGGTCAGATTTCCAGGTTGTCGATCAACCGGGTCGCGCCTAGCTTGGCTGCGGTCAGGATGACCAGCGGTTCGCCGGCTACATATTCTTCGCGGGTGGGGGCTTGCAGGTCCACGCGCTTGCGGATGGAGACGTAGTCGGGTTGCCAGCCGCGGGCTTGCAGGGCGGCCTTGGCGCTGGCTTCGATGGCGGCGAGGTCCGCGCTGGCGCTGTTGGCGGCCAGGACGGTATCGCGGACTTCGTGCAGTGTCTTGTAGAGTACCGGGGCTTCGGTGCGCTCGTCGGGCGTCAGGTAGCGGTTGCGCGAGGACAGGGCCAGGCCGTCTTCGGCGCGCACGGTTTCGGCGGGGACGATGTCGATCGGCAGCGCGAACTGATGGACCATGCGGCGCACGATCATCAGTTGCTGGTAGTCCTTCTTGCCGAACACGGCCACGCGCGGCTGCGCGCAGGACAGCAGCTTCATCACCACGGTGCATACGCCCTTGAAGAAGCCGGGGCGGAACTCGCCTTCCAGGATGTCGCCCAGGTCGTGCGGCGGCTCCACGCGGTATTCCTGCGGCTCCGGGTACATGTCGCGCTCGGTGGGCGCAAACAGCACATAGACGCCTTCCTTTTGCAGCTTCTCGATGTCGTCCTGCAGCGTGCGCGGGTACTTGTCGAAATCCTCATTGGGACCGAACTGCAGCCGGTTGACGAAGATCGACGCGACCACCGGGTCACCATGCTGGCGCGCCAGGCGCATCAGCGACAGGTGGCCTTCGTGCAGGTTGCCCATGGTCGGCACGAACGCCGCCCGGTTCTGCCCGCGCAACTGGTCCCGCAACTCGTGAATGGAGGAAATGACTTTCATGAAGTTGGTGTACTGGTCGTGGTAGGAATGCCCTGGCGCGGGTGTGCGCCGGGAGGCCGGTCCGGTGCTCTAGGTGGCGCCGATTGTCGGCGGATTGTAGAGCATGTGGCCCGAGGCGGGCGGCGCTATGGGTGTGGCTTAGCTGGGAATGTACGCCAATCGCACATAAATCGGTGCGAAGGGTTCGGCCTGGGTGATCTCGACCAGGGCTTCGCGCGATAGCTCGAGCATGGCGATGAAGTTGACCACTACCACGGGCACGCCCTTGCCGGAACGCACCGCGTCTTCGAAGAGTTCGCTGAACTCCATGAAGCGGGCATGCTGCAGGCGGCGCAGGATGTGGCTCATGTGCTCGCGAACGGACAATTCCTCGCGCGAGATCTTGTGGTGCTGGTTGAGCTTGGCGCGCTTGATCACGTCGGCCCAGGCGGCCTGCAGGTCCACCACTTCCACATCGGGGAAGCGCGGCGCAATGCTCTGCTCGATGTAGACCTGCGAGTGCAGGAAATCGCGCCCGAGCTGCGGCACCTGGTCGATGCGCATGGCCGCCAGCTTCATCTGCTCGTACTCGAGCAGGCGGCGGACCAGCTCGGCGCGCGGATCCTCTTCGTCGTCGTCGCTGTCGGACTTTTTCACCGGCAGCAGCATCCGCGACTTGATCTCGATCAGCATGGCGGCCATCAGCAGGTACTCGGCGGCCAGCTCAAGGTTGCTCTTGCGGATCTGCTCGATATACGTGAGGTACTGACGCGTCACTTGCGCCATCGGGATATCGAGGACGTTGAAGTTCTGCTTGCGGATCAGGTAAAGCAACAGATCCAGCGGCCCCTCGAACGCTTCCAGGAAGATTTCCAGCGCATCCGGCGGGATGTACAGGTCCTGCGGCAGCTTGAACAGGGGCTCGCCGTACAGGCGCGCGAACGCCATGCCGTCGACGGCGGCCGGCGTGGAATCCTGCTCGGGCGTCACGCTCGGCAGCTCGATCGCCGGCTTCAGCTTGTCCTGCTCGCTCTGGTTCATCTAGGGGCGCTCGCTCGGGGGTGGGGCGATGCGGCGGGTAAGGGCTTCAGTCCAGCGAGTAGACGTACGGCTTTTGCGCCACGCGCGAGGCGTCGGCACGGGCACGTTCTTCGAGGTTGATCGGGCTCTTGTCCCACAGCAGGGCGCGGCCCTGGCGTTGTTCCGCTTCCAGGGAAGGGCGCTCGTCCTTGAGCGACTTCAGGAACTGGGTGATATCCGATTCGTAGGCAGCCATGGCGGGAAACAGAGTGAAATTAACAAACAGCGGGGATTTTACCGTATCGGCGGGCCTGGCAACGGGATTGCGCGCGAATCTGCCGTTTTCATCCCGTGCCCTCGCTGTCGGCGATGGTTGGTGACCGCTGTGGTGACCGCAGTTGTGACAGTCGCGGCGGTCTTTTTGGCGGCGCCGGACAGGCCGGCCGCGCGGGTGTGGTCAAATATCGACTTTGCGTGACGTGCATCGATTGATGAGGATGGACCCAGGGAACCCGTGCATCATGCCCGCCGGCCTTGCCGCCCCTGCCGGCGGACTGCCGGTGGCGCCGGCCGTGCTGCGCCGCCTGATGCACCTGCTGCTGGCGGCCCTGATGCTATCCGCGGGGCCCGCTGCTGCCGCCTATAAAGTCGAGGTGGACGCGCCCAAGCCGATCAAGGAAATCCTGCAGGACCACCTGGACCTGTCGCGCTACCGCACCCGCGACGATATCTCGCCCGACCAGTTCAACTATATGGTCGAGACCGTGGGCGAGCAGGTCCGCCAGTTCACTTCCACCGAAGGCTATTTCGATCCGCAGACCACCACCAAGGTGGACGGCAGCGGCGACGAGCGCACCGTGCACATCACGGTGGAGCTGGGCGCACGCACGGTGATCCGCGCCGTCGACGTGAGCGTGACCGGCCCGGCCGCCAGCCAGTCGCCGGAGCGGATTGCCGAAATCAGGGCCAAGTGGGGCCTGCCGGTAGCTGCGCCATTTCGCCAGGCCGACTGGGACAAGGCCAAGGAAGATGCGCTGGTGGCGCTGCAGAGCAACACCTACTATGGCGCTCGCCTGACCGGCTCGCAAGCCCGCATCGAGCCGGATGAGCACGCGGCGGACCTGAGCGCGCGCTTTGCCAGCGGCCCGGCCTACAGCATGGGGCCGCTGAAGATCAGCGGGCTGCGGCGCTATCCCGAGCAGATCATCCGCAACATCAATCCGCTGTATGAGGGCGAGCCRTACCGCGTGGAGCGCTTGCTGGAATTCCAGCGCGCGATCCAGAACCAGCCGTATTTCTCCAATGTGCAGATCGACCTTGGCGAGCAGGAGACGACGGAGGACGGCAAGATTGTCGACACCAGTCCGGACCGGGTCGCCGAGCCCAAGGTCGACATGAGTGCCGACAAGGTCACCGTGCCGGTGTATGTCCGGGTGCGGGAGTATCCCGTCAATCGGCTGTCGTCAGGCGTGGGCTACACCACCGATACCGGCGCCCAGGTCGAAGGCCGATACTCTTACTACAACCTGTTCAACCGCGCCTGGGTGTTCGACTCGCAAGCGCGCATCGAGCAAAAGCGCCAGTACGCATTCGGCGAGATCGCGATGCCACCGGACAGCAGGACGTACCGCAACAGTGCCTACGCCAGCTACGAACGCACCATCGACCTCGAAAGCACCGACCTGACCAGCCTGCGCACCGGCCTGAAACGGTCCCGCTCGCGCGAGAAGTACGACACCACCATCTCGCTCGACTACTACTACGACAACCTGCAGCCCTTCGGCGAGCCGAACCAGCTCAGCCGGGCGCTGGTGCCTGCCTTTGCCTGGACGCGGCGCGACGTGGACAACCCGGTGTTCCCGCGCCGCGGCAACGTGATCAGCACGCAGGTGGGCGTGGCCGCCAAGCACATGCTGAGCGACGAAACCTTCTTCCGCCTGTACGGGCGTATCCGTCAGTACGTGCCCGTGGGCAAGCGCGACCTGGTGGTGGCCAGGCTGGAGCTCGGCGCGGATATCACCAACGGCGACGTGACCAAGGTCCCCGCCTCGCTGCGTTTTCGGGCGGGCGGCACGGATTCGATCCGGGGCTACAGCTACCAGTCGATCGGTACCCGCAACGGCGCCAGCGTGCTGCCGGCCAAGTACCTCGGCACAGCGAGCCTGGAATACCAGTACTGGTTCCTGCATGACTGGGGCGCCGCGATCTTCTGGGACGTGGGCACCGCCACGGACAACCTGACGGGCGTCAAGCTCTACAACGGCGTGGGCATCGGCGCGCGCTGGCGCAGCCCGGTGGGGCCGGTGCAGCTCGACGTGGGCTACGGCATCCAGGAAAAGCAGTTCCGCCCGCATATCTCGCTGGGAGTCGCGTTCTGATGATTGATCTGACGATGACGATGCGGCCCGGTCGCCAGCATGGCGTCCTCCATGAACGCAGTCGCAGGGTATTTGCCACATGAGCATTCCCGACATGCCTCCCGTTCCCGCCTCCGGCGATGTTCCGCCTGGGCCGGCGCGGCCGCGCCGCACGCGCTTCGGGCGCTGGCTGGCGTGGTGCGTCGTGGTGCTGCTGTTGCTGGTGCTGGCGGCGGTTGCGGCGGTGGTGCTGGCCTTGCGTACGGAGGCCGGTACGCGCCAGTTGTGGTCGCTGGCCACGCGCCTGTCCTCAGGCGCGTTGTCTGGCAAGCTCGAAGGCGGCACGGTGGCGCATGGCCTGCGGTTGCGCGATGTGGTGTTTGCCAGCGGCGAGACACGGGTGACGATTGACCGTCTCGACGGCAGCTGGGCGCTTGGCTGGTCGCCGACCCGCTTGCATGTCAGCGCGCTGCGCGTGGGTGCCGTCACGCTGCGCTTGCCGCCGTCGCAGCCTGACAGCGCGCCCGCCTCCTTGCCCAAATCGCTCGACCTGCCGTTGGCGGTGGACGTGGATACGCTCACGCTGGACCGCCTGACCTTGCTGCAAGGGTCGCCGGCCACGCCCAGCGAGATGGTGTTCAGCGACCTGGCGGCCTCGCTGCATTCCGACGGGCAACGCCACCGCATCAGCGTGGAACGGTTGGTCATGCCATACGGCAAGCTGGCCGCCAATGTGCAGATCGCCGGCCAGGCGCCGTTTGCGTTGAACGGCGCCGCGCTGCTGGAAGGCAGCTGGCAGAAGGAATCCTTTAGCATCAGCGCCAATGTGCGTGGCTCGCTTGCCATGCTGCACGCGCAAGCCGAGGCCAGCGGTGATCGCCTGCGCGGCCGCGCCGAGGCGGACCTGACGCCGTTTGGCAAGGTGCCGTTCACCCATGTGCTGGTCAATGGCGAGCACATCAACCCGCGCCTGTTCAGCCCGTCGGCGCCGCGCGCCAATCTTTCCGTGCAGGCCGAGTTGCGCCCGGTGGATGGCACGGCCACGCCGGCGCAGGCCACAGCGGCCAGTGCCCCGGCGGCACCGCCGGCATCGGCAGCTGCCACCCCGGCCTCCGCTCCCGCTGCCAAGCCTGGCAGCGCCCACGACAATGCGCCCCTGCGCGTGGCGGGCGACGTGCGCATCGTCAACCACGAGGCCGGCCAGCTTGACGCCGAGCGCCTGCCGGTGGAATCGGTACAGGCGTATATCGAGGTCAGCGAGGCGGCGCAGATGGTGCGCGACCTGCGCGTGGCGCTGGCCGGCGGCGGCGAGATCAACGGCGGTGGCGCGCTGCGCGATGGCCGCGGCGGCTTCGACCTCGACGTGCGCAACCTCGACCCGCAGGCCCTCTATGGCAGCCTGAAGCGCGTGCGCCTGTCCGGGCCGGTGAGCTTGCGGATGGAGCCCGGCCGCCAGAGCGTGGCGCTGGACCTGGCCGGCGGCGAGTACAAGCTCTTTGCCGATGCGCATCTGGATGGCGAGGCGGTGACGCTGACCTCGCTGCGCGCCGGCATCGGCGCGGGCACGCTCAACGCCGATGGCAAGCTGTCGCTGAAGGACGCACAGCCCTTCAGCTTCAGGGGCAAGCTGATCAATTTCGACCCGGCCCGCGTGGCCGAGGTGGCGCCCGGGCGCATCAATGCGGACTTCACCGCCAGCGGCACGCTGGCGCCGGAGCACCGCGTGGCGCTGGACTTCGCGGTGCGCGACAGCGTCTATGCGGGGCTGCCGATGCGTGGCGAGGGCAAGCTGCGCCTGGCCGGCGAGCGCTTGCTGCCGAGCCAGGCCACGCTGGAGATGGCAGGCAACCAGGCACAGATCAACGGTAGCTTTGGCGCGCGCGGCGATCGCCTGAAAGTGCATGTGGATGCGCCGCAGCTCGATCGGCTCAAGTTCGGCGTGGCCGGCGTGCTAAAGCTCGACGCGGACATCACCGGCACGCTGCTGCGGCCCGAGATCGTGGCCAGCTATGAAGCGCAGTCGCTGGTGGTGGGCCCGCACCACGTGGCTAGCGCCAGTGGCAGCGCCGAGTTGCGCGGGGGGCTGAACGGCACGCTCGCACTGAAACTGAACGCCCGCGACTATCGCGGCCCGGTCGCCACGCTGCGCACGCTTGATGCCTCGCTCAGCGGCACCCAGGCCAGCCATGCCTTCGACCTGAAGGTGGCCGGCGCGTTGCACGACAGGCCGATGCAACTCGCAATGTCGGGGCAGGGCGCCTGGCAGGGGGCGGCCGGCTGGAAGGGCACCATCGGCAACTTGGAGGAGCGCGGCACGGTCAACGTGCGGCTGATCGCGCCGACGCAACTGCAGGTGGCGGACCAGCGCGTGCATCTCGGCGCGGCCAGCCTGCAGTTCGAGCGCGCCCGCGTGACTGTGGACAGCTTCAATTTCGACCATGGCCGCATCCGCACCCAGGGCAACCTCGATGGCCTGCAGGTGGCCAACGTGCTGCGCCTGGCCGAGGCCTTGACGGGCGAAGCGCCGCCGGTGCGCTCGGACCTGGTCCTGGACGGCCGCTGGAACATCACGCTGGCCGAGTCTGCCTCCGGTTTTGCCGAGCTGCGCCGGCGCAGCGGCGACGTCTCGGTGAGCGCCGGGCGGGGCTACACCGCGCTGGGCCTGGGCGAAACCGCGCTGCGCGCCGAGTTTGCGGGCAGCCGCGTCAACCTGAAAGGCCGCATCGAGGCCGCACGGGTCGGCAAGGTGGTGGTAGACGCGTCCGCCGGGCTGATCCAGGAGCAGGGCCTGATGACGGTGACGCCGGCTTCCACGCTGGCGGGCAAGGTCTCGCTGGATGTGCCGAAGATCAAGTCGCTGGAGGCGCTGAGCGGCCCGCAATACGCGTTCGATGGCAAGCTGGCGGCAGTTCTGCAACTGGCGGGCAGCGTCGGGCAGCCCCTCGTTACCGGCACTATCGACGGCACCGGCATCGCCATCACCCTCTATGACCTCGGTATCCAGCTGACCGATGGCATCGTGCACGTGGTGCTCGACCAGAACACCATCGAGCTCAAGCAGGTGGAGTTCCGCGGCGGCGACGGCAAGATCGTGGCCACCGGCAACGTGAAGCTGGGCGACACCGATCCCAACCTGACGGGCAAGATCGTAGCCGACAAGCTCCAGCTCTTTGCCAGCCCCGAGCGCACGCTGATCATTTCCGGCGATGCCAGCATCGCCAACGAGAACCGCCAGATCGTGATCCGCGGCAAGTTCCGAGTGGATCGCGGCTTGTTCGACCTGCCCAAGGCCGGCGCCCCGGAGCTGGGCGACGACGTAGTGGTGGTGCGCCGCCGCGACCAGCGCGAGATCAAGACCGCCGCCACGCCGTTGCCGGAGGCCAAGCCGGCCAGCCGCTTCAGCCCGCTGATCGACCTCACGCTCGACCTCGGCGACAATTTCCGCTTCCGCGGGGCCGGCGCGGACCTGCGCCTGGGCGGCCAGCTTGGCGTGCGCAGCGCCCCACTGACGCCGCTGCGCGCCACCGGCACCATCCGCGTGACCGACGGCACCTATGAAGCGTTCGGACGCAAGCTCAACATCGAGCGCGGCATCGTCAATTTCAACGGGCCGGTGGACAATCCCAATATCAATATCCGCGCCATGCGCCGCAACCAGGAAGTGGAGGCGGGTGTGGAGGTGACCGGCACGGTACGCCTGCCGCGCGTCAAGCTGGTGTCCGAGCCGAATGTGCCTGAGGAGGATAAGCTGTCATGGCTGATGTTCGGCTACGGCGCGGAAAGCGCCGCGGCCGGACAGCAGCAGCAACTTAGTGCGGGAGCCCTGGGCGGTGCCGCGCTGGGCATGCTGGGCGGGCGCGCGGGCAAGGGGATCGTGCAGCATCTGGGCATCGACGAGTTTTCGATCGGGCCTAGCACGGCCGGCCTCAACGACCAGCAGGTGGTCAGCGTGGGCAAGGCCGTAACCGAGAAGATCTCGGTGGGCTATGAGCAGAGCCTGACCAGCGCCAGCAACGTGGTCAAGCTGACCTGGGCATTCTCGCGGCGCTGGTCGCTGATTGCCAAGGGCGGCTCGATCAACGGGCTCTCGGTGCTGTTTAACCGCCGCTTCGACAGTTGGGGCAATTTGTTCACGGGCGCGTCCAGCCGCGCCGGAACCGCGAGGAGCCAGACCGATGCCAGCCAGGATGCCGACAGCAATGCAACGGACGCAGCCGCGCCCGCGCAGCCCTGAGACACGCGCGATGATCTGCGTGCCGCCCACTTCCGCCACCTCCGCCACTGCCGCGTCTTACCGACGCCTCGCCGCCATGGGACTGATTTCCTCCGTGCTTGCCCTGTTCGGGTGCGACCAGCAAAAGGTCGACGAAGCGATGAAGAAAGCGGGCGATACCGCGCACGCCACCTGGAACTCGGTCAAGCCCGACAGCCAGTTGTTCAAGGGCATCGTGGTGGGCGAATCCAGCGAGGACGACGTGCGCAAACAGGCCGGGCGCCCGGAGATCACCTGGGAAGAAGAGGACGGCGGCCGCCGGCTTGAATACCCGCGCGGCCCGGAAGGCGCCACCACCTGGATGGTGACGATCGGCGCCGATGGCAAGGTGCGCGCGATCGAGCAGGTGCTGACCGCGGAGAACTTCGCGCGCGTGCGCCCCGGCATGAGCCGCGACGATATCCGCAGCCTGGTCGGCAAGCCTACCAAGGTGGAAGCCTTCGCGCTCAAGAAGGAAGAAGTGTGGGGCTACCGCTGGTGGGAAAGCGCGCAGGAGAAAGCGTTCTTCAACGTGCATTTCAACGCCGATGGCAAGGTGACGCACACCTCGCGCAGCGACGAGAGGCTGCAGGGCGGTTAGTCTGCCGCGGGCCGCTCGGCCCGCTCGGCGAGCAACACGCCGGCCCTGGCACAGGCTGCGGCCAGCGTGTCGCAATAGTTTGCCGTGCCCATCTGTTCCAGGAAGCCCGCGCGCCGCATCAGCGACATCACCTGTGCTGCCGCGGCGCACAGCACCAGCGTGCCGCCACGCCGCGCCAGTGTCTTGCGCAAGGCGTCCAGCGTGTCCAGGCCGGTGGTGTCCAGTGCCACCAGCTTGCCCACGTCGAGGATCAGCACCGCCGGTACCGGCTGCGTGCGGTCGCGCGGGTCGATCAGCGCTTCCACCTTGTTGACGGCGCCGAAGAAGAGCGCGCCGGTCATGTGATAGGCCGCCACCTCGCCGGCCGGCAGCGGTCTGCCGTCGGCCGCCGGGGGCAGCGCGGCTGGCGCGATCGGCTCGATCTGCGTGAGCGCGGCCATGCGGTAGATGAAGAAGAGGCAGGCGAGCACCAGTCCTACCTGCACCGCCACGGTCAGGTCGAACACCACGGTCAGCACGAAGGTGCCGAGCAGGATGATGCGGTAGTTGTTGCTGTAGCGCTTCAGGTGCGTCAGCCCGAACACATGCCACTCGCCCATGTTCCACGCCACGTAGAGCAGGATGGCAGCCAGCGTGGCGAGCGGGATGGCGCTGGCCAGCGGCGCCGCTACCAGCACGATCAGCAGCAGCGTGGCGGCGTGGATCATGCCGGCCACCGGCGTGCGCCCACCGCTGCGCACGTTGGTGACGGTACGGGCGATGGTGCCTGTGGCCGGCAGGCCGCCGAAAAACGGCGTGACGATATTGGCGATGCCCTGCGCCATCAGCTCCTGGTTGGGATCGTGGCGGTCGTCGATCAGGCTGTCGGCCACGCGCGCGCAGAGCAGCGATTCGATGGCGCCGAGCAGGGCAATGGTCAGGGTGGGCGCCACCAGCTGCTGGACCAGTTGCCAGCTCAGTTGCGGCAGCGCAAACGGCGGCAGGCCCTGCGGAATGCCGCCGAAGCGCGTGCCGATGGTCTCCACCGGCAAGTGCAGCAGGGCATTGGCCGCGGTGGCTAGCACCAGCGCTATCACCGTGCCGGGAACCATGGCCAGCGCGCGGCCAAGGCGGCCGTGCGCATTGGGCGGGCTCGGCGGGCTTGCCGGGTTTGCCGCAATCGTCGATACGGGGCGCCAGCGCTTGCTTGCCAGCAGGGCCAGGCGCGACCAGCCCGCCACCACCACCAGCGAGCTGACCGCCAGCGCTACCGTGGGCCAGGACACCGTGGGCAGGGCGCGTCCCAGCACACGCATCTGCGAAAGGAAGTTGCCAGGCAGCTTGCCGGTTTGCAGGCCAAGGAAATCGGCGATCTGCGAGACCATGATCAGCACGGCGATGCCGTTGGTGAAGCCGATCACGATGGCCACGGGGATAAAGCGGATCAGGGTGCCTAGCCGGAACAGCCCCATGGCGAACAGCAGGCCGCCCGCCAGGATGGTAGCGATCAGCAGGTTGGCCACGCCGTAGCGCGCCACGATGCCGTAGACGATGACGATGAAGGCGCCGGCGGGACCGCCGATCTGCACTGGCGAGCCGCCCAATGCGGCAATCAGGAATCCCGCGATGATGGCGGTGAACAGGCCGGCCTGCGGTGGCATCCCGGAGGCGATGGCAAAGGCCATCGCCAGCGGCAGCGCCACCACACCCACGGTGAGGCCGGCGGCGAGGTCCTTGAAGAAGAGGGCGCGGTTGTAGTCGCGCAGGCTGTCGAGCAGGCGCGGGTGGAAGGCGGCGAGGGGGAAGGGCTGGCGTAGGCGCGGCCTGCCGCCAGCGGGCGGCGCTGGCGTGCCAGCGGGGGCGGGGGCGTGGCCGGGAACGCTGTCGGGCATGCCAGGAAATCCCATCAACACCCTGTCGGGCATGGGTGCAGTATGGGCTTCCCGGCGGCGTGGCGTCAATCGGCGCCGGCGCCATGGCGCGTTGGCGGCTCAGCGCTGGCGCGCCTCACCGCCACCGCGGGTCAGCCGATGCGCATGCCTGGCACAGCGCCTTCGTGCGGCTCCAGGATCCAGAGGCCCGGCGAGGCCTTCTCATCCGCTGCCGATGCGGCCAGCACCATGCCCTCGGACAGCCCGAACTTCATCTTGCGCGGAGCCAGGTTGGCCACCATCACGGTGAGCTTGCCCACCAGCTGCTCGGGCGTGTAGGCCGACTGGATACCGGAGAAGACGTTGCGCGTCTTGCCTTCGCCCAGGTCCAGCGTGAGCTGCAGCAGCTTGCTCGATCCTTCCACCTTCTGGCAGTCCACGATCTTGGCCACGCGCAGGTCGATCTTGGCGAAGTCGTCGATCGTGATGGTGTCGGCGATGGGCTCGATCGATGCGGTGGCGGCATCCGCTTCACCGGCGGGCGCGGTGGCCTGCAGCGAGTCGCGGTTGGCGGCCAGCAGTGCATCGACCTGCTTGGCATCCACACGCGTCATCAGGTGCGAGTACGGCTGCACCGGGCGCGAAGCCGACAGTTGCTTGTCGATGCCGCGCCAGTCCAGCGGCTCGATATTGAGGAAGCGCTCAACCCCCGCGGCCATTTGCGGCACCACCGGCTTGAGGTAGACGGTGAGCAGGCGGAAGGCTTCCAGCGAGACCGAGCAGGCAGCGTGCAGGGCCGCGCGCTTGCTTTCGTCGCGTGCCAGCTCCCACGGCTTCTCCGTGTCGACGAAGGCGTTCACCGAATCCGTGAGCTCCATCACCAGGCGCAGCGCCTTGCTGTACTCGCGGGCTTCATAGAACTGTGCCACTTGCGGCGCGGCTTCACGCAATTGCTTGAGCAGCGGGTGGGCCAGCGCGGCCTCGTCCACCACGCCGTCGAAGCGCTTGACCAGGAAGCCGGCGGCGCGGCTGGCRATGTTSACGTACTTGCCGATCAGGTCGCTGTTCACGCGCGCAATGAAGTCATCGAGGTTCAGGTCGAGGTCTTCCATGCTGGCGTTGAGCTTGGCGGCGAAGTAGTAGCGCAGCCATTCCGGGTTCATGCCGGTGTCGATATAGCTCTGCGCGGTGATGAAGGTGCCGCGCGACTTGCTCATCTTGGCGCCGTCCACCGTCAGGAAGCCGTGCGCGAACACGTTGGTGGGCGTGCGGTAGCCCGAGAAGCGCAGCATGGCCGGCCAGAACAGCGTATGGAAATACAGGATGTCCTTGCCGATGAAGTGGTACTGCTCGGCGGTGGAGTGTGGGCCTACCCAGGCGTCGAAATCGATGCCCTTCTTTTCGGCCAGGTTCTTGAAGCTGGCGTAGTAGCCGATCGGCGCATCCAGCCACACGTAGAAATACTTGCCGGGAGCGCCGGGAATCTCGAAGCCGAAGTAGGGCGCATCGCGCGAGATGTCCCAGTCCGACAGCGTGGAGGCCTCGCCTTCGGCGCCCAGCCATTCCTGCATCTTGTTGGCCGCTTCCGGCTGGGCCAGGTCAGCCACCCACTCGCGCAGGAAGGTTTCGCAGCGCGGGTCGGACAGCTTGAAGAAGTAATGCGCGGAGGACTTGCGCACCGGCGTGGCGCCCGACACTACCGAGTACGGGTTTTTCAGGTCGGTGGGCACGTAGGTGGTGCCGCAGACTTCGCACGAGTCGCCGTACTGGTCCTTGGCGCCGCACTTCGGGCACTCGCCCTTAATGAAGCGGTCCGGCAGGAACATGTTCTTGACCGGGTCGTAGAACTGCTCGACCTCGCGCTCGGCGATCAGGTCCTCGGCCTTCAGCGCCAGGTAGATCTTCTCGGAGAGCTGCTTGTTCTCATCCGAGTCGGTGCTGTAGTAGTTGTCGAACGACACCATGAAGCTGTCGAAGTCGCGCTTGTGCTCGGTCCACACGCGATCGATCAGCTGCTTGGGCGTAATGCCTTCTTTCTCGGCCCGCAGCATCACCGGGGTGCCGTGCGTGTCGTCCGCGCCGACGTAGTAGACCTCGTTCGCCATCATGCGCTGGAAGCGCACCCAGATGTCGGTCTGGATGTACTCCACCAGGTGGCCGATATGGATCTGGCCGTTGGCGTAGGGCAGGGCAGAAGTAACGAGGATGCGACGTGCGGTCATGGAAGAATTGCCGGTCAGGAGGGGGTTGGACGGTAAGGCGGGGGGCGTCGCCACCAAAGTCGGGCGGGCACCGTGAGAGGGCTATTCTAACAAGCGGGGCGGGCAGCGCGTGCACTGCGCAGGGGCGTGGCGGGAAGAGAGTGCTTTGGCTGGTGTTTAGTGATGCAAAAAGCACTCAATAAGCTGAGGACAAAAAAAGCGCCGGTCAGAGCCGGCGCAGCTTTCCACAACGGAAAAGGAGGAGAAATCAGGTACCGCCCGGGAGGTCAGCCACCCATCGCGAGCCAGCAACGGTGACAAGCGGTACCTATTTCTATGACCGCATCATCTCTGAATTGGTTTCAAATAAATTTCG
This sequence comes from Cupriavidus sp. 05L411, assembly GCF_056398045.1. Lineage (NCBI taxonomy): Bacteria > Pseudomonadati > Pseudomonadota > Betaproteobacteria > Burkholderiales > Burkholderiaceae > Cupriavidus > Cupriavidus sp. 05L411. The sequence continues at coordinate 369,273 of NZ_JBFTOQ010000002.1, read as the reverse complement.
ACCCGGCGATTTTGTGCGCGCCCGGCCTCGGTGGCGTTGTCCGCGACCGGCTGGGTCTGGCCCCGTCCTTCGGCTGCCAGGCGGGTCCGGGCAACGCCTCGGTCACCCAGGTAGGTCGCGACGCTCTGGGCGCGGCGCTGCGACAGTTGCATGTTGTAGTTCGGGTTGCCGGTGCTGTCGGTATGGCCCACCACGGTGGCGGAGACGTCCTGTTGCTGGGCAAGGGTCTGCGAGACCTGGTCGAGCACCGAGCGGAACGACGGCTTGATGGTGGCGCTGTCCGTATCGAAGGTCACCTGGCTAGGAATGTTCACCTTGAGCGAGCCGTCCGGCTGCTCGGTGATCTGCGTGCCGGTGCCCGCCGTGTCCTTGTTCAGCTTGCCGCGGATTGCGTTCCAGTTGTAACCCGTGGCCCCGCCCAGGGCCCCGCCAACCGCCGCGCCGACGAGCGTGCCGGTGGTATTGCCACCGATCAGGTTGCCCAGGCCGGCGCCGACCGCAGCGCCCACGCCGGTGCCGACCGCGGTCTGGGTGCCTTGTTCTGTGGCGCAGCCGGCGGCAAGGGTGGCGACAATGGCAAGGCTGACGAGCTTGAGTTTCATGCTTTCTCCTTCAGGACGAAGCTTTTTGGCTGATTTTGAAGTGGTGCGCGCAACACCGCTAGAAATAACGCGGAAGGCACCTGAATACAAGGGCCCGGACCGTATTCACCGGGCTCGCGTTCCTGGCGCACTACAATAAGGAGATGATGCCGGGTGCACAAGCCTGTTGCTGTGACAGTTGTAAGTGCGTGTAATTCCACGTGCGGATTATGGGCTTGCCGCCCACGCGTTACCCTCACGTTACCCTTGCGCCGCACATCGCTCATACTTTGATAAAGTACGCGCCTTCCCCATATTCCCATATTCAGTAGCGGAGATTGTCTTGAGCCTCACCGTCGACCAGGTTACCGAAGTCCTGCGCACCGTGATCGACCCCAACACGGGCCGGGATCTGGTGTCCACCCGTTCGGCTCGCAATGTGCGGGTCGAAGGCGGCGATGTGTCGCTGGAAGTGGAGCTGGGTTATCCCGGCAAGAGCCAGCTGGAACCGATCCGCAAACAAGTGGTGGATGCGCTGCGCCAGTTGCCCGGCGTGGCCAATGCCAATGTGGCCGTCAGCATGAAAATCGTGGCCCACGCGGTGCAGCGCGGTGTCAAGCTGCTGCCGGGCGTCAAGAACGTGATCGCCGTGGCGTCGGGCAAGGGCGGCGTGGGCAAGTCCACCACCGCCGTCAACCTGGCGCTGGCGCTGTCCGCCGAGGGTGCCCGCGTGGGCATGCTCGACGCCGACATCTACGGCCCGAGCCTGCCCATGATGCTGGGCATCGATGGCCGCCCGGAGTCGTCCGATGGCCAGACCATGGAGCCGCTCGAAGGCCACGGCCTGCAGGCCAACTCGATCGGCTTCCTGATCGAGCAGGACAACCCGATGGTGTGGCGCGGCCCGATGGTGACCTCGGCGCTGGAGCAGTTGCTGCGCCAGACCAACTGGCACGACCTCGATTACCTGATTGTCGACATGCCGCCGGGCACCGGCGACATCCAGCTGACGTTGTCGCAGAAAGTGCCGGTGACGGGTGCTGTCATCGTCACCACCCCCCAGGATATCGCCCTGTTGGACGCCAAGAAGGGTCTGAAGATGTTCGAGAAGGTGGGCATCCCCATCCTCGGCATCGTCGAGAACATGGCTGTCTACTGCTGCCCGAACTGCGGCCACGTCGAGCATATCTTCGGCGAAGGCGGTGGCGAAAAGATGTGCGAGGACTACGGCGTGGACCTGCTGGGCAGCATGCCGCTTAACCGCTCGATCCGCGAGCAGGCCGATACTGGCCGGCCCACCGTGGTGTCCGATCCTGACAGCCCGATCGCCGAGTTGTACCGCGCCATGGCGCGCAAGGTGGCCGTCAAGGTGGCCGACCGCGCCCGCGACATGACCAGCAAGTTCCCCAGCATCGTGGTGCAGAACACCTGATCCCCATGGACACGCCAGCCGACTCTGCTGCAGGCAACCCGGCCCCCGACGCCGTGCCCGCCGGCCGGCCCGGCGTGACCATGGCCGTGGTGATGCGCCGCGTACCGCTGGCCAGCCGCTGGCAGCCTTGGAAATGGGAACTCGACGCCGTGCTGCCGGATCTTGGCGAGTTCGGCGCCGTGCCCCACTGCCTGGCGCAGGACGAACACGGCGCGCGCTGGCTGTACCCGGGCTACGCCGTCACGCTGTTCCGTGACGAGGCCGAGGGCTATTACCTCAACCTCACTTCCACCGCGCCCTGCTGGTTCGTGCTGTGGCGAATGGCAGAGGAGGGCGGGCAGGCTGCCGTGCCAACCTCGCGCGACGGCGAGCCGCTGCCGGTGCCGGTGACGGTGACACTGTCCTACAACGAGGCCGGACGCTGGCTCGACGCCGGCGAAACCGTCGAGAACGTGCCGCTGGCCCCTGAGCAGCTGGAGTGGCTGCAAGCCTACGTGGCCCAGTACTACCGCCCCGAGCCCAAGAAACGCCGCCGCCCGGAATCATTCAAGGCGCCGGAGGACAGGGCGCGCTACTGATGCAGGCAGACCGCGCATGAGCGATGCTTCCTTCCTGTCGCGCTGGTCCCGCCGCAAGGCCGCGGCGCGTGACGGCAAGCCGCTTGAGGCTGAGCCACCCCTGCCGGCGGAATCGTCCGTGCCTCCCGGCAGGGATGCGCCAGTAGCCCGGGCACTGCCAGACCCCGTTCCAACCCTACCCGCTGAACCGCTTCCCACGCTAGCCGATGCCGCCTTGCTGCAGCCGGGCGACAGCATCGCCCGCTTCGTCGCGCGCGGCGTGGACGAAGACGTGAAGCGCGCCGCGCTCAAGACATTGTTCGCCGATCCGCATTTCAACGTGATGGACGGCCTCGATACCTATATCGACGACTACAGCCAGCCCGATCCGATTCCGCTGGATGTGCTGCGGCGCATGCGCCAGTCCGAGACGCTGGGGCTGTTCGCGCCCACCGACGAGGAGCTGGCGGCGGCTCGCGCACAGCTAGAAGGGCCCGATGTGCAAGACGCTGTCCCGGTGCCGCCTGAACCGCCCGCCGCGTTGGCACAAACGGCCGGCGAGGCCGGGGAGCCTGGCATTGCCACCGCCATGGCCACCGATGCCAGCTTGCCTCCTGCCGCGTCCCCGGCCGGCCATTCCGCCCCAGGCAAACACGCGTAGTCGCTGCCCCCGGCGCGGCCTACAATAGGCTTCCCCCACACTCCGCCGGCGGCAAGACTCCCAACAAAGGGGGCGGCCAGGCCGGCCAGCCGCACTCGCCATGCCAACGCTGATCTGCAATTGCAACGACACGATGCCGCTAGACGGGGCGGCATTGTCGGGCAATGTTCCCGCGCCCGCGGGTGGCGTGAAGACGCCACTCAAGGTCCATCATCTGCTGTGCCGCCGCGAGATTGGCGATTTCGCCGCCGCGCTCGCCGGCACCGATGACGTCATCGTGGCTTGCACGCAGGAGCGCGCGCTATTTACCGAGGTAGCCGCCCGGCGCCAGGCCGAGGGCACCATGACCGCGCCCGTGCGCTTCGTCAATATCCGCGAGACCGGTGGCTGGTCGCAGGGGGCGCGGCGCGACCCGAAAACCGCCAACGCCAAGATCGCTGCCTTGCTGGCCGCCGCCGCGCTGCCGGACCCGGATCCGGTGCCCGTGGTGGACTACCGATCCGGCGGCGCCGTGCTGGTGCTAGGCCCCGCCGATCGTGCGATCCCCTGGGCCGGCAAGCTGGCCGAAGCCGGCATGGATGTGTCGGTGCTGCTCAGCGCCGCCGCCGCGGCCATGGCCCCGGCCGGCCTGCCCGCCTCGCGGGCGTTCCCCGTGCACAGCGGCAAGCTGGTCAAGCTCGCCGGCTGGCTGGGCGCCTTCGAGGCCAGCTGGGAGACCGGTGCGGGACGCAGCAACCCCATCGACCTGGACCTGTGCACGCGCTGCAATGCCTGCATCGACGCTTGCCCGGAAGACGCCATCGATTTCAGCTACCAGGTGGATCTGGACCGCTGCCGCTCGCACCGCGCTTGCGTGAAGGCCTGCGGCGCCGCCGCCGCGATCGACTTCGACCGCCCGGCCGCCACTGCCACGGAACGCTTCGACCTGGTGTTCGACCTGGCCGACACGCCCGCCTTCCTCATGCACGCGCCGCCGCAGGGCTACCTGTACGCCGGCGCGGATGCGCTGCGCCAGCAGGCGCAGGCATTGGCGCTGGTCCAGCTGGTGGGCGAGTTCGAGAAGCCGAAGTTCTTCCAGTACAAGGAGAAACTCTGCGCGCATGGCCGCAACCAGACCACGGGTTGCACGGCCTGTATCGACATCTGCTCCACCGAAGCGATCCGCTCGCAATGGCACGACGGGCGCGGCCGCATTGAGGTCACGCCGAACCTGTGCATGGGCTGCGGCGCCTGCACCACGGTGTGCCCGAGCGGCGCCATCAGCTATGCCTATCCCAAACCGGATCACCTCGGCGAGCGCTTGCGCACCCTGATTTCGGCCTACCGCGCTGCGGGCGGGCGCGACGCTGTAATGTTGCTGCATGGCGAGGAGTACGGCAATGCGCCCATCCTGGCGTTGGGCCGCGCTGCGCGCGCCGGACAGGCCCACGGCATGCCGCCCAATGTGATTCCGGTGGGGTTGTTCCACCCGGCCGCGTGCGGGCTTGAGCTGTGGCTGGCGGCCATCTGCTGGGGCGCTGGACGTGTCGCCGTGATGCTCACCGGTGACGAAGCTCCGCAATACCGCACGGCGCTGGCCGGGCAGGTAGCAGTGGGGCAGGCCATTCTGGCGGGCCTTGGCTATGACGGCGAATGCCTGTCGCTGGTGGATGGCCCGGATGCCGCCACGCTGGACGCGCAACTATCGGCCTTGGCCGCGCCGGGGAGCAACCGGCCAGCCGCGCCACCCGCCGTGTTCCACGCTGCTGCCGCCAAGCGCGAGACGCTGGATTTTGCGCTTGATCATCTCGTGCGCAATGCGCCGCGCCCGGCCGCCAGCGTTGCGCTGCCTGCCGGGGCGCCGCTGGGCGCGGTGGCGGTGGACACCGGGCGCTGCACGTTGTGCATGGCCTGCGTGGGCGCCTGCCCTTCGCAAGCGTTGCGCGATAATCCCGAGCGGCCGGTGCTGGGCTTCCTGGAGCGCAACTGCGTGCAGTGCGGCTTGTGCGAGAAGACCTGCCCGGAAGACGCCATCACCCTGGTGCCGCGCTTGCTCACCGGTGAGCAAGCGCGCCGCACCGTGACGTTGGCCGAGACCCAGCCCTTCCATTGCATTCGCTGCGCCAAACCGTTCGGCACCGCCCAGATGGTGCATGCCATGCTGGCCCGGCTGGCGAGCCACCCGGCATTTGCCGGCGAGGCCGCCGAGCGCCTGAAGATGTGCGGCGATTGCCGCGTCGTCGACATGATGGAAAAGAACAGCGGCGAGGCCAGCGGCAACGCCTTGCAGTAGCCAAGCAGGCCATCCTTGAGAATCATCACGACATGACAGATTTCCAGCCTATCCAGCTGATCCCTCCAGTCGCCCACGCGGCGCCCGACGCAGAAGACACCGCCCGGGCGGACCTGTACGGCCTGCTGGCCACGCTGCTGTATCGCGCGCCGGATGCCGCGCTGCTGCACCATATCGCCGCCAACCGCGCGTACGGCGAGGATGCCGCCACGCCGCTGGGCGACGCCTGGAACGATTTGTGCGACGCAGCATCGGTCACCACGGCCGAAGAAGCCAGCGACGAATACCAGCAATTGTTCGTCGGCGTGGGCAAGCCGGAAGTCCTGCTGTACGGCTCCTACTACCAGACCGGCTTCCTCAATGAGCGCCCGCTGGTGGCGCTGCGCGACGACCTGGCGCGCTATGGCCTGGTGCGTCAGGACAATGTCAGCGAGACCGAGGATCACATCGCCACATTGTGCGAGGTGATGCGCTTCCTGGTGGCGGGCGAGGATGCCGGCGTGGCAAACCTTGCCGAGCAGCAGCACTTTTTCTCGCGCCATCTGCAGTCATGGGTGGAAACCCTGTGCGACAGCGCGGCGGCGCATCCGCAAGCGCGGCTCTATACCCGCGTGGCCGCGCTGCTGAAGGCCTTCATGGCGGTCGAGGCGATCGCGCTGGAAATGCATTGATCGCACGCAAGTTCTTGATTGCCATCATGGAAATCCCGGGGAGTCATGGTCTTTCGACACATATCATTCTAAAATAGGCAGTAGTGTTCATAACAGGATTGGTAATCGGCCTGGACAGACCGAGGAGCCCCCCCAAAATGAAAGACAAGCAGCCGAAGGCCGCGCGCCGCGCCTTCCTTGCCGGCACCGGGGTTGTTGCCGCTGCCGGCGCCGCTGCCGCGCTGACGTCGCGCGGTCCGGCCATGCCCGCCGTGCCCAGCCTGGCGGCGGCCATTCCCGATGTCACGTCGACCGACGGCGACGGCTACCGGGTCACAGAGCATATTCGCAAGTACTACCGGACTACGCTGGTGTGAGTGGTCGCGCCTGGCGCACGCCTCGCTCTACCTCGTTTCCATCCTGGGGTGATACATGATCTTGACCCGCAAACGCGCGGCGCAGGGCAGCGCATCTTCGCAAGTGGCTAGCGGCTCGGGCGAGCGCGCTGGCGGCCGGCTCTCCGAGCGTCTGGCTGCCGGGCTGGCGGGTGCCATGCCCACCATGGACCGGCGCAGCTTTCTCAAGCGCTCCGGCATCGGGGTGGGCGCGGGGCTGGCGGCTTCGCAGCTGACGCTGTTGCGCCGGGCCGATGCCGCGGATGCTTCAGGTGCGGCGGCCGGCGGCGAGGACAAGGGCAACATCGTGGTGCGCCGTACCGTGTGCGGCCACTGCTCGGTGGGGTGTGCGGTCGATGCCGTGGTGCACAACGGCGTGTGGGTGCGCCAGAACCCGGTCTTCGATTCGCCGATCAACATGGGCGCGCACTGCGCCAAGGGCGCCGCGCTGCGCGAGCACGGCCACGGCGAGTACCGCCTGAAGTACCCGATGAAGCTGGTCAACGGCAAGTACCAGCGCATCGGCTGGGACCAGGCGCTTGACGAGATCACCGCCAGGATGAAAGAGATCCGCCAGCAGACCGGGCCGGACTCGATGTTCTTCGTCGGTTCTTCCAAGCACAGCAACGAAGGGTCCTACCTGCTGCGCAAGTGGGTGTCGTTCTTCGGCACCAACAACACCGACCACCAGGCACGCATCTGCCACTCCACCACGGTGGCCGGCGTGGCCAATACCTGGGGCTATGGTGCGATGACCAATTCGTACAACGATATGCAGAACGCCCGCGCGGCGCTGTATATCGGCTCCAACGCGGCCGAGGCGCATCCGGTGTCGATGCTGCACCTGCTGCACGCCAAGGAGAACGGCTGCAAGGTGATCGTGGTCGATCCGCGCTACACCCGAACGGCCGCGAAGTCCGACTATTACGTACGGGTCCGCTCGGGCACCGATATCGCTTTCCTGTTCGGCGTGCTGTACCACATCTTCCAGAACGGCTGGGAAGACCAGAAGTACATCAACGATCGCGTCTACGGCATGGACCGCGTCAAGGAAGAAGTCCTGGCCAAGTGGACGCCGGACAAGGTCGAGGAAGTCTGCGGCGTGCCCGAGGCGCAGGTCCACCAGGTTGCCGAGATCATGGCCAAGAATCGGCCCAGCACGCTGGTGTGGTGCATGGGCCAGACCCAGCACACCATCGGCAACGCCATCGTGCGCGCCTCCTGCCTGGTGCAGCTGGCGCTGGGCAATATCGGCGTGTCGGGCGGCGGCGCCAACATCTTCCGCGGCCACGACAATGTGCAGGGCGCGACCGACGTGGGTCCCAACCCGGACTCCCTGCCGGGCTACTACGGCCTGGCCACCGGGGCGTGGAAGCACTTCGCCGCGGTGTGGGGCGTCGACTACGAATGGATCAAGAAGCAGTACGCCTCGCAGGCGATGATGGAGAAGTCCGGCACCACGGTGTCGCGCTGGATCGATATCGTTACCGAGAAGCCTGAGCTGATCGACCAGGATAACAACGTCCGCGGGGTGTTTTTCTGGGGCCATGCGCCCAACTCGCAGACGCGCGGCCTGGAGATGAAGAAGGCGCTCGACAAGCTCGACTTGCTGGTGGTGATCGACCCGTATCCGTCAGCCACCGCCGCGATGGCCAACATGCCGCCGGCGGAAGGCGACAAGGTCAACCCGAACCGCGCGGTCTACCTGCTGCCGGCCTGCACGCAGTTCGAGACCACCGGGACCTGCACGGCCTCCAACCGCTCGCTGCAGTGGCGCGAGAAGGTGATCGAGCCGCTGTTCGAGTCGATGCCGGACCACACCATCATGCAGGCCTTCGCCGACCGGCTTGGCTTTGGCAAGGAGCTGTCGAAGAACTTCAAGCTCAACGAGGTCAAGCGCGCGGGCCGGACCTGGATGGAGCCCGAAGTCGAATCCATCCTGCGCGAGATCAACGCCAGCAACTGGACCATCGGCTACACCGGGCAATCTCCTGAGCGGCTCAAGGCTCATATGCGCAATATGGAGAAGTTCGACGTGCGCACGCTGCGTTGCCTGGGCGGCAAGGATCCGCTGACCGGCTACGACCTGACCGGCGATTACTTTGGCCTGCCGTGGCCGTGCTATGGCACGCCGGAGCTCAAGCACCCCGGCTCGCCCAACCTGTATGACACCAGCCGCAACGTCATGGACGGTGGCGGCAACTTCCGCGCCAACTTCGGCGTGGAGCGCGACGGCGTCAGCCTGCTGGCCGAGGACGGCTCGTACTCGAAAGGCGCGGACATTACCACCGGCTATCCGGAGTTCGACCACGTGCTGCTGAAGAAGCTGGGATGGTGGGATGAGCTGACGGACGCCGAGAAGCAGAAGGCCGAGGGCAAGAACTGGAAGACGGATTTGTCCGGTGGCATCCAGCGCGTGGTGCTGAAGAACCATGGCTGCCACCCCTTTGGCAACGCCAAGGCGCGGGCCATCGTGTGGAACTTCCCCGACCCGATCCCGCAGCACCGCGAGCCGCTGTATTCCACCCGGCCCGACATGGTCGCCAAGTACCCCACGCACGACGACAAGATGGCGTTCTGGCGGCTGCCCACGCTGTACAAGTCGCTGCAGCAGCGCAACGTCGAGAACAAGCTCTACGAGAAGTTCCCGATCATTCTCACCTCCGGCCGCCTGGTCGAGTACGAGGGCGGGGGTGAGGAAACCCGGTCCAACCCGTGGCTGGCTGAGTTGCAGCAGGAGAACTTCGTCGAGATCAACCCGCGCGCGGCGTCCGATCGCGGCATCCGCAACGGCGACTTCTGCTGGGTCAGCACGCCCACAGGCGCGCACATCAAGGTGCGCGCGCTGGTGACCGAGCGCGTCGGCGTGGATACCGCCTTCATCCCGTTCCACTTCTCTGGCTGGTGGCAGGGCAAGGACCTGAAGGACTACTACCCGGAGGGCGCGATGCCGATCGTGCGCGGCGAGGCCATCAACACGGCCACCACCTACGGCTATGACTCGGTGACGATGATGCAGGAAACCAAGACCACGATCTGCCAGATCGCACGGTTCACCTGAATGCGGTTGTGATCGACATCGAGATAGCGACAGAGTTAGCGGCAGAGATGGCGGCAGAGATGGCGATAGGGACAGAGACCAAGGGCAAGGAACGACCATGGCACGCATGAAATTCATCTGTGACGCCGAGCGTTGCATCGAGTGCAACAGCTGCGTCACCGCCTGCAAGAACGAGCACGAGGTGCCGTGGGGCGTCAACCGGCGCCGCGTGGTGACCATCAACGACGGCATCGTCGGCGCCGAGAAATCGATCTCGGTCGCCTGCATGCACTGCTCGGACGCGCCTTGCATGGCGGTGTGCCCGGTCGACTGCTTCTACCGCACCGAAGACGGCGTGGTGCTGCACGACAAGGACGTCTGCATCGGCTGCGGCTACTGCTCCTACGCCTGCCCGTTCGGCGCCCCCCAGTTCCCCAGCGCCGGGACCTTCGGCGTGCGCGGCAAGATGGACAAGTGCACGTTCTGCGCCGGCGGGCCAGAGAAAAACGGCAGCGACGAAGAATTCGAGAAGTACGGGCGCAACCGGCTGGCCGAAGGCAAACTGCCGCTGTGCGCGGAAATGTGCTCGACCAAAGCGCTGCTGGGCGGCGACGGCGACGTCATTGCCGACATACTGCGCAACCGCGTGATCAAGCGCGGCAAGGGCGGCGATGTGTTCGGCTGGGGCACGGCCTACGGCAACAAGGGCGCCACGCAGGGTACCGCGGGCGCGGCGCCGCCCGCCGCGCCACCCGCGTCAGGAGCGCAGCCATCATGACCCGCCTGTTGCTGATCCTGCTGGCCGCCGGCTGCACCGCGCTGGCCGCCTGCGGCGAGCGCGCGCAGACCGCCACGGCGGCGCACAAGAAATCCGACGCGCCGGCGTACGAGGGCGCGCCGGGCGATCCCTTCGTGGCCAAGGGCTGGACGCCGGGCGACAAGACCAGTTGGCAAAACCAGATCCGCGAGCGCAACCAGTACCAGAACGAATACAACCGCACGCCATGACAGCGGCGATGCGAAGCCCGGGGCGCACCCTGGCCGACCCGATGGAGGGCATATGAAGCCGACGCTCAATCCTGGCTGGTTCCGCTACCTGGCGGGGGTGGCCTGCGCGCTGGCCTTGCTGGCGCCGCCCGGGGCCGCGCGGGCCCAAGCCCAAGCCCCGGCCCAGGGCGCTTCCGCGCCGCAGGCGGCCGGCGCGCCCGCCGAGGCCAACAACCCCGCCACGCATCCGGCCCAGCCCTTCGCGGGCATCGCTTCCGAGAATATCTTCAACGTGCCCCGCCGCGATCTCGCAGCCGAGGCGCAGGCCCAGCAGGCGCGTAGCAAGGATCAACCGGGCAACAACGCGCCGGTCTGGCGGGAGGCGAATTCCGACCAGGCGCACTACAGCAGCCTGCCCGCCAAGGAAGCCGGGGTGCTGATCCAGCGCACCGGGCAGAAGTGGCGCCTGTTGCGCAACGGGGTGATCACCGTCTGGGGTGGCTGGCTGATCGTGGTGGTGCCCGCCGCGATCCTGGCCTTTTTCTTCTGGCGCGGCGCGATCCCGCTCAATACGCCGCGTACCGGCCGCATGATCCAGCGCTTTACGCCGCTGGAGCGCATGGTGCACTGGACCATGGCGATTTCATTCGTCACGCTCGCGGTCTCGGGCATCGTGATGCTGTTCGGCAAGCATTTCCTGCTGCCCCTGATGGGCCACACCTTGTTCGGCTGGCTCACCTACCTGCTGAAGAACGTCCATAACATCGTCGGCCCGGTCTTTACCTTGTCGGTGATCGTCGGCTTCGTGATCTTCGTGCGCGACAACTTCCCCGCCCGGGAGGACTGGCAGTGGCTCATCAAGCTCGGCGGGCTCGTGTCCGGCAAGCACGTGCCAAGCGGGCGCTTCAACGCTGGCGAGAAGGCCTGGTTCTGGGGCGGGCTGGTGGTCTTCGGCCTGATCCTGTCGGCCTCCGGCTGGGTGCTCGACATGATCGTGCCCGGCATGGATTTCTACCGCGCCACCATGCAGGTTGCCAACGTCATCCATGGCATCGCGGCGGTGTTGATGATCGCCATGGCCTGCGGCCATATCTACATGGGTACCATCGGCATGGAAGGGGCCTACCGCGCCATGCGTGACGGCTGGGTCGATGAGGCCTGGGCCAAGGAGCACCACGAGCTCTGGTACGACGATATCAAGGCAGGCAAGATCCCCGTGCAGCGCGCGGCCGAGCCGGAGCCGGGCGAGCGCGCCGGTGGCCGGGCCAGCCCGGGCGAAGTCTGAGCGCGCACGGCCGATACCCAACGAGGAGCCCGATCCATGAACCGCATTCTGCTGATGCTCGCCCTGGCCCTTGGCGGCACAGGTGCCCTGGCCAAGCTGCCGCCGCCGACCGAGGCGCAAAAGCTCAAGGCCGACGAGGCCAAGGCGCGCGCCGGCTGGGCCGACAAGGTGGCCGCTTATCAGCTCTGCCGAGCACAAGACAAGGCGGCGGCGCACTACTACAGCGACTTGCAGGCCAAAGGCAAGGTGGTGGCGGCGGCCGCCACGGCCGCGCCGTGCGCCGATCCGGGCCCGTTCGTGGCGCAAGCGCCGGCTGCGCAAGCCGCGGCAAGCACTGCAGGAGGGGCTTCCACCGCACCTGTCGCCACGCCTTCGGATCACAAACCGGCCGCAGCGCCGGGCACGGGAGCGGTACAATCGCCCCGGACATCACCGTGAGAGGAGGTTCGGCATGAAGCGTGTACGTGTACTTTTCGGTCTGGCTGTAGCGGGCACTCTGGCAGGCACTCTGGCCGGCTGCGGGGGCATGGGGATGGGCAGGTCCGATACCGCGGTCGCCGCACTGGCGTCCAAGAGCGGTACCGCGACGCAGGGCAGCATCACCTTCACCCAGCGCGGTGACACGGTGCTGGTCAAGGCCGACGTAACCGGCCTGCCGCCCAATACCGAGCACGGCTTCCACGTGCACGAGAAGGGCGACTGCTCGGCCCCCGATGCCATGAGTGCGGGCGGCCACTTCAACCCGACGGCCAAGCCACACGGTTCGATGTCGATGCCCGACCATCATGCCGGCGACATCAACAACCTCAAGGCCGACGCTACCGGCCGCGCCCAGGCCAGCTTCGAGCTGACCGGCGTGACCTTGGGCGCCGGCCCCACCAGCCTGGTGGGCCGCGCGGTGGTCGTCCACAAGGACCCGGACGACTACAAGACCCAGCCCACCGGCAACTCCGGCGGCCGCATCGCTTGCGGCGTGATCGCCAAGTCCTGACGGATGGGGGGCAGCGCGGGCCGGCGGTTCCCGGCGCGCGCCGCCCATCCCGCATCCCCAACGCCCATGCCCCTGCGCCCTGAAATGACCCACGCGTGCGTCCCCTTGATCGAAGAGGTCGAGGTGGTCGACGAGCAGGGGCGCGTGCGCCAGGCCTTCCTGCCCGGCGAGCGCCCGCTGACGGTCTACCTGGACAAACGCGAGCTGGTGACGCTGATGACGCTGGGCGGGGCGCCGGAGGCCCTGGTGCTGGGTTACCTGCGCAACCAGCGCCTGGTCGAATCGGTCGAGGATATTGCTGCGATCCAGGTCGACTGGGAGACCGAATCCGCCGCCGTCACGACCCGCACGGGCGTGGATCGCATCGAGGAGCGCACGGCGCGCCGGGTGGTGACCACCGGCTGTGGCCAGGGCACCGTGTTTGGCTCGTTGCTGGACGAAGTGGACAATATCCGGCTGCCGGACGACGCCACCCTGGACCAGGAAACGCTCTACGGCATCGTCGACACCATCCGGCTGCAGCAGTCGGTCTACAAACAGGCCGGCTCCGTGCATGGCTGCGCACTGTTCCGCGGGCGCGAGCTGCTGATGTTCATCGAGGATGTGGGCCGGCACAACGCCGTGGATGCCATCGCGGGGCTGATGTGGCTCGAAGGCATGAGCGGCGCTGACAAGGTGTTCTACACCACCGGGCGGCTGACCTCGGAGATGGTGATCAAGGGCGCCCAGATGGGCATTCCCTTCCTGCTGTCGCGCTCGGGCGTCACGCAGATGGGCTACCAGATGGCCCAGCGCGTCAACCTGGCTCTCTTTGCCCGGTGCACGGGGCGCCACTTCCTGCTCTATACCGGCCGCGAACGCTTCCGGCACCAGTTGCCGGAGCAAGCCACGGCCTGACGCCCGGGGGTGGGCGGCCCGTTCCGGGGCCGGGGGCGGCATTTAAGGCGGTGATGCCGGATTTTGGTTGTACAATGCGGCCCATCGCAAGGCCCCGGCAGGTCCGGCGCGCCTGTGAGCAAATGCGAGCAGTGTTCCCGGTCAGCATGGGCCGCGCCCGAGCCTGCCCTCATTTGTTCATCCCGATACCCCTATGAGCATCAAATCCGATAAGTGGATCCGCCGCATGGCGGAACAGCACGGCATGATCGAGCCCTTCGAGCCCGGCCAGGTACGGGAAGAAGACGGCCGCAAGATCGTTTCGTACGGCACCTCGAGCTACGGCTACGACATCCGCTGTGCCGACGAATTCAAGATCTTCACCAATATCAACAGCACCATCGTCGATCCGAAGAACTTCGACGAAAAGTCCTTTGTCGACTTCAAGGGCGATGTCTGCATCATCCCGCCGAACTCCTTCGCGCTGGCCCGCACGATGGAGTATTTCCGCATTCCGCGCAGCGTGCTGACCATCTGCCTGGGCAAGAGCACCTATGCGCGCTGCGGCATCATCGTCAACGTGACCCCGYTSGAGCCGGARTGGGAAGGCTATGTGACGCTGGAGTTCTCGAACACCACGCCGCTGCCTGCCAAGATCTACGCCGGTGAAGGCTGTGCCCAGGTGCTGTTCTTCGAGAGCGACGAGATCTGTGAGACTTCCTACCGCGATCGCGGTGGCAAGTACCAGGGTCAGCAAGGTGTCACACTGCCGAAGACCTGATCGCATACAATGCGCGCGTTGCGGTGTTACGGGAAACCCCGGGGCCGCGCGCCAAGCCTGAACGTCGAGCCACATGCCGACCCAGGGGGACGAATCCCCGGGCCATGTGGCTCAAGTCCTTCTTGCCGTCCAAGGATGCCAAATGAAATTCCGCTTCCCCGTCATCATCATCGATGAAGACTTCCGCTCCGAGAACATTTCCGGCTCGGGCATCCGCGCGCTGGCGCAGGCCATCGAGCAAGAAGGCATGGAGGTGATGGGCCTGACCAGCTATGGCGACCTGACCTCCTTCGCCCAGCAGTCCAGCCGTGCTTCTTCGTTCATCGTGTCGATCGACGACGACGAGTTCGTCAGCGAGGACGACCGGCCCGAAGCCGCGGCCATCGAGAAACTGCGCGCCTTCGTCAACGAAGTGCGCCGCCGCAACACCGACCTGCCCATCTTCCTGTACGGCGAGACCCGCACCTCGCGGCATATCCCCAACGATATCCTGCGCGAGCTGCACGGCTTCATCCACATGTTCGAGGACACGCCGGAATTCGTCGCGCGCCACATCATCCGCGAAGCCCGGGTCTACCTGGATTCGCTGGCGCCGCCGTTCTTCAAGGCGCTGATCGCCTACGCGCAGGACAGCTCTTACTCGTGGCACTGCCCCGGCCACTCGGGTGGCGTGGCGTTCCTGAAGAGCCCGGTCGGCCAGGTGTTCCACCAGTTCTTCGGCGAGAACATGCTGCGCGCCGACGTCTGCAACGCCGTCGACGAGCTCGGCCAGCTGCTCGACCACACCGGCCCGGTGGCGGCCTCGGAGCGCAATGCCGCGCGCATCTTCAACTCCGACCACATGTACTTCGTCACCAACGGCACATCCACCTCGAACAAGATGGTGTGGCATGCCAACGTGGCGCCGGGCGACATCGTGGTGGTGGACCGCAACTGCCACAAGTCGATCCTGCACGCGATCATGATGACAGGCGCGATTCCCGTGTTCCTGATGCCCACGCGCAATCACTACGGCATCATCGGCCCGATCCCGAAGAGCGAGTTCGATCCCGAGACCATTCGCCGCAAGATTGCCGCGCACCCGTTCGCCAGCCAGGCCAAGAACCAGAAGCCGCGCATCCTGACCATCACCCAGGGCACCTACGACGGCGTGCTGTACAACGCCGAACAGATCAAGGAAATGCTGGCTACCGAGATCGACACGCTGCATTTCGACGAAGCCTGGCTGCCGCACGCGGCATTCCACGACTTCTATCGCAACATGCACGCGATCGGCAAAGACCGCCCGCGCAGCAAGGACGCGCTGGTGTTCGCCACGCAGTCCACGCACAAGCTGCTGGCCGGCCTGTCGCAGGCCTCGCAGATCCTCGTGCAGGATTCGGATACGCGCAAGCTGGACCGCTACCGGTTCAACGAGGCGTACCTGATGCACACGTCCACCAGCCCGCAGTACTCGATCATTGCCTCGTGCGACGTGGCGGCGGCGATGATGGAAGCCCCGGGCGGCACCGCGCTGGTCGAAGAAAGCATCCAGGAAGCGATGGACTTCCGCCGCGCCATGCGCAAGGTCGAAGGCGACTACGATGCCGGCAACAACGGCGACTGGTGGTTCAAGGTGTGGGGCCCCGAGGCGCTGGTCGAGGACGACATCGGCGACCGCGAAGAGTGGATGCTCAAGGCCAACGAACGCTGGCACGGCTTCGGCGACCTGGCCGACGGCTTCAACCTGCTCGACCCGATCAAGGCCACCATCATCACCCCGGGCCTGGACGTGGACGGCGAGTTCAGCGACCGCGGCATCCCTGCGGCCATCGTCACCAAGTACCTGGCCGAGCACGGCATCATCATCGAGAAGACCGGGCTGTACTCGTTCTTCATCATGTTCACCATCGGCATCACCAAGGGCCGCTGGAACTCGCTGGTGACCGAGCTGCAGCAGTTCAAGGACGACTACGACCAGAACCAGCCGCTGTGGCGCGTGCTGCCGGAATTCGTCGGCAAGCATCCTCAGTACGAGAAGCTCGGCCTGCGTGACCTGTGCGATGCGATCCATAGCGTCTACAAGGCCAATGACGTGGCCCGCGTGACCACCGAGATGTACCTGTCGGACATGGAACCGGCGATGAAGCCGTCGGACGCGTGGGCCATGATGGCCCACCGCGAGATCGAGCGCGTGGCCGTCGACGAGCTGGAAGGTCGCGTCACCGCCATCCTGCTCACGCCTTACCCCCCGGGCATTCCGCTGCTGATCCCGGGCGAGCGCTTCAACCGCATCATCGTGCAGTACCTGAAGTTCGCACGCGAGTTCAACAAGCTGTTCCCCGGCTTCGAGACCGACATCCACGGCCTGGTCGAGGAAGAGGTCGAGGGTGGTGGCAAGGCGTATTTCGTCGACTGCGTGAAGTAACGCAGGCTGGCGGCAAAAAAGAAGGCCTCGCGCGTGCGAGGCCTTTTTTCTGCGCTCGCCCATGCCTTGCGCACGGCCGACGCGTTGCGCGAGATTGCGATAGAGTGGCGCTCACAAATCTATGCAACCTCGACGGAGTGGAAATGACATCAGCACGCGTGGTGGAATTGACGGAGTTCGGCGGCCCCGATGTGATGCGCCTGGTGAATGCCGAGTTGCCCGCGCTGGCGGCCGGCCAGGTGCGGTTGCGCCAGACCGCCATCGGCTTCAACTATATCGACGTCTACCAGCGCTCGGGCAAGTACCCGCTGCCGTCGCCGACCGGGCTGGGCCATGAAGCCGCCGGCGTGGTCGAAGCGGTGGGCGAGGGCGTGACCGCCCTGCGCGAAGGCGACCGCGTGGTCTACATGCACGCTGGCATCGGTGCCTATGCCAGCCGGCGCAACGTGCCCGCCGACAAGCTGGTCAAGCTGCCCGACAGCATCGACGACCTCACCGCCGCGGCGATCTTCTTCAAGGCCATGACCGCGCAATACCTCGTGCGCAAGACACATCCCGTGCAAGCCGGCGACATCGTGCTGGTGCATGCCGCCGCGGGCGGCGTAGGGCAGATCCTCAGCAGCTGGGCCAAGGCGCTCGGCGCCACCGTGATCGGCACCGCCGGCTCGGCCGAGAAGTGCGAAGTGGCCCGCGCGGCAGGGTGCGATGTCGCCATCAACTATTCGCAGGCGGACTGGGTGGAGCAGGTGATTGCCGCCACCGATGGGCGCAAGGCGCGCGTGGTCTATGACTCGGTGGGCAAGCATACCTTCATGGGCTCGCTGGACTGCGCGGCACCATTCGGGCTGGTGGCGCTCTATGGCGCCGCCTCGGGGCCCGTGCCGGCGTTCGAGCCGGAGCTGCTCAGCAAGAAGGGCTGCCTGTTCCTGACGCGACCATCGGTGTTCCCGCACAATGCCGATCCGCAGACGTTCCGTGCCAACGCGGCGGATGTGTTCCAGGCGATCGGGCAGGGCGCGATCCGGGCCGCCATTGGCGCGCGCTTCCCGCTTGAGCAGGTGGCCGAGGCGCATCGGGTGGCCGAGGCGCGCGCGACCACGGGCGCTATCCTGCTGCTGCCATGACCTGAACTAAGCAGACAAGATGCGGGGGCAACCCCGGAAATCAAAAAAGGCCTCGGGTTTGAACGGAACCCGAGGCCTTTTTCCATGCTGGCGACCGAATCCGCCGGCGCTTTCTCTCGCTACTTCTTCTTGTCGAACTCGAACTGCGGCGTGGCGGGCTCGCTGTCGGCAGGCGCCGCCGGCAACTCCAGCGTGCCAGGCTCGCTACGGCCGCCTGGCACAGGCGCCGGCACCGAGGCCGCACCGCCCGGGCTCTCGCCCCCCAGCGGAATCGTGACCTCCGCCGCATTGCTATGGTGCAACGACCCCTTGTCCAGGAACATCGTCACCAGGCCCGGCCAGAACATCACCAGCACGACCATGATCAGCTGCAGGCCGACCCAGGGCAGCGCGCCCCAGTAGATGTCGGAACTCTTCACTTCCTTGGGCGCAATGCCGCGCAGGTAGAACAGCGCGAAGCCGAAGGGCGGGTGCATGAAGGAGGTCTGCATGTTCACGCACAGCATCACGCCGAACCACACCAGCGCCGCGGTGGCTGCCGCTTCCGGGTTGCCGCCCATCGAATCGGCAACCACCGGGGCCAGCACCTTGACCGCAACCGGCGCCAGCATCGGCACCACGATGAATGCGATCTCGAAGAAGTCCAGGAAGAAGGCGAGGAAGAAGATGAACAGGTTGACCACCAGCAGGAAGCCGATCCAGCCGCCCGGCAGCGAGGTGAACATGTGCTCCACCCAGGCTCCGCCATCCACGCCCTGGAACACCACCGAGAAGCAGGTGGAGCCGATCAGGATGAACACCACCATGGCGGTGATGCGCGCCGTGGACTGGTAAGCCTCGATGATCAGCCCGCGCAGCGCGGTCAGTTGCCCGGCACGCAGCAGCAGCCACGTGATCACGAGGTAGACCACCGCCAGCGGAATGCGGAAGGCATGCGAGCCGAACGCGACGGTGCCGGCGATGATGGCCACGCCCGTGGCGGCAAGGCCGATACGATAGATATTGCGGTCGAGCTTGCCGAAGCCGGGGTCGCGCAGCACCGCCAGCACCAGCGCGCCGACCGCGCCCATGGCGCCGGATTCGGTCGGCGTGGCGATGCCCAGCATGATCGTGCCCAGCACCAGGAAGATCAGCACCGCGCACGGAATGATGCCGCGCAGGCATTTGCGCCACAGCGCCCAGCCGCGCAGCGTGCGTTCTTCCACCGGCACCGGCGGCAGCCAATCGGGCTTGATGCGGGCCAGCACGAAGGTATAAAGCGCGAACAGCGCGATCTGGATCACAGACGGGCCCCAGGCGCCCAGGTACATGCTGCCCACGTCGGCGCTGCCCATTGGCGTCTTGAGCTGGTCGGCCAGCACTACCAGCACCAGCGACGGCGGCACCAGCTGCGTGATGGTGCCCGACGCCGCCAGCACGCCGGTGGCGTACTTCATGTTGTAGCGGTAGCGCATCATGACCGGCAGCGAGATCATCGCCATGGCGATCACCTGCGCCGCCACGGTGCCCGTGATGGCGCCGAGGATGAAGCCCACGATGATGACCGAGTAGCCCAGGCCGCCGCGCACCGGGCCGAACAACTGGCCCATGGAGTCCAGCATGTCCTCGGCCAGCCCGCACTTTTCCAGTATCGCCCCCATGAAGGTGAAGAACGGGATGGCGAGCAGCAACTCGTTGGCCAGCACGCTGCCGAACACGCGGCTGGGCACCGCCTGCAGGAAACTGACCGGGAAGTAGCCAAACTGAATGGCCAGGATGCCGAAGGCAAGACCCACCGCCGACAGCGAAAATGCGACCGGGAAGCCGATCAGCATGAATACCACCAGGCCGCCGAACATCAGCGGCGGCATATATTCCAATGGAATCATTGCACCGGCCTCTCGTATTTCGATTCGATGCGCACGAGGCCCTTGAGGGCGGCGATGCGCTTGATCAGCTCGGACACGCCCTGCAAGGCAAGGAAGGCGAAGCCGAGGGGCACCACCAGCTTGATCGGGTAACGCGGCAGGCCGCCGGAGTTACCGGATTGCTCGAGGATGTGCCACGAGGGCAGGAACAGCGATTCCCACGATAGCCAGGCAAACAGCACGCACGAAGGCAGCAGGAAGAAAATGATCCCGAAAATGTCGATCCAGTGTTGCGCACGCTCCGATACGTTGCCGTAGATCAGGTCCACGCGCACGTGTTCGTTGCGCTGGAAGGTGTAGGAGGCGCCGAACATCACCGCGATGGCAAACATATACCACTGCAGCTCGAGCGGCCAGTTGTCGCTGAGGTTGAAGCCGTAACGCAGCAGGGCGTTGCCTGCGCTGATCAGGCACGACAGCAGGATCATGATGTTTGCAAGCCTGCCCGTGTGCTGATTCAACCTGTCGATCTGTCGTGACAGACCAAGCAAGTAATACATGGGTTGTCTCCCCTGTTTTTGCGGCGATTAGTTTATCTGTAACAAAATGCTTCGGCGCTTGGGGCTAATACCTACCGCTTCGCGCAAAAATCAAAAGAGCCGGGAGACAATAAAAAAAGCCGCCAGGGGGCTGTCCTGACGGCTTTCTTTCAAAACAAAACTCACGTGAAACTTACGTTGGCACGCTGCGCTGTATTGAATCCGCAGTCTGCGTTTAAAGCGTGGCGCGCGCCGCGGCAATGGCCGCGCGTACCTGCGCCGGCGCGGTGCCGCCGATGTGGTTACGCGCCGCGACCGAGCCTTCCAGCGTCAGCACCGCGTGCACGTCATCGCCGATCAGCGCGGCCTTGTCGCCCAGGCCGGTGACTTCGCGCAGCTCGGCCACGGTCAGGTCGGCCAGGTCGCAGCGGCGGTCGTCGCAGGCGCGCACCGCGTGGGCCACGGCTTCGTGGGCATCGCGGAAGGGCAGGCCGTGCTTGACCAGGTAGTCGGCCAGGTCGGTGGCGGTGGCGTAGCCYTGCAGCGCGGCGGCGCGCATGGCGTCCGGCTTSACGGWGATGCCYGGCACCATGTCGGCGAAGATGCGCAGCGTGTCGGCCACGGTGTCCACCGTGTCGAACAGCGGCTCTTTGTCTTCCTGGTTGTCCTTGTTGTACGCCAGGGGCTGGCCCTTCATCAGGGTCAAGAGGCCGATCAGGTGGCCGTTCACGCGGCCGGTCTTGCCACGCGCCAGTTCGGGCACGTCCGGGTTCTTCTTCTGCGGCATGATCGAGCTACCGGTACAGAAGCGGTCGGCGATATCGATAAAGCCCACGCGCGGGCTCATCCAGATCACCAGTTCCTCGGAGAAGCGCGAGATGTGGGTCATCACCAGCGCGGCGGCGGCGCAGAATTCGATGGCGAAGTCGCGATCGGAGACGGCGTCCAGCGAGTTGCGGCACACGCCGTCGAAGCCCAGCTGCTGCGCCACGAACTCACGGTCGATCGGGTAGCTGGTGCCGGCCAGCGCGGCGGCGCCCAGCGGCAGGCGGTTAACGCGGCGGCGGCAGTCGGCCATGCGCTCGGCGTCGCGCGTGAACATTTCCACGTAGGCCAGCAGGTGGTGGCCGAAGGTGACCGGCTGGGCCACCTGCAGGTGGGTGAAGCCCGGCAGGATGGTGTCGGCGTTCTTCTCGGCCAGGTCCAGCAGCGCGCCGCGCAGCGCGCCCAGCAGGCCGATGATGGTGTCGATCTCGCTGCGCAGCCACAGGCGGATATCGGTAGCGACCTGGTCGTTACGCGAGCGGCCGGTGTGCAGGCGCTTGCCGGCGTCGCCGACCAGCGCGGTCAGGCGTGCTTCGATATTCAGGTGGACGTCTTCCAGGTCGAGCTTCCACTCGAAGCCGCCGGCCTCGATCTCGCCACGGATCTGCGTCATGCCGCGCTCGATCTCGGCGCGGTCGGCCTCGGCGATGATTCCCTGCTTGGCCAGCATGGCGGCGTGCGCCAGCGAACCCTGGATGTCGAAGAGAGCCAGACGCTTGTCGAAGAACACCGAAGCGGTGTAGCGCTTCACCAGGTCGGACATCGGTTCGGAGAAGCGGGCGGACCAGGCTTCGCCTTTCTTGGCAAGTTGGGAGGTCATGGGCGGTAAGGCTGGGTTAGCTCGCAAGCCGGCGGCGGGCCGCGGGGCGAACGAGAGAATTCGGGGAAACCGCGATTATATCGCTGCCGGGCCCCACGCAGACGGTAGCGGCTCCGGGAGGGCCTCCCGGACCTCCCTATAAGGTGTTGTCGATGACCTGGCCCTTGAACACCACCGGCCCGGTGGGGCCGTTGGGGTCGGGCGAGCCGCCGCGCGGCTCCACGCTGATGGCCAGCGCCGGCACCTTGCCCAGCGCCTGGTCGACCGCCAGGCGCAACTGGCGCTGGTGCCCGATCACGCCGAGCGACTGCGGCTTGCCGCCGGCCGGGAGGGCCCAAAGCTGCAGGGCCTGCGCATCGTTCAATGGCAGGTGATCCAGGCGGCGCAAGGTAAGCGCTTGCGAACGTGCATCCCAAGTCACAAGCACGGCGGCCTGGGCCCGATCGTCATTGAGCACGGCCACCGCATTGACCAGCGGGGCAGTGTCCAACTGGCGGGCCATCCGCACGTTGAGGCCGATTGCCACGGCGGCCAGCGCGGCGGTCGCCATGGTGGCGCCGCGCCAGAAGCCCGGGGCGGCCCACAGCCGTTGCCACCAGGCTGCGGGTGCCGCACCGGCTGGGCCGGCGGCGTCGGACGCCTTCATCGCTTGCCAGCCCAGTCGTTGTTCGATCCCGCACCACACCTTCTCTACCGGCGCCGAGGCAGGCTGGAGTTCGGCAAGGCCTGACAGCCTGGACTGCCAGTGGCTGATGGCAGCGCGGATCGCGGGTTCCTCGCGGGCGAGCGTCTCCAGCCGGCGGCGCGCGCCCCCGCGCAACACGCCCAGCGCGTACTGCGCGGCAAGGCGGTCGATCAGGTCGGGATGGCGGCTGAGGTTCATGACAGGCTTTCCAGGCACGTGCGCAGGCGCTCCAGGCCGCGTCGTATCCATGACTTGATGGTGCCAAGCGGCACCTGCAATTGTTCGGACAGCTCGCTATGGCTCATGTCCTTCAGGTAGGCCAGCGAGATAGCCTGCCGCTGTGGCTGTTCCAGCCGCTGCAGGCACTGGTTCAACGCCCGCGCTTGCTGGCTGGCGAGTGCAAGTTCCGCCGGGCCGGCCGCTTCGTCGGCCAGCCACTCGCCAAGGCTGTCGTCCAGTTCCACGGTCTGGCTGGTGCGGGCGGCTGCCTGGCGGCGCAGGCAATCCAGTGCCCGGTTGCGCACGATGGCTGTCATCCAGGTCATCGGGGCAGCCAGGTGCGGCCGGTAGTCGCCGGCGTGATGCCAGATGCTGACGAAACTCTCTTGCACCACATCCTCCGCCCAGTCGTGTCTGTTGGTTATACGCAGCGCGAGGCCAAACAGTTTCGTTGCGGTCTGGTCGTAGAGCTGCCGCAAGGCGTGCCGGTCTCCCATGGCCGCGCCTTGCAGCAACGCGGCAAGCAGGTCGGCGTCGGCCGGCCTGGGGGCAAAAGAGGAGTCGGCGGGGGAGGAGGGCACCGGGGGCGGATATCAGCAAGTGACGTTCCCGGATTATAGGCACGGCTTGCGTGCGGCATGCGAAGGATCGCTGCATCCGATGGCCAATTGCGCGCGTAGAAGAGACAGGCGCCGCCGTTGCAGCCGCGATGCAAGCCGCATCCGAGCGCATGCGACCCCATGAAGGCGCCATCCACCCCTATACAGGAGAACACCATGGAACGCATGCAGTCGAGCACCGCGCAGCACGAACGCCAGGCCGGCGAGGACACGGACAGCCGCATCCTTGTTGCGCCGGATGCGCGCCGGCGCGGCTTGCTGAAAGTCCCCGGCCTATTCGCGCTGGGATCACTCGCGGTGATGAGCCTGGGCGAGTCGATGCCAGCCTGGGCGCAGGTTCAGTCCGGCAGCACTAAGGACGATATCGCCATTCTCAATGTTGCCCTCGGGCTGGAATACCAGGCCATCGCGGCCTATCAGGTTGGCGCGGAGAGCGGTTTGCTGCAAAAACCCGTGCTGGAAACCGCGGTCAAGTTCCAGACGCACCACAAGGCACACGCACAGGTGCTGGCGGGCACGGTGTCCAAGATGGGCGGCAGCCCCGTGATGACCAAAAAGCCGGGTGAATACGGTTTCCCGACCGACCAACTGAAGACCCAGGCCGATGTGTTGCGCTTTGCCGCCGGCCTGGAGAAGGGTGCCACCGCGGCCTACCTGGGCGTATTGCCGAACTTCCACAATCGCGAGCTGACCAAGGCCGCCGGCAGCATCCTGGGTGACGAAGCGATGCACTGGGCCATCCTGCTCTCGGTGCTCGGCGAAGACCCGGTACCGGGCGCGTTCGTCGGCTGAAGCCTGGCCGCCAATATCGGATGGCCAGCCCGGTCTGCCGCTTCTGCCCGGAGAGCCGATACCCACGGTAGACGAGCCACACTCTGCGCCGTCCGGCCTACTGGCCGGACGGGTTCCCCGCCATGGTRCCAGCCACCATGGCGGCTTTTTTGCGCAGTGCGTGCAGCCTCGCCTTAGCCGCTGTTGCGCAGGCCCGCCGCCACCCCGTTGATGGTCAGGTGAATGCCGCGCCGCACGCGGATGTCGTCACCGTCCTTGCCCGAGCGGTAGCGCTTGAGCAATTCCACCTGCAAGTGGTTGAGCGGGTCCAGGTAGGCGAAGCGGTTCTTGATCGAACGGGCCAGCAGCGGGTTGTCCGCCAGGCGCTCATGACGGCCGGTGATCAGCGCCAGCATCTCGCAGGTCAGGTGCCACTCGGCGCTGATGCGCGCGAACACCGTCTTGCGCAGCGCGGCGTCTTCGCACAGCTGGGCGTAGCGCGAAGCCACGGCCAGGTCGGTCTTGGCCAGCACCATGTCCATATTGGACAGCAGCGTGGTGAAGAACGGCCAGGTCTTGACCATGCGGCGCAGCGTGGCCACGGCTGCCTTGTGCGCACGCTCGTCCGGCGCCTCGTCCAGCAGTGCCTTGACCGCGCTGCCAAAGCCGTACCAGCCCGGCAGCAGCAGCCGGCACTGCCCCCACGAAAAGCCCCAGGGAATCGCGCGCAGGTCTTCGATGCGGCGCTGCTTCTTGTCCATCAGCTTGCGCGAGGCCGGGCGCGAACCCAGGTTGAGGTCGGCGATCTCGGTGATCGGCGTGGTGGCGAAGAAATAGTCCTTGAAGCCGGGCGTGTCGTACACCAGGTGGCGATACGACGTGAACGCGCGATCCGAGAGTTGTTGCATCACGGCCTCGAACGTCGCCAGGTCCTTCGGCGCGTTCTGCGTCGGCAGCAGCGAGGCTTCCAGCGTGGCGGCGATCACCGTTTCCAGGTTGCGCCGGCCGATCTCGGCGTTGGCGAACTTGCTGTTGATGATTTCGCCCTGCTCGGTCAGGCGGATCTGCCCGTTGACCGTGCCCGGCGGCTGCGACAGGATGGCCTGGTAGGTCGGGCCGCCGCCGCGGCCAACGGTGCCGCCGCGGCCGTGGAACAACCGCAGCTTCACGCGGCGCGCCTCGAACACCTGCACCAGTGCCAGCTCGGCCTTGTACAGCTCCCAGTTGGAGGTGAGGAAGCCGCCGTCCTTGTTGGAGTCGGAGTAGCCCAGCATCACTTCCTGCTCGCCGCCATGGTGGGCGATCACCGAGGCAAAGCCCGGCAGCTCCAGCAGCGATTGCATGATGCCGGCGGCGTTGCGCAAGTCCTCGATGGTCTCGAACAGCGGGATCACCATCAGTTCCGGGCGCGCCGGGTTGGTCTTGCTGCCCAGCGCGCCGTGCAGCATGCCGGTTTCCTTCTGCAGCAGCAGTACTTCGACCAGGTCGGACAGCGTCTCGGTGTGCGAGATGATGTAGTTGCGGGCCACGCGTGCGCCGTAGCGGGCGCGCAGTTCGCGCGCCATGTTCAGGATGGCCAGCTCGCTGCGGGTCTGCTCGGAATAGGCATGCCAGGGCAGCGTCAGCAGGCGCGGCTGGCGCAGCTCGGCCAGCAGCAGTTCCAGCTTGCGGGCTTCCGTCAGGCCGGCATAGTTGGCCTCCACGCCGGCTGCGGCGAACAGCTCCGCGATCACCGCCTCGTGCACGTCGGACACCTGGCGCATGTCGATCGAGGCCAGGTGGAAGCCGAATACGGCGATGGCCTTGGCCAGCGCGTCGATGCGGGTGCGCGCCAGCGCCTCGCCGTGGTGGGCGCGCAGCGAGTCGATCACGACCTGCACGTCGGCGGCAAAGGATTGCGCGTCGGCATAAGGCGCGGAGTCGGCCACCGGATGGCGTGGCGCGGCCTGCCCGGTGACGGCCTGGCAGGTTGCCGCCAGGCGCGCATAGATGCCGATCAGTGCGCGGCGGTACGGCTCGTCGGCGCGATGCTCGGAGTGGTCGGGCGAGGCATCCGCCAGCGCCAGCAGTTCCGGGCTGGCCTCCACCATCAGGCTCGACATCGACAGTTCGGCGCCCAGCGCGTGGACTTCGTCCAGGTACCACTCCAGGATCAGCGACGATTGCTGGCTCGCGGCATGTTGCAGCGTGTCGGCGGTGACGTTGGGGTTGCCGTCGCGGTCGCCGCCGATCCAGGAGCCCATCTGGAAGAAGGGCGCGAGCTGGGTAGAGGCGGCCGGCGCAGCCTTGCTCTTGCGCGCGGCGGGAAACACCGCGGCGATGTCTTCTTCCAGCTCGCTCATCAGTTGCGGGATGCCGCGCAGGAAGCAGGTGCGGTAGTAGGACAGCGCATTCTCGATTTCGTCCACGACCATCAGCCGCGTATTGCGCAGCATGCGGGTCTGCCACAGCGTGGTGACGCGCGCGCGCAACAGTGCGGTGTTGTGATCGCGCTCACGCGCAGTCATGGGCAGGTCGCGCTCGGCCAGCAGGCGGGCGATCTCGCGCTCGGCGTCGAGAATGCTCTTGCGCTGGACTTCGGTCGGGTGCGCGGTCAGTACCGGCACGATCAGCGCTTCGTCGAAGAACTTGCGCAGTGTCTTGCCGGTCACACCGGCCGCGTCGATGGCCTGCAGCGCATGTGCCAGGCTGCCCGGCTGCGGCGGCGATCCGGCCAGCGCATGCACGCGCCGGCGGCGGTTGTGGTGCTGGTCCTCGGCGATATTGGCCAGGTGCGAGAAATAGCTGAAGGCGCGCACCACCGAGTTGGTCTGGTCGCGCGACAGGCGCTTGAGCAGACGATCCAGCTCCGCGCCGGCAGCGCGGTCGTTCTCGCGGCGAAAGCGCACGGCGGTCTGGCGGATGGTCTCGACCAGCTCGAAGGCCGATTCGCCTTCCTGCTCGCGCACGCAATCGCCCAGCAGCCGGCCCAGGAAGCGGATGTCTTCGCGCAGGGGCACGTCCTTGTCGCTGGCGCGGCGGGCCGGGGTCGCGGCGGGCGCGGCTTCAGGCTTCGCGGCGCTGGCGCGCCTGGTGCGGGTGGTCTTGGCGGATGGGGCAGATGGGGCGGTCGCGGGAATCGAGGCGGAAGCCAATGCGGTGTCGGGGGCGTCTGCCCGGCTGGCGGTTGGCTTGCGCCGGCCTGCGGGGCGCGCAGCTTGCTGCGTCATGCAATCTCCTGTCGTTTCTTATCTATTGTGTGTTGTCTGTTGGCCCGGAGCGGCTTGGGGTGCGTGCTAACATTCGCGGATGCAAGCATCCGTCTCCCCGTCTTCCTCCAGCGCTGCGCCGCGCAAGCTAGTCATCGCCTCCCGTGAAAGCCGTCTGGCTATGTGGCAGGCCGAGCATGTGCGTGCTGCATTGCAACAATACTATCCCGCGTGCGATGTGTCCATTCTCGGAATGACGACGCGCGGAGATCAGATTCTAGACCGTACTTTGTCCAAGGTTGGCGGCAAGGGCCTGTTCGTCAAGGAACTCGAGATCGCGATGGCCGAAGGCCGCGCCGACCTCGCCGTGCACTCCCTCAAGGATGTGCCGATGGAGTTGCCTGAAGGGTTTGCCCTGACCGCGATCATGGAGCGCGAGGACCCGCGCGATGCGCTGGTCTCAAGCCGCTTCGCCTCGCTGGACGACATGCCCGCTGGCACCGTGGTAGGCACCTCCAGCCTGCGCCGCGAAGCCGCGTTGCGCACCCGCTACCCCCAGCTGGTGATCCAGCCGCTGCGCGGCAACCTGGATACCCGCCTGGCCAAGCTCGACCGCGGCGACTACGGCGCCATCATCCTGGCCGCCGCCGGCCTCAAGCGCCTCGGCCTGGCCGACCGTATCCGTGCCGTGCTGGATCCCGTCAGCTCGCTGCCGGCAGCCGGGCAGGGCGCGCTGGGTATCGAGATCCCGTCCGGCCGCCCCGAGCTGGCCGCGTGGCTGGCGCCGCTGAACCATGCGCCCAGCGCGCTGGCCGTGACCGCCGAGCGTGCCGTGTCGCGCATGCTGGGCGGTTCGTGCCAGGTGCCACTTGCCGCGCATGCGCGTTGGGAGGGCACGCAACTGCACATCGACGCCTTCGTGGCGCTGCCCGATGGCAGCCGCTGCGTGCGGGCCCAGTCCGCGGCCGTGGTGGAAGGCGCCGATGCATCCAGCCAGGCCGAAGCGCTTGGCAAGGCCGTTGCCCAGGACCTGTTGGGGCAGGGCGCGGCTGACATTCTCGCGGCGCTGGCGGAACCGGCGTCCCCCCAAGCCCCTGCCTGAGACCGGCCCATGCCCCGCCCGACCGTCGTTGTAACACGACCCGCCGGGCAGTCCCGGCAACTTACCGAGGCCTTGTCGGCCGCCGGCCTGGACGTGCTTGGCTTTCCCCTGCTGGCGATCGGCCCCGTGGCCGACGATGCCCCCTTGCGCGCGGCGCTGGCGCAACTGGCGGACTTCACGCTGGTGGTCTTCGTCAGTCCCAATGCCGTGGCCTTCGCACTCGATGCGCTGGCCCAGGTGCAGGACAAGCCCGCGCCGCAGTGGCCGGCATCCGTAGCGGTAGCCGTGGTTGGCCCCGCCAGCGTGGCTGCGCTGGCCGAGCGCGGGATTGCCGCGCCCAACTACCGCGTGATCGCCCCGGCGGGTTGCACGACCGGCCATGAGGCAGACAACGGCGACGCCGCCAACGGTGGCGACGGCGCCGCGGCGCGCTTCGATTCCGAGGCCCTGTGGCAACAGCTTGAAGCCCAGCTTGGTGCCGGGGCGCTTGCCGGACGTAAGGTCTTGATCATCCGTGGCAATGGCGGACGCGACTGGCTGGCCGAGCGCCTGCGCGCCGCCGGCGCCGAGGTGCAGGCGGTCGAGGCCTACCAGCGCTCGGTCCCCACGCCCGGCAGCATGCAATGGCAAGCCGTGCGCGACGCGCTCAAGCCGGGCGCGGCACCGCAGGCCTGGCTGCTGACCAGTTCCGAAGCCGTGCGCAATCTCGATGAGATGGCGCGCCAGGCCCTGAGCCCGCAAGAGCTTGCCTGCCTGCGCCAGGTGCAGTGCATCGCGCCCCATGCGAGAATCGCCGAACAGGCCTTGGCCCTCGGGTTCTCGCACTTGCTGCGCGCCGCACCCGGAGACGAAGGCCTGCTGGCGGCTTGCCGCCAGTGGGCGCAGGCGCATGCCGGCCCGCCGGCGCCGATGCCTGTCGCGGCGCCGCCGGCTGCCGCCGCGCCCGTCCCGCTCGCCACGGTGCCGCCACTCCCGGCACCACCACCAGTCAACCCACCGCCCGCAACGTCAACGAAGGTCGATCGCGTGACGCAAGACAATACCGCTCCTCCCGCTTCCAGCCCGCCTCCCGCGGCTGGCGCCTCGCTGCCCGCGCGCGGCGCACCCCGCGTCAATCCATGGTGGTTGCTGCTGTTCCTGCTGATCCTGGCCATCGGCGGCGGTTTCTGGTGGCTGCAGCAGCGCGTGGACCACCTGACCCAGGAACTGGCGCGGCGCCAGCAGAGCAACGATGCGCTGGTGCAGGAAACCCGGGTGCTCTCGCGCAACGCGCAGGACACCGTCAAGGAACTGCAGGCCAAGGTTGGCGCGCTGGACGGCCAGGTGGGCGAGGCCCGCGACAAGCAATCCGCGCTGGAGCAGGTCTACCAGGACCTGATGCGCAACCGCGACGACTGGGAGATTGCCGAGATCCAGCAACTGCTCACCAACGCCGGCCAGCAACTCCAGCTGACGGGCAATGTGCAGGTAGCACTGGCCGCGCTGCAAAGCGCCGACACGCGCCTTGCACGGACCGACAAGCCGCAGTACAACCTGCTGCGCCGTGCCATCGCCCGCGACGTGGCGCGCATGAAGGCCGTGCCGGATACGGACCTGACCGGTGCCGCCATCAAGCTCGATGAAGCCATCAACCAGATCGATACGCTGCCCTTGCTGTCGAGCGAGCGCATGCTCGAGCGCAGTGAAGCGGATGCGCGCAAGACGGACGGGAAGGTGGAGGCTGTCGACAAGCCCGCCAAGCCCACCGGCGCCAAGGCTGGCAAGAATGCCGCCAAGGACGAGGCCGCGCCGGCCGGCAACGCGATCGGCAACTGGTTTGGCCGCCTGTGGGGCAATGTGCGCGACGAGCTGATGCAGGTCATCCGCATCCGCCGCGTGGATGATGCCCAGGCACTGCTGCTGACCGGCGACCAGGGCTGGTTCCTGCGCGAGAACGTCAAGCTGCGGCTGCTCAATGCGCGCCTGGCGCTGCTGTCGCGCAACGAGCCGGTGTTCCGCAATGACCTGGCGGCCGCGCAAGCCATGATCGGACGCTATTGCGACACCAAGTCGCGCCGCGTGCAGGCCGTGCTGACCCTGCTCAAGCAGGCCCAGGCCGGCGCCGTGACGGTGCAGTTGCCCACCATGGCGGAAAGCCTCGGCGCGCTGCAAGCGCTCAAGAAGGAGTAGCGCATGCGGCTTCTTTTCTGGGTAGCTATCCTGTTCGGCGGCGCGGTCGGGCTCGCGCTGTTCACGCAATTCAACCAGAGCAACCTGGTTCTGTTCTACCCGCCTTACCGGGTTGAGCTGTCGCTGAACCTGGCGCTGGCCCTGCTGTTGCTGGCGTTCTTCGTGGTCTGGACCATCCTCAGCACTGCGCGCCATCTGTCCGAGATGCCGGCGCGTGCCGCGGCCTACCGCGAGCGCAGCCGCATGAACCGCGCGCAGGCGGCCTTGCGCGAGTCCATCGAGAACCTGTTCGCCGGCCGCTTTGCCCGTGCCGAGCGTACCGCGCGCGAGGCCCAGGCCTGGCCTGAGCAGGCCCAGACGGCAGCGCTGATCGGCGCCCGCGCGGCGCACCGCATGCAGGAAACCGAGCGGCGCGACGCCTGGATGGCGCAGGTGACCGACCCCGAGCGCGAGCAGGCCCGGCTGGTGTCGATGGCCGAGTTGCTGGTCGACGCGCGCGATGCCGAAGGCGCGCTGGAAACCATCGCGCAGCTGCAGGCCCAGGGCGCGCGCCAGATCCATGTGCAGCGCATCGCGCTGCGTGCCCACCAGCACCTGAAGAACTGGACCGAAGTCCTGCGCCTGGCGCGCTCGCTGGAAAAGCGCAACGCCCTGCATCCTGTGCTGGCGTTGCGCCTCAAGCAACTGGCCTGCGAGGCCCTGCTGGAGGAGCGCCGCCACGACGTGCAGGGCCTGCAGGATTTCTGGCGTTCGTTGTCCACCGACGAGCGCCGCGCGGCCCGCATCGCCGAGCCCGCAGCGCGCTATTTCGCGGCGCTGGGCCGTCAGGATGAAGCGCGCAAGATCGTGGAGGACGCGCTCAAGGTCAACTGGGATAGCCGGCTGGTCTTGCGCTATGCCGAATGCGCGGAGCCAGGACGTGCGCTGCCGCAGATTCAGCAGGCGGAGAAATGGCTGACGCAGCATCCTGTGGACGCGGATCTCTACTTCACGCTAGGCGTGCTGTGCCTGGGCGAGAAACTATGGGGCAAGGCGCAGTCCAGCTTTGAGCGGGCGTTGAAATATGCGGATGCTGACCTGCAGCGCAGGTTGCGGGTTCGGGCGCATCTGGCGTTGGCTAAGATGTTTGAGGAGACCGAGCGGCCTGAGGAGGCGCAGCGGCATTATCGGGAGAGTGCGATTTTGGCGGCTTGAGGGGTTGGGTTGGGGTTGATGTCAACTGCAAAATCGGCTTAAGTTCCAAGGGCTTAGCGTCAAAGTCAAAGGCAGTTTCACCACCCCTGTGGGGCGGCGACCTACTTTCTTGTCTTGCCAAGAAAGTAGGCAAAGAAGGCACGCCGGATGGGGCGACTACCCCTCGGGCTTCGACGAAAAGAGCGGCCGGGACCCAAACTCGCATCGCCTTAGGGCGATACTCAGACATGGGTCCCTCTTTTCCGCTCTTTTCGCCGAATCCCGAGGCGCCCCATACGGCCTCTGAACACCTCCACGGCTCGCTTCGCATCGCGCGCGGGTTTTTCCCGCCCTCCGGGCGGG
This sequence comes from Cupriavidus sp. 05L411, assembly GCF_056398045.1. Classification (NCBI taxonomy): domain Bacteria; kingdom Pseudomonadati; phylum Pseudomonadota; class Betaproteobacteria; order Burkholderiales; family Burkholderiaceae; genus Cupriavidus; species Cupriavidus sp. 05L411. The sequence goes on along the minus strand of NZ_JBFTOQ010000002.1, from coordinate 336,913 downwards.
AAAAACCCGGCTGCAATGATTCGTTGCTTACGGCTCTTTGGCTCTCAGTCGCCGTGGGGCTGTGCAGAGTCGATTCCTGCCTTCTCCTTCGCTACTGAATACCGCGCCAGGGTTTCCTTACGGGCCACGTCGTGTTGCACGATCGGCCGCGGGTAGTTTTCCCCTAGCTTGACTCCGGCTGCGAGCAACACATCCTCCGAGGCTGTCCAGGGTGCATGTATGTACTTGTCCGGCAGGCGCGCGAGTTGCGGCAGGTATTTCCTGATAAATCGTCCCTGCGGGTCGAATTTCTCAGACTGGGTGGTGGGGTTGAAGATGCGGAAGTAGGGCTGGGCATCGCAGCCGGTGGAGGCGGCCCACTGCCAGCCGCCGTTGTTGGCGGAGAAGTCAAAGTCGCTGAGCTGGTCGGCGAAGTACTGTTCGCCGCGCCGCCAGTCCACGCCGAGGTCCTTCACCAGGAAGCTCGCTACCACCATGCGCAGCCGGTTGTGCATGTAGCCGCTTTGCCGGATCTGCAGCATGGCGGCGTCCACCAGCGGGTAGCCGGTCCTGGCGTTGCACCAGGCCTGGAAGTAGCGCTCGCCGGTGTCGCCATTGACCCAGCGGATGGCATCGTAGGCGGGGTGGAAGGCATGCCCCGCGGCGACCCGGGGGTGGTGGTGCAGGATCATGAAGTAGAAATCGCGCCAGATCAGCTCCGACAGCCAGGTGGCGGCGCCGTCGCTCTCGGCGCCGCCGCGCAACGTGGCGGCGTGGGCGGTGCGGGCGAGCGTGCGGATCGACAGCGTGCCAAAGCGCAGGTGCACCGACAGGTAGCTCGGGCCGCGCAGGGCGGGGAAGTCGCGCCGGCGCGCGTAGTCGCCCATGCGCTCGCAGAACTCGTCGAACAGCGCATGGGCGCCGACGCTGCCGGTGGGCATGGCGATCTCGGCCAGGTTGGTGGGGGCGAAGCCCAGTGCCTCCAGCGTGGGCAGCGGCCGCACGTAAGTCTTCGGCGGAGCGGCCAGTGACTTCAGATATGGCTCGACCGGGTAGGGCTTGAGGTCGAACGGAAGCAAGGCCTTGAGCCAGGCGTTCTTGTAAGGCGTGAAAACCGAGAAGGGCTTGCCCTGGCCGGTCAGGATCTCATCCCGCTCAAAGATCACCTGGTCCTTGAAGCTGAAGCAGGCGCAGGACTGGCTGGCCAGCGCTTGCCTGACTTCGGCATCGCGGGCCAGCGAGGCGGGCTCATAGTCGTGGTTGGCGAACACGGCGGTGACGCCGAGCTCGGCGGCCAGCTCGGGAATGGCTGTGCGCGCGTGGCCGTGCAGCACGATCAGGCCGCCGCCGGCCGCGCGCAGCGCTTCGTCCAGCGGGGCCAGCGAGGCCAGGATGAACGCCACCCGGCGGTCGGCCGCCAGGCCGCGCGCCAGCAGCGGATCCAGTATCTCGCGGTCGAAGACGAAGACGCACCATACCTGGCGGCAGTGCTTGAGGGCATAATGCAGCGCCGTGTGATCGTCGGCGCGCAGGTCGCGCCGGAACCAGACCAGGCCGCGCTCGAACAGCCGGTCGATCCGATAGGGTTGGCGGGCGTCGGCGGGGGATGGGGGCAAGATCGGGCGCTCCGGAAGTTGGGCTGGCGAAGCCTGTTACCCTACCATAGCGTCGGGCATGCGCTGCGCGCTCAGGCTGGCCCGGCATGCCGGCCAGCGTTGTCCGCAGCGCCGAACAGCCGGCCCGTATTTCAGTAATCCAGTAATCCAGATATCAAGAAGCAAGCCATGGCCATGACACTCGACCGCATCCTCCAATCCCAAGGCTTCGGCACCCGCCGCTATTGCGGCGACCTGATCGGGGCCGGCCTGGTGGAGGTCGACGGCACCCTGTGCGAGGATCCGGGCGCCAAGTTCGAGGTCGATGGCCTGCGCCTGACCGTGGACGGCGAGGAATGGATCGGCCACACCAAGGCCTACATCTTGCTGAACAAGCCGGTGGGCTACGAATGCTCGCAGCGCCCGCGCCACCATCCCAGCGTGTACAACCTGCTGCCGGTGCCGCTGCGCCAGCGCGAGGTGCAGGCGGTCGGGCGGCTGGACCAGGACACCACCGGCCTGCTGCTGCTCTCGGACGATGGCCAGTTCATCCACGCCCAGACCTCGCCCAAGAAGAAGGTGCCCAAGGTCTACGAAGTGACGACCGCCGAGCCGGTCACCCAAGAGCAGGTCGATGCGCTGGTGGCGGGCGTGCAGCTGGAGGACGAGCCGGCCCCGATCGCGGCGGCTGCCTGCGAAGCTACCGGCGAGCGCAGCCTGCGCCTTAGCCTGACCGAGGGCAAGTACCACCAGGTCAAGCGTATGGTGGCCGCGGCTGGCAACCATGTGGAAGCCCTGCACCGCAGCGCCATCGGCGGGCTGGTGCTGGAGCCCACCCTGGCGCTGGGAGACTGGCGCTGGCTGACGCCGGAAGACCTGGCCGCCCTGACGCGCAAGGAATAGGCAGGCGGCAGCAAGCGAGCAACGACGCTGGCACAGAGGCCAGCAAGCAAGCGCACCGGATAAGCATCGGAATGTTGCGTTGCGGCATTCCGCGAATCTTTTCCGGACGGATGGCAACGATTTGATAAAATGCAGGAATGGCGACGCTGGAAGCCCCAATCAACCTCACCAATCAGTTCCTGATTGCCATGCCCGGCATGGCAGACCCGACTTTTTCGGGTTCCGTCGTCTACTTGTGCGAGCACAACGACCGCGGCGCGCTGGGCCTGGTGATCAATCGGCCTATCGATATCGATATGGCCACCCTGTTCGACAAGATCGACCTCAAGCTGGAGATCCAGCCGGTGGCGCAGCAGCCTGTCTATTTCGGCGGGCCGGTGCAGACCGAGCGCGGCTTCGTGCTGCATGATCCGGTTGGCATCTATGTCTCGTCGCTGGCCGTACCCGGCGGACTCGAGATGACCACCTCCAAGGACGTGCTGGAGGCCGTGGCCAACGGCAGCGGCCCGCAACGCTTCCTGCTCACGCTCGGCTATGCCGGTTGGGGCGCGGGGCAGCTGGAGGAAGAACTCAGCCGCAATGGCTGGCTGACTGTCCAGGCCGATCCCGAAATCATCTTCAGCGTGCCCCCCGAGGAACGCTTCGCCGCCGCCATACGCCTGTTGGGCATCGACTTCACCATGCTCTCGGGCGAGGCTGGGCATGCCTGAGGACGGAGCGACGCCAGCGCCGCGCCAGTTGCCCTCCGACGGCACCGTCCTGGCCTTCGATTATGGCGAAAAGAAGATCGGCGTTGCGCTTGGCAACTTTGTCACGCGCGAGGCCCGTGCGCTCGTCATCATCCCCAATATCACCGTGGAAGGCCGCTTCGAGGCGGTAACCGCGCTGATCGACGAGTGGGCGCCGGTGCAACTGGTGGTGGGCATGCCCACCAATCCGGACGGCAGCCAGCAGCCTTCGATGCGGCTCGCACGCCGCTTCGGCAACCAGTTGAACGGCCGCTTCGGCCTGCCGGTGGCCTGGGTGGACGAAAGCTACACGTCGATCGCCGCCGAGATGGCCGGCGCCCGCAAGGGCGCGCTCGATGCCGAGGCCGCCAGCATCATCCTGCAACAGTACTTCGACCAGCATCCGCTATGACCCAGACTTCCTCTCTCGACGCCGAGGCGCTCTACCGTACGCTGCGTGACCAGGTGCAGGCCGCGCTGCCTGAGGCTGAACGCGCGCAATGGTCGGTCGCCGGGATCTATTCCGGCGGCGCCTGGATTGCCGAACGGCTGGCCGCCGACCTGCAACTGGCGGCCCACGGGGTCATCAACGTTGCCTTCCACCGCGACGACTATGCCAAGAAGGGCCTGCATAGCCAGGCCCAGCCGACCACGCTGCCCTTTGACGTGCAAGACCGCAAGATCCTGTTGATCGACGACGTGCTGGCCACCGGGCGCACTATCCGCGCAGCCGTCAACGAGCTGTTCGACTACGGCCGCCCGGCCCGCGTCGCGCTGGCCGTGCTGGTCGATCGCGGCGGCCGCGAACTGCCGGCGGCTGCGGACTTTGCCGCCGCGCACGTCGCGTTGCCGCCCGGGACCACGCTGGTGCTGTCGCATGAGGGCACCGGCTCCGACATGCGCTTTGCCTTCGCCGACGAGGCCACCGGCAACTAAGCCTGCCCAGCCCACCGGCCGGCGCGCCCGCAACGGCACGCCGGCAAGCCAGACCCAGACCTGCCCAGACCAGTCAACGCCACCGCCCGGCCCTTTCTACCTGCCATGATCAAGACGTTCCGCAACCCGCAACTGACCAAGAACGGCGAGCTCAAGCATCTGCTTTCGATCGAGGGCTTGTCGCGCGAGATGGTCGCGCACATCCTCGACACCGCCAGCCAGTTCGTCTCGCTGTCCGACTCGGACCGCGAAGTGAAGAAGGTGCCGCTGTTGCGCGGCAAAAGCGTGTTTAACCTGTTCTTCGAGAACTCCACGCGCACCCGCACCACCTTCGAGATTGCCGCCAAGCGGCTCTCCGCGGACGTGCTCAACCTGAACATCAACGCTTCGTCCACCAGTAAGGGCGAGTCGCTGCTCGACACCATCAACAACCTGTCGGCGATGTCGGCCGACATGTTCGTGGTGCGCCACGCCAGTTCCGGCGCGCCCTACCTGATCGCCGAGCATGTCGCACCCCATGTGCATGTCATCAACGCCGGTGACGGACGCCATGCGCACCCCACGCAGGGGCTGCTCGACATGTACACGATCCGCCACTACAAAAAGGATTTCACCAATCTCACGGTCGCCATCGTGGGTGACATCCTGCACTCCCGCGTGGCGCGCTCCGACATCCACGCGCTGACCACACTGGGCGTGCCCGAAGTGCGCGCCATCGGCCCGCGCACGTTGCTGCCTTCGGGGCTGGAGCAGATGGGCGTGCGTGTCTTCCACAATATGGAAGAGGGGATGAGGGGCGTGGACGTGGTGATCATGCTGCGCCTGCAGAACGAGCGCATGAGCGGCGCGCTGCTGCCCTCGGCGCAGGAGTACTTCAAGGCCTATGGCCTCACGCCCGATCGCCTGGCGCTGGCCAAGCCCGATGCCATCGTGATGCACCCGGGCCCGATGAACCGTGGCGTGGAGATCGACTCCGCCGTGGCCGACGGGCCGCAGTCCGTGATCCTCAACCAGGTGACCTTCGGCATTGCGGTACGCATGGCCGTGATGGGCATCGTGGCCGGAAACCACGACTGATCTCATGATGGATAGCGCCCGACCGACAAGGTCCAGGCAAGCCAGAACAACCGAATACAAGCCAAGCGACACGATATGAAGATCCACATCAAGGGCGGCCGCCTGATCGACCCGGCCGCGAACGTCGATGCGCAGCAAGACCTCTACATTGCCGCCGGCAAGATCGTCGGCGTGGGCAGCGCGCCGGCGGACTTCCACGCCAACAAGACGATCGATGCCAGCGGGCTGATCGTCTGCCCCGGCCTGGTCGACCTGTCCGCGCGGCTGCGCGAGCCGGGCTATGAATACAAGGCCACGCTCGAATCCGAAGTGGCGGCGGCCACCGCCGGCGGCGTGACCAGCCTGGTTTGCCCTCCCGACACCGACCCCGTGCTCGACGAGCCCGGCCTGGTCGAGATGCTCAAGTACCGCGCCCGCACGCTCAACCAGACCCACGTGTATCCGCTAGGTGCGCTCACGCTGGGCCTCAAGGGCGAGACGCTGACCGAGATGTCGCAGCTCACCGAGGCCGGCTGCATCGGCTTCTCGCAGGCCGAAGCGCCGATCCGCAACACCCAGGTGCTGCTGCGCGCCCTGCAGTACGCGCAGACCTTCGGCTTCACGGTCTGGCTGCGCCCGGAAGACCCGTACCTCGGTGGCGGCGTGGCCGCCAGCGGTGCCGTGGCGTCGCGCCTGGGCCTGTCCGGTATGTCGGTGATTGCCGAGACCGTGCGCCTGCACACCATCTTCGAGCTGATGCGCGCCAGCGGCGCACGCGTGCACCTGTGCCGCCTGTCGTCGGCCGCGGGCATCGAGCTGGTGCGCCAGGCCAAGCGCGAAGGCCTCAAGGTGACCTGTGACGTCAATATCCATCATGTGTCGCTGACCGACATGGACATCGGCTACTTCAACTCGCAGATGCGCTTCTCGCCGCCGCTGCGCAGCGCGCGCGACCGCGACGCCATCGTGGCCGGGCTGGCCGACGGCACCATCGACGCACTGTGCTCGGACCACACCCCCGTGGACGACGACGAAAAGCTGCTGCCCTTCGCCGAAGCCTCGCCAGGCGCCACCGGGCTGGAACTGCTGCTGCCGCTGACGTTGCGCTGGGCCGAGGAGCACAAGGTGCCGCTGGGCAAGGCGCTAGCCCGCATCACGGCCGAGCCGGCCCGCGTGCTCGGCCTGGCTGCCGGCACGCTGGCCACAGGCAGCGCCGCCGATATCTGCATCTTCCATCCCGAGCAGGAATGGAAGGTCGAGCGCCGCGCGCTCAAGAGCCAGGGCAAGAATTCGCCGTGGCTCGGCTACGAGATGCGTGGGCGTGTGCGCACCACGCTGGTCGGCGGCCACGTCGTCTACGAACTGCACTGAAACTATGCCGGCCCGAGGGAAGTCGGACAAGATGGTACAAGCGAGTTCGCCAGTGGGGCCGGCATGATCTGGCTGCGCAAGATCGCCCTGATCCTCCACCTGCTGCGCGGCCTCCTGACCTGCGCGGTGCTGTTCCCCTGGCTCGGCGTAGAGTCGCGGCAATCGCATATCCGGCGCTGGTCGCGCCGGTTGCTGCGGATCTGTGGGGTGACGCTCGAGGTGCAAGGCCTGCAGCCGGGGCAGGCCATGCCGCATGGCGCGATGGTGGTGTCCAACCATATTTCATGGCTGGATATCTACGTCATCAATAGCTGGCAGCCCGTGCGCTTCGTCGCCAAATCCGAGATCCGCGACTGGCCGGTGATCGGCTGGCTGTGCGGGCAGACCGGCACCATCTTCATCGAACGCGCGCGCAAGCGCGACGCGCATCGCGTGCTGCACGCCATTACCGACGTGATGCTGCAGGGCGACCTGGTCTGCGTGTTCCCGGAAGGCACAACCACGGATGGCAGCAGCGTGCTGCCGTTCCACGCCAACCTGATGCAAGCGCCGATATCGGGCGGGCTGCCGGTGCAGCCGGTCGGGCTGGCTTACCTGGATGCCGCGACGGGCCAGCCGACGCTGGCGCCAGCCTATATTGGCGACCTGAGCCTGCTGGAAACGCTCGATGCGATCCTGCGGGCGCCGCCGATCACCGCCAGGCTATGCTTTGCGCCAGCCCTCACCGCCACCAGCGCCAGCCGGCGCGACCTGGCCGAGGCGGCTCGCGCGGTAGTGAGCCATCTGAGCCAGGGCGCGCAACAGCACGCAGTGGAACTCGCGGCGCGCGTGAACGAAGGGCGCGAGAGCGAGCAATCCTTCAACGAAGGCGACGTGAGCGCGGATTCTCCCGCGCCGGCAGCCTGATCGGCTCAGGCCAGCGGATCGCAGTACTGCGGGCACTCCACCTGAATCAGTGTGCGATCAGCCAGATCCGCCGCCAAGCGCGCGGCGGTGAGCTTGCCACCCCAGACACATCCAGTATCCAGCGCCATCAGGTTGGGGCGCATCACCAATCCGAGCGTGGACCAATGCCCGCACACCACCGTGGTGTCTTCGGTGCGCCGTCCGGGCACATCGAACCAGGGCATGAAGCCGGCCGGCGTGCTGCCGGGGCCTTCCTTGGTCTTGAGGTCCATCACGCCGTCGGCGTTGCAAAAGCGCAGGCGGGTCAGGGCGTTGATCACGACACGGTGACGCTCGATGCCCCGCAAGGCCGGGTCCCACCGGTCCGCCGCATTACCGAAGATGTCGGCCAGGAACGCCTTCCAGCCCGGGCCGCGCAGTTCACGCTCGACTTCCGCCGCCAGCGCCATTGTCTGCTCTGTGGTCCATTGCGGAAGCACGCCCGCGTGCACGAGCAGGAAGCCGTCTTCGTGGATGGCCAGGGGGCGATGCCTTAGCCAAGTGAGTAATTCATCGCAATCTGGCGCTTCGAGGATATCGGCCAAAGTGTCGCTGCGGCCGCTTTTACGCACGCCGGCGGCCACAGCCAGCAGGTGGATGTCGTGGTTGCCGAGCACGGCTTCGGCGCGTTCGCCAAGCTGGCGGACGGTTCGCAGCGTGCGTGCGGAGGCAGGGCCGCGGTTGACTAGGTCACCTACGAAGCGAAGTTCGGCTTTCGACTGTAGCCGCTCGGTCAGAGCAAGGAGCGACTCGTTGCAACCCTGAAGGTCTCCGATCGCGTAATTTTCTCGTGTCGCCTTTCTATCGGCCATTGTTGAGAAGGAAGCCGTTTGTCGTTGAGCTCATGTTCAATCGAGTTTAGTTGGGATGATGGGCAAGCACCGAGCTGCAGTGCCGGGATCAGCCAGGAACGTAGATCGCTTCGGATAGAATACTGCCCCTTGGGGTAGGTAAACGATTCTGCCGTTTCACTGGCGGCTAGGCGAGGCCCCTTCAGAATATGAGTCAAATATTAAACGAGGCGCGGCGTTGTCGCATATTCACGTTATGGATGAGTGGCATTTTGGGCCGCATAGGGGATTTGCCTACGGATTCCAGATGCGCGAGGGCACGGCTGTGCTGTACAAGGCAACGGATCTCTACCGCCCCGAGATGTTGCATTCGCTGGGATGATGCAACGATCGGCGTGACATTGGTGTGCCGTTGATCACGACCCCGTCGAAGGTCGGGGTGCCATTGGCGATGGCTGAGGTGTTTTGAATTTGTGACGGAGGCGGCGCAACTCGACGTCGGCCTCCCCTGGTCTTGGTCGCGACGTTGATGCTGCAAAAGCGGCATGCGATGCCGTAAAGAGGAGCGACGTTTGAAGAAAATTGCCATCCTTCAGTCCAATTACATCCCTTGGAAGGGATACTTCGACATGATTGCCGCAGTGGATGAGTTCATCCTCTATGACGATATGCAGTACACCCGGCGTGACTGGCGTAATCGTAATCAGATCAAAACGCCGCAGGGTGTGCAGTGGCTCACGGTCCCGGTTCAAGTCAAGGGAAAGTACGATCAAAAAATCAGGGAAACCGAGATCGACGGCAACGGCTGGACTCTGGCTCATTGGAAAACACTGGAGCAAAACTACCGCCGTGCCCCGCACTTTGATGAAATCAAAGAATGGCTCGAACCGCTTTATTTGGCTGGGTCCTATACACATCTGTCGCAACTGAATCGTCTATTCATCGAAGCAGTATGCAACTACTTGGGAATCAGGACAGTTATAAAAAATTCGTGGGACTACGTAGTCCGTGACGGAAAAACGGAACGCTTGGCTGATCTTTGCGTTCAGGCCGGAGGTACTGAGTATATTTCAGGTCCTGCGGCTAAGGGTTACATTGAAGAGAACGTATTCTGCGAAATGGGTGTCAAGCTATCCTGGTTTGATTATTCCGGATATCAAGAGTATCCACAGCTTTGGGGTGAGTTTACCCATGGGGTGACGATTCTCGACTTGTTGTTCAACTGCGGCAATGAGGCACACCGCTACATGAGGTATGTTCGTTCATGAAGCTTTCTATTGTTGCCACGCTTTATCAGTCGGCTCCGTACATTAGCGAGTTCTATCAACGGACAAGTGCCGCCGCCAGGCAGTTTGCGGGCGACGATTACGAAATTATCTTGGTAAATGACGGATCGCCAGATAACAGCCTAGATCTTGCCGTTGGATTGAGCAAATCGGATCCGCATATTGTGGTCATTGACTTGTCGCGGAACTTTGGCCATCACAAAGCCATGATGACGGGCCTTGCGAGCACCAGAGGCCAAAGTATATTCCTGATCGACAGCGATCTGGAGGAGGAGCCGGAGTGGCTCGACAGCTTCCAGAGGCAAATGGATGCCGAGATGAGCGACGTGGTTTATGGTGTCCAGGGCAAGCGCAAAGGCGGGTTCTTCGAGCGTATAACTGGCGCGTTGTTTTATCGTACGTTTCGATTTCTTACTGGAATAAACCAACCCAATAACATAGTCACCGCGAGACTCATGTCGCGGCGATACGTCGACGCGCTGCTCCTGCATCGGGAACGCGAGCTAAATATTGGTGGCCTGTGGATTGTGACAGGTTTCAATCAGTGCCAGCAACTTGTTCGGAAACACTCGACTAGCCCAACGACCTACTCGCTCTCACGCAAATTTGGCCATCTCGTCAATGCTGTAACGTCCTTCAGTAGCCTGCCGTTGGTATTTACCTTCTACTCGGGTCTATTCATCTCGATTTCTGCACTGGGCTATATTTTTTATCTTGCGGTCAGATACTTCTTTGTTGCTTCGCCGCCAGGTGGTTACACTTCTATAATAGCATCAATATGGCTTTTTTCCGGGCTGATTATATTTTTTCTGGGTGTCCAGGGCATATATATATCAAAGGTGTTTTCCGAAGTGAAGCAGCGGCCGTATTCGATAGTTCGGCAGATCTATAGAGGTTCTCAAGAGGAGGATTTCCTGAAATGACGGTGATGAAATCTGTCCCAGAGGCGGCTTACGGAATCCTTCTGCGGAATCAGTGTGACTCCGCACTTGATGAGGCCGTCGAGCAAGTTCGGAATCTTGGCTACGCGGTGCTGAATTCGGGTTATTCAGACGTCGAATTGCAAGCTATATCTGATCAATTTGACAGTGCTAGGGAGCGCTACGTTGATGCCTACGGTGAAGCTAAGCTCAGAAGCATCGACGAGTATCACTCCGTCCGTTCGCCACTCACGCACGGCGGAGGAGTATTTTTGAATCTCGCGATGAATGGGAATTTGCTTTCTGTCCTCAAAAAGCTGATTCCCGGGAAATTCATCCTTAATCAGCAGAATTGCGTGATTAATCCGCCGCAAGAGAATTATAATCAAGGGGCGTGGCATCGGGATCTGCCTTATCAGCATTTTGTTTCCACTCAGCCAATTGCTATTAATGCCCTGTTTTGTGTCGATGATTTCACATCGGAGAATGGTGCGACATTTGTGCTTCCCGCGTCGCACAAAGCTGAGGCGTTTCCTTCTGCGGCTTATATCCGGAAAAATGCTGTTCAGGTTGAAGCAGAAGCAGGATCATTCCTGTTGCTCGATTGCATGCTATTTCATGCGGGTGGGTTCAACAGATCGCAGTCGGTGAGGCGGGCAGTGAATCACGTCTACAATATTCCATATTTCAAACAGCAGATCAATATTCCAAATAATATGCAGGGTGCGGATCTTTCGCCGGAAGTGAAGGAAATATTGGGGTTCGATTATATGGAGCCTGCTTCCATTGCTGACTACCTTTCGACGCGAGAGGCGAAAAAATATTGACGCTCGTGCATCAATCCAATCAATAGGTGTAAGGTGGTATGGTTTTGGGACTCAGTGCGCACTCCGTTCGGATTTTTAGGGAAGAAATAATATGAAAGTGTTGCCACCTGGTACTTTACTTCAACTAATGTATCTGCGGGAACGCTTGCGCCGGATTCCTCCAGGGAGATTTATCGAAATAGGACCTGGTAGCGGCGAAATAACGCGCCTGTTGTTGGATCATGGTTGGTCCGGGTGCTCATACGAGCTTGAGGCGAGAACGGTAGTATCATTAAAGCTCCGCTTTGAAAAGGAGATTTCTGAGCGGCGTTTCATGGCGATCAATGAGGATTATCTCTCATCTCAAGTTTCCGAAGAGGTCGATCTAGTGATTTCATGTATGGTCATGGAGCATCTAGAGAACGACAAGCAATCTGCCTTCATGAGAAAGTCCTCAACTCACCTGAAGCCGGACGGGATCATGATCGCACTGGTTCCCGCCTCGCCGGCGCACTGGGGTATTGAGGATGATATCGCGGGACACTGCAGGCGCTATACCCGGGCAACGGTTCGGGACTTGGTCGTTGCCAATGACTGGCGACTGCTGCACATTGCTGGTTTGACGTTTCCCATTTCAAACTTGTTGTTGCCAGTCTCCAATTTCCTGGTGAGCAGGGGTGAAAGACAGAAGCTCGCACTGTCGTCCCTGGAACGCACCAAGGAGTCGGGGAGGCGTTCGGTGAAATACAAAACGCACTTCCCGGTGATACTTGGGCTATTGCTTAACAAGTACACACTCTTACCGTGGCATATCCTCCAAAAGCTATGTGCACAGTCAGACCGTGCGCTGGTGCTTTTCTTCGAAGCCCGGCCCTGCGCCGCCGCTGAGAATGCATGACCGGCATTGCCGGTAACTCTTCTGAAAATGTGGCCATGAAAAAGCGTTTGGTTATCTTCGGCATTGGTGATGCAGCCCAGTTGGCACACTACTATTTCACCACGGATTCGCAATATGAAGTAGTTGCCTTCACGATTGATGCCGCCTATCTGACAGACAGCACCCTCTGTGGTCTTCCGGTCATTGCTTTCGAGGAAATTCTCAAGCAATACGGACCGGAGGAGCATGATTTGTTTGTGGCACTTGGTTATTCCAAGCTCAATGCGGTACGTAGAGGGAAATACGTAGAAGCCAAGGCACTAGGTTATCGGTTAGCCAGTTTCATTAGTTCCAGGGCAACGGTACTTAATGCGGGGAAAATTGGGGAGAACTGTTTTATCTTTGAGGATAATACTATTCAGCCATTTGTAACCATTGGGAATAACGTCACTTTGTGGAGTGGAAATCACATTGGTCATCACTCAGTCATCAAGGACCACTGCTTTATCGCTTCCCATGTGGTGATTTCCGGAAGGGTTGAGGTTGGAGAGCAGTGTTTCATCGGGGTCAATGCGACCTTGCGTGATCACATCAGGATCGGGGAAAGATGCGTGATTGGTGCCGGTGCTTTGATGCTGAGCGACGCAGAGTCAGAAGGGGTCTACATGGGTATGGCTACAGAACGTTCGAGAGTGCCTAGCACCAAGCTTCGAAAGATCTAGGAGAGCAGAATGCAATGGCAAAAATTGGGACTGCTGTATTGCCCGGAGGGAGTTCACCCTAAATTGTTGACGCACGCAGCGAACCCGTTGCCCATCTTGCTGGACGGCGATGTTTATCGTGTGTTCTATAGTGGGCGGGACGAAAAGAACCGTTCGTCGGTCGGTTTTGTTGACGTGGATATCCTGAAGAGGGAGATCGTGTACGTTCACGACCGGCCTGTCTTTGAGCATGGCGAGGAGAATTCGTTCTACTCCCATGGTGTGAGCATTGGGAATTGGTACGAATCGAATGGAGAGCGATATATCCTCTTCATGGGATGGCAGTGTCCCCCTGATGCGCACTGGGTGGGGGAAATAGGGCGTCTTGCGCTTGGCAGCGATTGGTCCTTGAGTCTTGATGGCAATTTGCCCTATATGGCTCTCGACAATGTTGACCCGGTCAGTTTGTCTTATCCTTGGGTATTACGGGAGAATGATGGTTCCTATCGGATGTGGTACGGCTCGACCGTGACCTGGGATGCTGGTAATGGCGAGATGCTTCATGTAATAAATCAGGCAAGGTCATCAGACGCCCAGTGCTGGGAGAAGGAAGGCCTGGCAGTTCCATATGAATTGAATCTGGCGCAAGCATTCTCGCGTCCAACTGTGGTTGGCAGTGCCAGCGAGGGTTACCACATGTGGTTTTCATATCGCAGTGGAGACAAGACGACCTATCGTATCGGATACGCGACAAGTAAAGATGGCGGCCAGTGGTTGCTGCGTCTGGAGGATGTGGGAATAGGTGTCTCGGCATCCGGCTGGGACTCCGAGATGATCGAGTACCCATTTGTTTTTGCCCACAAAGGGCAATGGTTTATGCTTTACAATGGAAACGGCTATGGAAGAACTGGCTTCGGACTTGCCGTCCGCAACTAAACATAAAAGAAAAATAGGTCTAGCTTTTTTCCGGTATATCCTCGTCGGCCTGTTTAGTAATGCATGCGGATACGGTTTATATTTGGCTGTCACATGGCTGGGGGTCCGGCCGATGGTGGCTATGTCAACTCTCTATTCCGTTGGGGCTGCACTGGGATTCCTAGGTAATCGCCGGTGGGCCTTTGCTCATGATGGAAAGGCATTGCCAAGCCTGATTCGCTATTGGCTGACTCACTCCATTGGCTATGGCCTTAATTTCTCTATGCTTTATTTTTTTGCTGGTCGGCTGGGCTATCCACATCAGTTGGTTCAGGCAGCAGCGGTCTTCATTGTTGCGGGTTTCCTCTTCTTGATGTTCAATTATTTTGTTTTTCCACAATCAAAGGCAACTTCTCTATCATGATTGCCTGCCCTCAATGCAATGGACTCTATCCATCCGAACATCAGGGTTGTCCGGCGTGTGGTTTTATCCCCGAAACGGTGAATGGATTTCCTGCTTGGGCTGCCGAGTTAAGTAGGGCAGGGGGCGGCTTCAAGGCGGAGTATTTTGGTCAGCTGGTGCGCCTCGAGGAAGGGAATTTCTGGTTTCGGTCGCGAAATGAACTGATAATTTGGGCGCTAAGAAAATATTTTCCTGGTCTTGAGTCTTTTCTAGAAGTGGGTTGCGGGACGGGATTCGTGCTTTCCGGCGTTTCACGGGCATTCCCCGACGCCCGCGTCGTTGGAAGCGAGATTTTCTCGGACGGCCTTGCTTTCGCAGCGGCTCGCGTCAATAGGGCGCAGTTTTTGCAGATGGACGCACGCCGTATTCCATACGTCGACGAATTCGATCTGGTCGCAGCCTTCGACGTCATCGAGCACATTGATGAGGATGAGGTTGTCTTGGAGAATCTTTGCCGGGCGATCAGGCCGGGTGGCGGGCTGTTGATCACTGTGCCACAGCATCAGTGGCTGTGGAGCGCGGCTGATACGTACGCTTGTCATGTCCGCCGTTACTCGGCTCAGGATATTCTTGAAAAACTTGTTCGCGCCGGATTTGAAATCATTCGCACGACTTCATTTATGTCGCTTTTGTTACCTGCGATGCTATTTTCCCGGCAACGTGCAGGATCCCCTGAGGATTTTGATCCGCTTGCCGAGTTCGAGATCAGTTCGACGCTCAATTGGACCTTGAAGGCGATCTTGAGCCTGGAACGTCAGCTTATCCGGCTGGGTGTGAATTACCCGGTTGGTGGTTCGCGTTTGGTGATAGCAAGGAAGGGAGGCGCATCCGTATGAGGATGAGGAATGCCGGATTGTGAACGAGAACGGCAATTGCCGACCGAGGGTCGGATTTTTCCCCCTATGCTTATGTATTCCCATTATTTATGGGTTCACTGCCGGGCATTCAGTTAGTTAGTGCTGTTCCTTGTTGGTAACGAGAGGTGATCTGTGCCGATTTTGTAGTCGGGTTTCGAAAAGGTGCGGTTTCGCTGATCATTTGGGCTGCTGCTTTCATTTTTTTAGGCTGCGAGCGGCGATGAAGGGTCAATATAAAAAGCAACTTCAGTCTTGAGATCATTACCGCCGGACAATCTTTAAAATCAGYCATCCTAGCCAATATCGTGGCAGTAGAACCCACCAAAATTCTCCTGATATGAAAAACCAGACTCACATTCCGTTCAACCGGCCCTATATGACGGGGAAAGAGTTGTATTACATCGCTGAGGCCCATTTCAATGGCTCTCTTGCGGGAGATGGGCCATTTACTAAGAGATGTCATTCGTGGATCGAAGAGAGGACTGGGTGTGCAAGAGCACTGCTGTCCCACTCATGTACGGCGGCATTGGAGATGGCGGCGATGCTTATGAACGTGCGGCCCGGTGACGAGATCATTATGCCTTCCCACACCTTTGTGTCGACAGCAAATGCTTTCGTGCTGAGGGGCGGCGTGCCAGTCTTTGTCGATGTCCGTGAAGACACACTGAACCTGGATGAACGTTTGATCGAGGCTGCCATCACACCTCGAACGCGGGGGATTGCTCCCGTCCACTACGCCGGCGTGGCCTGTGAAATGGACGCGATTATGGCTGTCGCCAAGCGTCATGGTCTTATGGTGGTGGAAGATGCTGCGCAGGGTGTCATGGCTAGCTACAAGGGGCGGGCTCTAGGTAGCATTGGGGATCTCGGAACCTACAGCTTCCATGAAACGAAGAATGTTATTTCGGGTGAAGGTGGTGCATTGCTGATTAATGATCCACAGTTGTCCGTCCGGGCCGAGATCATTCGGGAAAAAGGCACCGACCGCAGCCGTTTCTTTCGGGGGGAAGTGGATAAATATACGTGGCAGGAGGTCGGCTCGTCTTTTCTTCCGAGCGAACTGACAGCCGCGTTTCTATGGGCGCAACTCGAGGAGGCCGAGTCATTGACTGCGCGCCGGTTGAGACTTTGGGATGCCTACCATGAGCAACTGGCCCAGCTTGAGGCCACTGGTTGTCTGCGGCGGCCGATTATCCCTGCGGAGTGTGCTCACAACGCACACATGTACTACGTCCTACTCGAGCCAGGAATTGACCGTCAAAAGGTGCTGGAGCGGCTGAAAGCACGCGGCATTAACGCTGTATTTCATTACGTGCCGCTGCACTCAGCTCCCGGTGGCATGCAGTATGGACGTCAGCATGGCTCGCTGAGTGTCACAGACAGCATCGCGAGCCGCTTGATCCGCTTGCCGCTGTGGATCGGGCTTACGCTGGAGCAACAGAGCTTTATCGTCTCCGTTATCTCGGAGGCACTCGACCAAGGCTGAACGGCGCGCGTGTCCCGAGCCAAGCCTTTGGTTGCCCGGTGCCGGAACGCCTCCCATTGTTCTGGCGTGTCACCCGGGTGCCATTTGTGGTTGCGAGGATCGATGCGCGCAACACTGCTGTGCGGTGAAACGTGTTCCGACTCGCGCCCAGCCGCTCCTTGAGCGCGGAGCTTCTCCTGCACGTAGCCCAGTTGTCACAGCAATTGCCTTGACGGCATGGCGCGGCGGGTCAATGCTGCCGCCAGCAATGAGCGAGCCTTCGGCGAGGTGAGAGGGTACAGATTCGCCGGCGGTGGCTGCCACGCCGTATGCCTGCCTTTGCACGGCAACTGTCTCAGGCAAGAGGGGTGCAGTATTGTGGGCAGTCCATCCGGATCAGCGAGCGCTGCGCCGAATTCGGCACCGGCCGCGCCACCGTGAGCTTGCCGCCCCAGACGCATCCCGTGTCCAGCGCCATGAGGTTGGGGTGTATCACCAGTCCAAGCGTGGACCGGTGCTAGCAAACCACGGTGGTGCCCTCGACCCACTGGCAGAGGACGGCGAACCAGGGCATTTAGTCCGTCGACGTGCTGCCGGGACTTTCCTTGCTCTTCAGGTCCATCACCCCGTCCGTGCTGTAAAGGCGCAGGCGGGTGATGGCGTTCAGCACGACGCAGTGGTGTTCGATGCCGTGCAAGGCCGGGTCCCATTTGTCCGCCGCGTTGCCAAGATGTCTGCCAGGAACGCGCTCCAGCCCCGGCCGGCAGTTCACGCTCGACTTCCGCTGCCAGCGCCATTGGCTGCTCCGCGGTCCATTGCGGCAGTACACCGGCGTGCGTGAGCAACAAGCCGTTTTCATGGATAGTCAGGGCCCGGTACCGCATTTAAGTGCTCAAAAGAGCATAAATATAGGCTTCCAGGACATTCTCTAGGGTTTCACCACGCCTACGGGCACCAGGTGGATGTCGTGGTTGCACAGCCCCCGCTTCGGCGCGCGCACCAAACTGGCGGACGGTTCGCGGCGTGTGTGCGGAAGCTGGACCCCGCTTCACCATGTCGCCGACGAGCATGATTGGCAGTCTGCGGGTAGGCGCCGCGAGATGAGATCGTCACGAGAGCCGGCGCAACCGTGGAGGCTGCCAATGGTAAAATGATGCTTATGGGGCACATAATGGCGCGTGTAAATGTCGTGACAGTGCGGTCAGTTTCCGATTTTGGAAGAGCGCTGACATTGCAATGCACGGTATTGGAACGTTACAACAGGCTACAAAAAGATGGGCGTTCAGGTTAAACGGGTGCCTCCTGTCGGATAGAATACCGCCACTTCTGCAGGCACTTAACATCGCCGTCCATTTTGGACCAGGCGGAGGCTTGGCACTGGCCAGGTTCTCAAAGATCTATTAGATAGGCAGGGAGCACTGGTCTTGTCCCACATACTTGTCACTGGTGGCGCCGGTTTCATTGGCGCCAATTTCGTTCTTGACTGGCTGCGCGAGGACGGATCGGACGCGGTCGTCAACGTCGACAAGCTGACTTATGCCGGCAACCTGGAATCTCTCGCCTCGTTGAAGGGGAGCAAACGTCATATATTTTCGCGTACCGACGTATGCGATCGTGTGGCGCTGGATCGTCTTTTTTCGGAATACAGGCCGCGCGCGGTGATCCACTTTGCGGCTGAAAGCCATGTCGATCGCTCGATTGAGGGGCCGGGCGGGTTTATTCAGACCAATGTCGTTGGCACCTTCACATTGCTCGAGGCCGCTCGCACCTACTGGAGCGGTCTGGAAGCCTCAGGGCGCGAAGCCTTCCGCTTCCTGCATATCTCCACAGACGAGGTATTCGGTTCCCTGCAGCCCAGTGACCCGGCATTCACCGAATGCACCGCCTATGCGCCCAACAGCCCGTATTCGGCAACCAAGGCAGCGGCAGACCATCTGGTCCGCGCTTACCATCATACCTACGGCCTGCCGGTCCTCACCACCAACTGCTCGAACAATTACGGCCCCTATCATTTTCCCGAGAAGCTGATCCCGCTCGTTTTGACAAAGGCGCTGGCCGGCGAGCCGCTGCCCGTGTATGGCGACGGTCTGAATGTGCGGGATTGGCTCTATGTTGGCGATCACTGTGCGGCCGTTCGGGCTGTGCTCGCCAAGGGCCGGGTGGGGGAAACCTATAACGTCGGCGGCAGTAACACCAGGACGAATCTTGACGTCGTGCACACGCTATGCGATCTGCTCGACGAGCTTCGCCCGAAGGCGACGGGCTCGTATCGGCAGCAGATTACCTTCGTCGCCGATCGTCCCGGCCATGACCGGCGCTATGCGGTCGATTCACGAAAGCTCCAGACGGAACTGGGCTGGACATGCAAGGAAACCTTCGAGACAGGACTGCGCAAGACAGTCCAGTGGTATCTCGATAACCAGGCGTGGGTTGCAAATGTGATGTCTGGTGAGTACCGAAAGGGGCGGGATGAGTGAAATGCCGGATCAGGCGCGTCGCATTCCCATCCTTCTTGTAACAGGAAGCAACGGCCAGGTCGGTTTCGAACTGCGGCGCTCTCTGAGCCCTCTTGGGCACGTCATTGCGACGGACCGGGCTGCATGCGATCTGTCGTGCCCCGATGAAATTCGTCGCGTCATGCGGGAATACTGCCCCGATGTGATCGTTAATGCTGCAGCCTATACCGGAATGGACAAGGCGGAAAGCGACATTGAAAGCGCTTACGCCGTAAATGCCGCTGCGGTGGGTGTCCTTGCCGAGGAGGCGCGGGCTTTCGGTAGCCTGCTGGTGCATTATTCGACTGACTGTGTTTTTGATGGTCGTCAGGCGACACCGTATGTGGAAACCGATGCGGTCAATCCCATATCCGTCTACGGTAAGAGCAAGCTGGCTGGCGAGCAAGCCATAGCCCATGTGAGCCCCGCGGCACTGATACTTCGGACGTCCTGGGTGGCGGGGGGGCATGGCAACAATTTTGCCAAAACGATGCTGCGGCTTGGCGACACGCAAGCGATGCTGCGCGTGGTTGCAGATCGCTTTGGCGCGCCCACCGGCGCCGCGCTAATCGCCGACGTGACGGCGCAGATTGTCGCGCGAGCGTGGCTCCATGGCGACCGCGGTGTTTTTTCACCTGGCATCTATCACCTCGCAGCCGCTGGTGAGACCAGTTGGCATGGCTACGCCAGTGAAGTTCTGCGTTACGCCGCGGCGCATGGCGTGGCGCTCAAGACGGACCCGGACCGGATCCAGGCGATCGCCGCAAGTGAATTCCCGTCGGTCGCGCCGCGCCCGGCCAGTGCGCGACTGGATACGACCAAGCTACGCCAGACGTTTGGTATCTACCTGCCGGACTGGCGGCAGGGGGTGCATCACTTGCTGGATCAGATAATTGCCTAAGCAGGCCATCATGCGCAATGAATTCTCCTCTGACCCCGATTCAAGCGTGCTGCCTGGCGTCGCGAGAAACCTTGGCGAGCAACGGCGGCGCATGCCGCTAGCGGCAAAGGAGGGTGACCAGCCATGCGTTTGAAGGCGACGCCGACCGCATTGCCGGAGGTCCTGGTCCTCGAGCCGGCAGTCTTCGAGGACGAGCGTGGATTTCTTTTTGAGAGCTTTAGTGCTCGGAATTTCGAACTCGCCACAGGCTTTAGCGGCACATTTGTTCAAGAAAACCACAGTCGGTCCGTTAAGGGGGTGCTTCGCGGGCTGCATTACCAGTTGAAAAGCCCACAGGGAAAACTGATTCGGGTTGTGTCGGGCGAAGTTTTTGATGTGGCGGTGGATTTGCGCCGACAATCGCCTCGTTTCGGCCAGTGGGCAGGTATCCGGCTGTCAGGCGAGAGCCATCGCCAACTCTGGATACCGCCGGGATTTGCCCACGGGTTTCTTGTGCTGTCGGAACAGGCGGAAGTGCTTTATAGGTTATCTGAGTATTGGAGCCAGCAGGACGAGCGTACCATTGCCTGGAACGACCCGCAGCTTGGTATTGCGTGGCCGCTCCAGGGCCAGTTGATCCAGTCGGACAAAGATCGGAACGGCGCTTCTCTTGTCGAGGCGGAAACCTTCCCTTAGTTCACGAACGGTCCGTGCGCTTCGTGCACTGGCTGGTTTCCTGCCAACCAAGTGACGGTCCAACGTGACAACTAAACAATAACTCAATGATGCTGCTTAAGAAAATTTCCGAGATGTCGCGCCAGAAGAAGATTCTTCTGATGTTGGTGCTCGACTTCTTCCTGCTGCCGCTTTCCCTCTGGTCGGCGGTCGGCTTGCGGACGGATCATTGGGCTGTCAGTTCACAGTACCCGATCAGTCTGTATTTCGTCACCTCCTTGGTGGCCATCCCGGTTTTTATCAAATTGGGCTTGTACCGCTCGGTAGTGCGTTACATGGAGGACCGGGCCATCCTGACCATTGTTATCGCGGTCACCATTTCGATCGGGATGTTCGGTTCGCTGATCTTCTTCCTGGGCCTGTCCAACGTCCCGCGTGGTGCGCTCCTGATCTACTGGCTGCTGGCCATCGTCTATATCGTGTGCAGCAGGTTCTTTGTGCGGGCAGCATTCAGGATGTTGCCGTCCTTTGGCCGCCACGGCCAGAAGGTCATCATCTATGGCGCGGGCGATGCCGGGCGGCAGCTCGCTGTTGCCCTGGGCGTGGGCTCGGACTACGAGCCAATGGCATTCGTGGATGACGACATAAAGAAGCGCGGGCTCAGCATCGCGGGCATCAAGGTTCACGGCGCCGATGAACTGCCCGAACTGGTAAGGCGCCTTGCGATCCACCAGGTGCTGATCGCAATTCCGTCCGCTTCGCGCAGCCGTCGCATCGAAATCGTGAATGCGCTAGAGCCGCTCGCGGTCGAGGTGCGGGCCGTGCCCGGCATGGCGGAAATGGTTTCCGGCGAGGTGCGCCTGGATGACGTGCGCGAGGTGGAGATCGACGAACTGCTGGGGCGTGACGTGGTTGCCCCGAACATGAAGCTGTTGATGGAGAACATTGCTGGCAAGAGCGTCATGGTCACTGGTGCCGGTGGTTCCATCGGCTCCGAGCTGTGCCGGCAAATCATCAAGAACAAGCCCGCGCGTCTTGTCTTGTATGAGCAGTCCGAATTTGCCTTGTACGCCCTTGAGTACGAACTGCAGCAGACTGTCGCAGAGAAAGAGCTCCAGATAGAACTGGTGCCGGTACTTGGCTCGGTGCAGAACGGCGAGCGGGTCTTCGGCATCATGTCGCGCTACGGGGTGCAGACCATCTACCATGCGGCTGCCTACAAGCACGTGCCCATCGTCGAGTTCAATATGACCGAGGGCATATTGAACAACACGGTCGGTACCCGGATCACTGCGGAGGCAGCGATCCGTGCCAACGTCGAAGCGTTCGTGTTGATCTCCACCGACAAGGCTGTGCGGCCGACCAATGTCATGGGGGCGAGCAAGCGGATGGCGGAATTGTGCCTGCAGGCGTTCGCGCAGGATCCGAGCGTGCGCACCCGTTTCAGCATTGTCCGCTTTGGCAATGTGCTCGGTTCGAGCGGCTCGGTGGTGCCACTGTTCAGGACCCAGATTGCCGCGGGGGGGCCCGTGACGGTGACGCACCCGGATATCATCCGGTACTTCATGACCATTCCCGAGGCCGCCCAGCTTGTCATCCAGGCGGGGGCGATGGGCGGCGAAGGCGAAGTCTTTGTGCTCGATATGGGCCAGCCTGTCAAGATTGTCGATCTGGCCCGGCGCATGATCCACCTGAGCGGCTTCCAGGTAAAGGACGAGGCGAATCCTGACGGCGACATCGAGATCCAGTTCACCGGGCTGCGCCCCGGGGAGAAGCTGTACGAGGAGTTGTTGATCGGGGATGCCGTGAGCGGCACTGGCCACCCGCGCATCATGAAGGCAGACGAGTCCTTCCTGAGCCGTGAGCAGCTCGATGAAAAGATGAAGTGCCTCATCCAGGCTTCTGACTCCAACGACTGCGAAACCATCCGGACGATTCTTCTCGAATGCGTTTCAGGGTTTCGCCCGGACCGCGATATCAAGGACCACTTGCATGAAGAACCGGCTCCGCGTATTCGTCTCCTGCGCTGAGTACGCCCTCATGTCTGCATCGAAAACATCTCGGTTTGGTTTGCGACGGAGCCGGAGTGAACCAAGAGTGCAATGTACGATGAGGGTGGGCTACGTCCTCGCGCGGGGGCGACGACATGCGGATCACTGTGCGAGCTTTCTCAGCCTGCCTGCCAGTCAGGCTCTGGCGGCGGCTCAAGCCCGGGAAAATATGGCAAAATGTTGTCGTTTTGTATCCTGGGTCAACAAGTTTAAAAGTGATGGAGGCGTAACTCAGCTTTGCGCTCCGGCGCGGCTGCTCTTCCGGAGTGCCGATCTTGTCGGTGCGGCCCCCAGGCAGCAATGGATTCGCTCTGATCGAATGATCCCGGTCAGGCGGTATCGGCGAGGGGATTCAGGCTGTACCGGGGTTGCCCGCCAACTCCTGCGGGCTGGGCGGACGCACTGTAGTCTCCTTCCTTCCCATCCTCCCTATCCGGCGTGTAGCTCGCGTGCACGTCCGGGTGTATACATTCCGATCGATTCATGAGGTGTCGATACCCGATTGAGCATCGGAAGGTGTCTGTATTTTGCGATGAGTAGTTTTGTGCCGCTACCGACAATTTCTGGGACGTAGGGTTATGGCGCCGGAGGCCGGTGTGCTCTCCAACAATCGCTTGAATATGCAAATATTGGCTTGAGAAATGAGAATTACTATTATCGGTACCGGCTATGTCGGGCTTGTGACGGGCACCTGCCTTGCTGAGCTGGGCAACAACGTCTTCTGCGTAGATGTCGATGCTAAGAAAATCGATTTGCTGAACAACGGCGGCGTGCCTATCTATGAACCCGGCCTCAAGGCGCTGATTGACCGGAATCGTGCCGCGGGCCGGCTGAAGTTTTCGACGGATATTGCCGCCAGCGTTGCGCACGGCGATATCCAGTTTATCGCCGTCGGCACGCCGCCGGACGAAGACGGCTCCGCCGACCTGAAGTACGTGATCGAGGCCGCCCGGAACATCGGTCGTTACATGGATTCGTTCAAGGTTATCGTCGACAAATCCACCGTTCCGGTCGGAACGGCGGATAAGGTGAAGGCGGCGGTGGCGGAGGAGCTGAGCCAGCGTGGCTCCGCCCATCTTGACTGCGCGGTGGTCTCCAATCCCGAGTTCCTCAAGGAGGGTGCGGCGGTTGAGGATTTTATGCGTCCTGACCGGATAGTAGTCGGTGTCGCATCGGACGAAGCCGGGGAAAAGGCCAGGGCGATGATGCGGACACTGTATGCGCCGTTCAACCGCAACCATGAGCGCATGTACTTCATGGATGTGCGCTCGGCAGAGTTCACGAAGTATGCCGCCAACGCCATGCTTGCCACGCGTATCAGCTTCATGAACGAGTTGGCGAACCTGGCCGACCGGGTGGGCGCCGATATCGAGCTGGTGCGCCAGGGAATTGGCTCCGATCCCCGAATTGGCTATAGCTTTCTCTATGCGGGGATTGGCTATGGCGGCTCCTGCTTCCCGAAGGACGTGCAGGCGCTGGCGAAGACCGCGGCACAATTCGGCCAGTCGACGTATGTGCTGGATGCAGTCGAGAAGGTCAACCAGGCGCAAAAACGCGTGCTGGTCGACAAGGTGCTCGCTCGCTTCGGCAATGACATTGCCGGTAAGCGCTTTGCGGTCTGGGGGCTGGCATTCAAGCCGGAAACCGACGACATGCGTGAAGCGCCGAGCCGCATCATCATTCAGGAACTCCTGGGCCGCGGGGCGATCGTGCAGGCGCATGATCCCGTTGCAATGGAAGAGGCCCGCCGCGTGCTGGCCCAGGATCTCGCCGATCGTGACGGCGCTTTGGAGCATTTGCATTTCGTCGATCAGCCGGAGGGTGCGCTGGTGGGCGTGGATGCTTTGATTATCGTGACGGAGTGGAAGGCTTTCCGGAGTCCGGACTTCGACGCGATGCGTCGCGACATGAAGAATCCGCTCATTTTTGACGGCCGGAATCTCTTTGACCCCTCGTCGATGAAGAAACAAGGCTTCGAGTATTTCGGTATCGGCCGCTCATAAAATTTTGAACATGCGAAATTACAATTCCCGCCAGCGAATCCTGGTGACCGGCGGAGCCGGCTTTCTCGGTTCCCATTTGTGCGATCGCCTCATCGAGCAGGGCAATGAAGTGCTGTGCGTCGACAATCTCTTCACGGGCGCCAAGCAGAATATCGAACATCTGCTCAGCCATCCTCGTTTCGAGTTCATCCGCCACGACGTGACCTTCCCGTTGTTCGTGGAGGTCGACCAGATCTATAACCTGGCCTGCCCGGCGTCGCCTGTCCACTATCAGCACGATCCGGTGCAAACCACGAAGACGTCGGTGCATGGCGCCATCAACATGCTTGGCCTCGCCAAGCGGGTCGGCGCCAAGATCTTCCAGGCCTCGACCAGCGAAGTCTACGGCGACCCGGTCGTGCACCCGCAGCCCGAAGCCTATTGGGGAAACGTGAATCCCATTGGCATCCGCTCGTGCTACGACGAAGGCAAGCGATGCGCGGAAACCCTGTTTTTCGACTACCACCGCCAGCATGGGCTGGAGATCAAGGTTGCCCGGATCTTCAATACCTATGGTCCGCGGATGCACCAGAACGATGGCCGCGTGGTATCGAACTTCATCATGCAGGCGCTGCGCGGTGAGCCGATCACCGTGTTCGGGGAAGGCAAGCAGACGCGCTCGTTCTGCTTTGTCGATGACCTGATCGACGGCATTGTCGCCCTGATGAGCACGCCCAAGGACTTTACCGGCCCCATGAATCTGGGCAACCCGCACGAGATGACGATGCTCGAGCTGGCTAGCCACATCATCGAGCTGACAGGTTCACGTTCCACGATCGAGTTCAAGCCCTTGCCGTCCGACGATCCCACGCAGCGCCGTCCTGATACCCGTCTGGCCGAGGAAATGATCGGCTGGAACCCGTCGGTGCATTTCCGCGACGGCCTGAGCAAGACGGTCGATTACTTCAAGCGCTTTGTATAAGCAGCCCAGCTCATTTTTCAGAAGAGATTCGCAATGTTCAATAACAAGTCTATTTTGATCACGGGCGGTACGGGCTCGTTTGGCAGGAAGTACGCACGAACGATTCTGGCCCGCTACAAGCCGAAGCGTCTCGTGATCTACTCGCGCGACGAACTCAAGCAGTTCGAAATGCAGCAGGACATCGATGCGCCGCCGATGCGCTATTTCATCGGTGACGTTCGCGATGGCGACCGCCTGTCCCAGGCCATGCGTGGCATTGACTATGTCATCCACGCTGCCGCGCTCAAGCAAGTTCCCGCAGCGGAGTACAACCCGTTGGAGTGCATCAAGACCAACATTCATGGCGCCGAGAACGTCATCAATGCGGCGATCGCCAACAATGTCCACAAGGTGATCGCGCTGTCGACCGACAAGGCTGCCAATCCGATCAACCTCTATGGCGCGACCAAGCTGGCGTCCGACAAGTTGTTTGTCGCGGCCAACAACATGGTAGGCGCCAACCAGACCTCGTTCGCCGTGGTTCGCTACGGAAATGTGGTCGGCTCCCGCGGCTCGGTTGTGCCTTTCTTCGAGCAGCTGCTGGCGAGGGGCGAGAAGGAGCTGCCGATTACGCACGCCGAGATGACTCGCTTTTGGATCAGCCTGCAAGATGGGGTGGATTTCGTGCTGAAGAACTTCGAGCGGATGCATGGCGGCGAAATCTTCGTGCCCAAGATCCCGTCGATCCGCATCACGGACCTGGCCGAGGCAGTCGCGCCTGGCGTCGCGACCCGTGTGATCGGCATTCGTCCGGGCGAGAAGCTCCACGAGATCATGTGTCCGTCCGACGATTCCCATCTCACGTTGGAATTCTCGGATCACTACGTTCTGCGCCCGACGATCAAGTTCCACCACTCGGACATCGACTATACGGTCAATGCGCTGGGTGAGCAGGGCGATCAGGTTAGCCAGGGTTTCGAATATAACTCCGGCAACAATCCGCATTTCCTGAGCCCTCAGGAAATCCGTGAATTCAACGCCAAGGCAATGGCATGATTCCTTACGGCCGGCAAGATATTTCGGCGGAAGATATCCAGGCGGTAGTGGCGGTCCTGGAGTCCGACTTCCTGACGCAGGGGCCGGCCGTGCCGGCATTCGAATCGGCGATAGCGACTTATGTCGGGGCCGAGCACGCAGTTGCCGTCAATAGTGCAACTTCAGCGCTTCACATCGCGTGCATGGCGCTTGGCGTGGGACCCGGGGACACCGTCTGGACTACCCCGAACACCTTTGTCGCGTCGGCCAATTGCGCACGCTATTGCGGGGCCGATGTTGGTTTCGTCGATATCGACCAGCGCACGTACAACATGTGCGCCGTTGCCCTGGCAAGCAAGCTCAAGCTCGCAGCCCAGCGCAATGCGCTGCCCAAGGTCGTCATTCCGGTAGCGTTTGCCGGGCAGTCATGCGATATGCAGGCGATTCGCGCACTGGGCGATGAGTACGGCTTTGCCATCATCGAGGATGCGTCGCATGCGATTGGAGGCCGCTACCTGGGCAAGCCAATCGGTTGTGGCGACTTTGCCGATATCACCGTCTTCAGCTTCCATCCGGTCAAGGTAATCACGACCGCCGAGGGTGGCATGTGTGTCACGCGCTGCAGCGATCTGGCGGAGGCAATGCGCAAGGCGCGTTCGCACGGAATCACGCGCGACCAAGCCGAGATGACGGGCCCTTCGGACGGCGCCTGGTACTACCAGCAAGTTGTGCTTGGGTACAACTACCGCATGACTGACATGCAGGCGGCCCTCGGGGTCAGCCAGATGACGCGCCTGGATGGGTTTGTTGCGCGGCGCCACCAACTGGCGCGCCGCTATGACGAGTTGCTGGCGGGAGCCGCGCTGACCGTGCCCTTCCAGCATCCCGACGGGCTGTCCGGTCTGCACCTGTATCCGGTGGTGCTGCACGACAGCGCGCGCCGCAAAGCGGTATTCGACGGTATGCGTGCCGCCGGCGTGCACGTCAATGTGCATTACATCCCGGTGCACACCCAGCCGTACTACCAAGACCTCGGTTTCCGGGCGGGCGAATACCCGAATGCAGAAGACTACTATGCGAGGGCGATCAGCCTGCCGATGTATCCTGGCCTGTCCGAGCAGCAACAGGACTTCGTGACATCCACGTTGCGCGGGTTGCTTGCATGAAGCTGGCGCTGGGAACGGTGCAGTTTGGTCTGCCCTATGGCATCACCAATACCGCAGGCCAGGTTGCCGCGGATGAGGTGACACGTATCCTGYGCCGGGCCCGCGAGCTTGGCCTCGAGGTGCTGGATACCGCGGCAGCGTATGGCGAGAGCGAGCGCGTGCTGGGCCGTTGCGGCCCGGACGCGCACGCCTTTCGGATCTATACCAAAACCTTGCCGGCCGGCGGCGCGGGCATGGATGCCGACGCCGTCCGGCGCGTGGTGCAGGGCGTCCGCGATTCCTTGCGCAACCTGGGCGTCGAGCGTCTGGACGGCCTGCTGGTGCATCATGCCGGCGATCTGCTTGGCGCAGGCGGGCGGGACTTGCATGCCGCGCTGCTGGAGCTGAAAGCCGAAGGCGTGATTGAGCGGCTCGGTGTGTCAGTCTACAGTGTCGACGAGGCGCGCGAAGCAACGAAGCGCTACCACGTCGACGCCATGCAGTTGCCGCTCAACGTTCTCGATCAGTCCTTTGTCAGCAGCGGGGAACTCGCCAGGCTGAAGCAAGCGGGTGTGGAAATCCACACCCGCTCGGCCTTTCTGCAAGGCGTGCTGCTGGCCGAGCAATTGCCCCCCTTTCTGCACACGCTTGCGCCGGGCTTTGCCCGCTTCAAGGCGGTTTGCGCGCAGGCAGGCATGAGCCAGCTCGAAGGCAGTCTGGCCTTCCTGCGCCAGCAAGGCGTGATCGACCATGTCGTGGTCGGGGTAGTCGATGCAGAGCAACTAGAACAGATCGCAACCGCCTGGCACCGCAGCGCCGCGCACCTCGCTTTCGATTTCGCCGCCTGCAATATGGAGTCGTTGCCGGCAATCACGCCATCCAAGTGGCCCGCATTGCAGAAGGAGTTTCAATGACCGTGATGGCGCTGCTGCAAGCACGTTCAAGTTCGACCCGACTGCCAGGCAAGGTATTGAAGCCCTTGCTCGGCGAGCCGATGATCCTGCGCCAGATAGAGCGCCTGCGGCGAGCCCGCAATATCGATCGGCTGATGGTGGTGACCAGCGACAGCTCCTCCGACGATGAACTCGCGGCGTGCTGTGTGGCGGCGGGCGTGGAAGTGTTCCGCGGTAGTCTCGACGACGTGCTGGATCGCTTCTATTCGGCGGTGAAGGATATCCGGCCGCAGCACGTCGTGCGGCTGACAGCTGACTGCCCCCTGGCCGACCCCGAAGTGATCGACGCCGTGATCGATTTCTATCGCGACGGCGACTTCGACTACGCCAGCAACGTGCTGGAGCCTACCTATCCGGATGGCCTGGATGCCGAAGTGTTCCGGTTCAGCGTATTGGAGACGATCTGGCAGGAAGCCAGCCTTGCGTCACAGCGCGAGCATGTGACCTCTTTCATCTACCAGCATCCGGAGCGCTTCCGGTTGGGGTGCCTCAAGCGCGAGAGCGATCTCTCGGCGCTGCGGTGGACAGTCGATGAACCGTCCGACCTCGAGTTTGTCACGGCCGTGTATGGGGCCCTGTATCGCGATAACCCTGCTTTCCTGATGGCTGACGTGCTGCGGCTGCTAGCGCAGCGGCCCGAGTTGATCGAGATCAACGCCGGGCAACTCCGGAACGCAGGCTATGTGAAATCTCTTGTACAAGACGAACTATTACCTCGAAGGGTGTGAACATCATGTCGCAACGATATCAACAGTCTGAAGCCCTGCTTGAACGCGCCCTGCGCACCATCCCGCTTGGTTCGCAAACATTCAGCAAGAGCCGTACGCAGTACCCGTTCGGCGTGTCGCCGTATTTCATCGAGCGCGGGCGCGGCAGTCACGTGTGGGACGTCGATGGCAACGAGTACCTCGACATGATTGGCGCTCTTGCCGCGCTGACGCTTGGGTATTGCGACCCCGACGTGGATGCTGCGGTCAAGGCCCAGCTGGAGGACGGCATCATCTTCTCGCTGCCGCACCGGCTCGAAATGGAGGTGGCAGAGCAGTTGGTGTCGATGGTGCCTTGCGCCGAGAAAGTCCGCTTTGGCAAGAACGGTTCCGACGCAACCGCCGGTGCCGTGCGCGTTGCCCGCGCTTTCACCGGCCGCGATCATGTCGCGGTCTGCGGCTATCACGGCTGGCAGGACTGGTACATTGGCACCACCGCGCGTAACCGCGGCGTGCCGCAGGCAACACGCGATCTGTCCCATGCATGGGCATACAACGATATCGAAAGCCTCGACGCCATTTTCAGGGCGCACCCCGATCAGGTGGCCGCCGTGATCCTCGAGCCAATGAACGTGGTCGAGCCGGCACCGGGCTTCCTGCAGGCCGTCAAGGAGCTGGCGCACAAGCATGGCGCGCTGCTGGTGTTTGACGAGACCATCACGGGATTCCGCTACGCGAATGGTGGCGCCCAGCAACTCTTCGGCGTGACGCCGGACCTGGCTACCTTCGGCAAGGGCCTCGCCAACGGCTATCCGGTGTCTGCCGTTGCGGGCCGGGCTGACGTCATGCAACTGATGGAGGAGATTTTCTTCTCCTTCACCTTTGGCGGAGAAACGCTATCGCTCGCAGCGGCGCTCGCCACCATGAAGAA
The DNA here is from genome assembly GCF_056398045.1 of Cupriavidus sp. 05L411. Lineage (NCBI taxonomy): Bacteria > Pseudomonadati > Pseudomonadota > Betaproteobacteria > Burkholderiales > Burkholderiaceae > Cupriavidus > Cupriavidus sp. 05L411. Next base: position 306,504 of record NZ_JBFTOQ010000002.1, on the reverse strand, counting down.
GCTGGAACGGGAGCCCGTCACCGCAACCCTGGCTCGCCAGGGGCAAGTGGTGATTGACGGCCTGCGCGCACGTATTTCGGCGCTGGGTGCGGAAGACTTTCTCTCTGTATCTGGCCATCCGAGCTGGAGCTTCCTGCTGATCAAGGACACGGCGCGCTACCCCATGTGGCACCTCAAGACGCTGTTCATGCAGGAGATGCTGGCGCAGGGGGTCCTGACGTTCGGTACTCACAACATGGGGTACAGCCATTCGGACGCCGATATCAGCCGGCTGTTCGCGGCCTACGACCACACGCTGCCAATGATGGTCGAAGCCGTGCGCGATGGCGGTCTCGAGCAGAAGTTGAAGTGCGCTCCGCTTGAGCCTTTGTTCAAGGTGCGCTGAGCATCATGAAGGTCGCGATTCGCGCCGATGCGTCCGTGCAGATCGGGTCGGGCCACGTCATGCGTTGCCTGACGCTGGCGGATGTCTTGCGCGAGCGCGGGGCTGAGGTACGCTTCATCACCCGCGCGCATCCAGGTGGCGCGCAAGCGCTGATTGCTAAGCGCGGGTACGCATGCCACCTGCTGCCTGCGCCGCAGCTTGCCGGTTCTGTGACGGGGGACCTTGCCCACAGTGCCTGGCTGGGCGTGCCGTGGGAGGACGACCTGGCGCGAAGCGCAGCGGTGCTGGCGGACTGGTCGCCACAATGGCTGGTTGTGGATCACTATGGTCTCGACTGGCGATGGGAGCAGCCCCTGCGTGGGCAGGTACCTCGCATCCTGGCTATCGACGACCTGGCTGATCGCCGGCACGACTGTGATCTGCTGCTCGACCAGAACTACTATAGCGATCTCGACCAGCGCTACGCCGCCTTGGTTCCTCCGCACTGCACGTGCTTGCTGGGCCCTGGCTATGCCCTGCTGCGCCCCGAGTTCACGGTGGCTGGGCAGGCCTTGCACCGGGGCACGGGCCCGGTTCGGCGCATCCTGCTGTTCATGGGTGGCATGGACCAGGACAACGCAACCAGCATTGCGCTTCGTGGATTGCAGGATTTCGCGAAAGCTGGCATTGCGATCGACGTCGTGCTCGGCGCTGGCGCACCTCACCGCGACCAGGTAAGGGCCTTGTGCGAGAGCACACCAAATACGCGTCTGCACGTGCAGGTCGACAATATGGCCGAGTTGATGGCGAGCGCTGATCTGGCCATCGGCGCTTGTGGGTCCGCGACCTGGGAGCGCTGCTTCCTCGGGTTGCCGACTATTGCCATCGTGCTGGCGGACAACCAGCGCAGATCGGCCCACGACCTGGCCGCCGCGGGATATATCGTCAACCTGGGCGAAGTCGCTCAGGTGACGCCGGAGAAGGTGGCGCAAGCGGTGGTTGCCTTGACGGCGGACGATGCGGGGCGCGTGGCAATGTCGCGCCGCGCCCTGGGGCTGGCTCGGCGTGAGCCAAGGACTGTGGCCGACCTGATTTACGAAGGGACGCGGTGATGCATAGATTCGACGACTGCGAGTTGCGGCCGATCCGCCCCGGCGACAAGGACATTCTGCTGGCCTGGCGCAACAGCGACCACGTGCGCAGCAATATGTACACGGACCACTTGATTACACCTGAGGAGCATGAACGCTGGTTCGCTTCGGCGTTGCAGCATCCAAGCGCGCAGTTTGCGGTGTTCGCACTGCGCGGGGTGCCAGTTGGTTTCAGCTCGCTCACCGGCATTAGCCGCGAGCACCAGCGTTGCACTTGGGGTTTCTATCTCGGCGAGCAAGGCCTGCCCAAGGGTACTGGCTCGGCACTGGGCTATCTGGCGCTGGCCCATGCCTTTGACACGCTTGGAATGTATAAGCTGAGCTCGGAGGCATTTGCTTTCAATCACGCCTCGCTGGCCTTGCACCGCAAGCTTGGCTTTCGCGAAGAGGGCCGGCTGGTCGAGCATTACCTGAAACAAGGTCAGCGCCAGGACATTGTCTGCCTGGCCAAATTCAGCAATCAATGGGGGAGTGACCGGCAGGCGCTGCGCGACCTGTGTTTCTCGCCCGAAGGAGTATAGAAATGACGATCAATATTGGCGGTCGCCTGGTCGGCCGCGAACACGAGCCATTCCTGATCGCGGAGATGTCCGGAAATCACAACCAGTCGCTCGATCGCGCACTGGAAATCGTCGATGCCGCGGCAGCGTCGGGCGCGCACGCACTGAAGATCCAGACCTATACCGCGGACACCATGACGCTCGATATTCGCGAGCGGGAGTTCTTCATTTCCGATCCGAAGAGCTTGTGGAAGGGCAAGTCGCTGTACGAGTTGTACGATGAAGCGCATACCCCCTGGGATTGGCATGCAGCCATCTTCGAGCGTGCGCGCGGGCACGGCATGATCCCCTTTAGCACCCCCTTCGACGACAGCGCTGTCGATTTCCTGGAAGGGCTCGACGTAGCTGTCTACAAGATCGCATCGTTTGAGAACACAGATATTCCTCTGATCCGGAAGGTCGCGCGTACCGGCAAGCCGATGATCATCTCGATCGGCATGGCCAGCATCGCGGAGCTCGATCAGAGCGTGCGTGCCGCGCGCGAGGCCGGGTGCAAAGACCTGATCCTTCTGAAGTGCACCAGTACCTACCCAGCCTCTCCCGAAAACACCAATGTCCGCACGATTCCCCACATGCGTGACCTGTTCGGCTGCGAAGTGGGCTTGTCCGACCATACGATGGGCCTTGGCGTATCGGTAGCGAGCGTCGCTATGGGCGCAACCGTGATCGAAAAGCACTTCACGCTGGACCGCGCCGACGGTGGCGTGGATTCGTCCTTCTCGCTCGAGCCCGCCGAATTCCAGGCGCTTGTCGTGGAAACCCGCCGCGCCTGGCAGGGGTTGGGCGGCGTGAGCTATGGCCCGACCGACGCCGAGAAGAAGTCCCTGGTGTTCCGCCGGTCGCTCTACATCACGCGCGACCTCAAGGCTGGCGAGGTGCTGGACGCCTCCAGCGTACGGGCGATTCGCCCGGGCTTTGGCCTGGCGCCCAAGCACCTCGACCAGGTGCTCGGCCGGGCAGTGAAGCAGGACGTGAGCCGCGGTACGCCACTTGAGTGGGATCTGCTCGCCTGAGTCCCTTTGCCCCGTTTGCCCCCATAACTATTACTATATGCGTCTCGGTTTCGCCAGCATCTACGCCTATCGCCCACACGTGGAACACGTCTACTTCCTCTCGACGATGATGAAGTCCCGTGGGCACGAGGTGTTCTTTCTAAGCTGCGACAGCGCGCTGTCGGAGTGCTACACCCGCGAATTGCGTGATAACTCGAGTTCGGCCAAGGAGTGCATGAAATGCACGATGGGCGGCATGCGGTCGTTCGCCTCCGGCTCGGTTGACTCCATGCGTCGCTATCGCGATCCCGCTGGCGCTGCGCAAGCGGGTGATGCCGCGCAGCAGTGGGGCTTCTCCGGTGCCTGCACCATATTGCGCACGGAGAGTCAGGTCGACAAGCAGACCGAGGAGTTCCGCGGGCTACATCAGAGGCTTGCCACGGGTGCTGCTGAGGCGTTCGCCGCTGCCTGCCGCTGGATCGAGGATCGCCAGCTGGACGGCATTGTCTGCTTCAACGGTCGCATGGAGGGTCCGCGCGCGTTGCTGGAGGCAGCCAAGGCCAAGGGCATTCCTTTTATTTCGGTGGAACGTACCTGGTTTGGCGATGGCCTGTTGCTGATCCCTGATCAGAATTGCCTGGCGCTTGGCGAAGTTGGGCGCGTGGTCGGAGAGTACAGGGACAAGCCGCTCACCGAGGCCCAGGCGCGGTCCGTTGCCTCGCTGCTGGCTGCTCGGTTCTTGCGCACGAACACGCTCGAGTGGCGAGCCTACAATCGCAATGCGGAGGACCTGGAATGGCCGGCGCAGAGCAATGGCCTGAAGTTGCTGATCACCCCCAGCAGCCTCAACGAGTTCGATGGCCATCCCGACTGGCGGACCAACTGGCCCAACCAGATCGCCGCCCTGGACTTCCTCTTCGATCATCTCGATGTCGACCCGGCGAGCAGCATCCTGCGCTGTCACCCGAACTGGGGTGAGACGATCGGTCTCAGGGATGGCAGTCTCGCCGAGCGCATGTACACGGAGTGGGCGCGCCGTCGCGGCGTGCATATCATCGGGAGCGGGGAGCGTGCCAATACCCTGGGGCTGATCGCGCAGGCAGACGCCGTGGTGGTCAACGGCGGCAGTGCCGCCTTCGAGGCTGGCGCCCTGGGCAAGCAGGTGATTGCACTAGGCACGTCGATCTACCAGACTGCTGGCTTCCAGATCCGGCTGTATGGCCCCGAGGATGTTGACAACCTGTCCATGGTCGGCAAGCAGAACCCGGACGAGATCGCACGGCAGGTCTTGCGCTTTGCCTACACGTTCAATTTCCGCTTCAACCAGTATGTGAGCGATATTCGCGCCAGGACGACCACGCAGTATGTTTACAATCCCACGCCTGATGCCTCCCGGCTCGAGCGGTTGCTCCTTACCCGCAGTGTGGAAGCGGACGATGCCGAGGTGGCATCCGACGCCGCTGGCGAAGATCGGGTACTGACACTGCTGCGCGAGAGGCGCTGGGAAGAGTTGCGGGAGGCGCAGAAGCCGATCCCGGAAGAGTACCGCCCGTTGCAACGGCGCGGCGTGTTCCGCTACCTGGACGCGATCCGAGAGCGTATGCCGATTGGCGACAGATAATGCAAGGCCAGAAGAGTCCGAGAGGTGGAGGCACCATGAGTCGAATTCGAATCTTGACCAAGAGCTTGATGAGCCAGCCTGGCTACACGTTGATGCGTGTGCCGGCCCGGTTCGGTTTCGCTCGCGATACAGTCAGCCGTACCCGCGGACTGTTGCAAGGCCCGGGCCTGCGGCGCTTTCTTGCCGAGCGTGAGGCGCGCCTGGAGCAGAGCGTCTTCAAGGGCATCGATAAAGAGCAGTTTGTGCGGACCCTGGATGCCGATGGCCTTGCATTCGGGTTGAAGATTCCAGGCGAGATGGTGGCGCAGATTCGGCAGTTTGCCGACAGTTCTGCTTGTTTTGCCGACCGGGATCCGGCTCGCGGTTTTCGTGCCGAGCAGCGCGCGGCAGCGGAATCTGTCTTGGGCAAACCGATCCTGGTTGCGCAGTACTTCAATACGCAGCAACGGTGCGCCGCGATCGATGCGCTGCGCCACGATCCTCTGTTGGAATGGATTGCCGCGCGTTATATCGGTTCGGTGCCGGCATTTGTCGGCTCCAACCTGTGGTGGACGTTCCCCGTGAAGGCGCGCGAGGAGKATCGATTCAAGCATGCCCATCTCTATCACCGGGACGTCGATTGCTTCCGTTTCTTTAAGTTCTTCTTCTACCTGACGGACGTAGAGCCGGGCGACGGCGCGCACGTCGCCGTGGCGGGCTCGCATCGCCGGCCACCGGTGACGCAGCGCTTCGATGAGTTCAAGGTACGCCGCTACACGGATGCGGAAATCGACCAGACCTACGACCGTACCGTGATCAAGGAAATTTGCGGGGAGGCGGGGACTGGCTTTGCCGAGAATACCCTGTGCATCCACAAGGGGCGCACCCCGGTTCACCAGGCGAGATTGCTCCTGCAACTGCAGTTTGCCATGTTCGATTACGGCGTGATGCACGACCAGCGCCGTGAGCAGGACCTGAGCTTGATGGTTTAACCAATCTGCATTTCAGGCGACATCTCCCATCCGATCTGAGCAAGGCCATGGTCACTCGCGGAGGGAAGCACAACCGCGATCATCCATGAGCTACAAGAGAAACCTCGGGACAACTTGCTTGAACGGCTTTGCGGCCATCTTGATGATGGGCCGCATGCTTGCCTACGCCAAGCTGCTGACAGTCCCCGAATTCGGGACGTTGAGCATCGGGCTGCTGATCTCGGCTTCGCTTGCCATGGTCAATGCCTTCGGGCTGTATCTGCTGATGCAGCGCGATCTCCCATACCTGTTCGCAGCTGGGCGAGTGACGCGTGGGATGATCATGATGTGCGAGGTGACGCTGGTCACTGTGCTCTGTGCGGTGCCGCTGCTCGGGCTCAGCGCGACCGGCATGTCGCTTGCCGGTGGAGCGGGCGTATTGCTTGCGCTGGCCGCGGTGCACGGGCTGACCAATCAGCTGTTTGGCATTGTCTCGACAGAAAGCAAGAGCCGGTTGCTGCAGAGCGAGTTCTCGGTGACGCTGTTCTCGCGCAGTTGTGTGGTCTCGGTGACGGGGCTTCTGACCGCAGTCAAGATTGGCAGTGCCGAGGCGATCCTCGTCGCGGAAATCCTGGCTACGGCCGTCATGATCGGTATCGTGACAATGCGCGCTGGCGTTCGTTACGGGAGGGCATCTCTCCGTTTGCCGGTGTTGGCACTGCGCCATTTTCGCCACTCCGAATGGCGGGCGGCGGGAGCGCTGTTCGTCAGCGTCATCCTGGCGTTCCTGATGCAGAATTCCGATCGCTGGCTTGCCGCGGGCGCGTTGGATAAGCCCGCGTTTGCTGAATTTGCTTTCGCCTGGACGCTGCTATCGATGGCCTCTACCTTTCAGGTCACGGTCAATGCGAATCTGTTCCCGAGCCTGGCGGCGCAAATCTACCATCAGGGGGCGCAGGCAGTGCGGGAGCGCACCGGCAAGACCTCGCTGGGCTTCTTGCTCGTGCTGGGCGTACTTGCCGTGCCGGGATACTTGATGATCCGTTGGGGCATCGGGGCCTATTTCCCTCAGTATCTGGGTGTGTTGGCCTACATTCCGCTATTCCTGGCGGCGGCGGCATTCCGCGCTTCTGATTTCTGGGCCAACTACTTTGTGATTTCGGGGAAGACGAGGATTCTGTTCGCCTGTCAGATCGCAGTCCTGCTGGGTTCCTTGCTGGTGTGGGCCGTGACATTCTGCTATCCGGCGATGCCGCCGCTGATGCGCTTGTCGATTCTCACCTTGACACTTGCTGTCCTCTCATTCTGCTTCGGTTTTGTCGCGGCGCGGGTAGGAGGGAAAATGAAATGATGATCAGATTATTGAGAAGATCCTTCCTGTGGCGCTGGTGGGCAGCAATCCACTTTCTGCGCGATGGCGTGCGGGTCGATCCGCGCGCGACGTTCTTGTCGTCGCTGTCCCAGGTCAAGCTCGGGCGTGGCACAAGGATCTCCAGGGATGTCATCGTCAATCTTGGGGGCGGGGGGCGACTCGATATGGCGCAGGGCACCTGGCTATCGCACGGCGTTGAAATCGAGTCGGAGGGCCGTGTCCTCATCGGTGAGGGCACCACCATTCAGCGGCGCTGCTCGCTGAATGGAACGATAACGATCGGCCGCGGGTGCATTTTCGCCCCGAATGTTTTTGTTTCCTCGGGGGCACATATCTTTGCCGCATGGCCCGAGCTGCCAATTCGCGAGCAGGAAGCGAGGTATGCGGCACTGCCGCCACATGAGCGTCCCGCCGGTTTTGAAGATAAACCGGTTGAAATCGGTGATGACTGCTGGATTGGGGTGAATGTTGCGATCATGCCCGGAGTGAGGGTTGGACGTGGATGCGTGATTGGGGCCAACTCCGTGGTGACCAGGTCATTACCGGAATATTCAATCGCAGTCGGGGCACCGGCAGTCGTGAAGTCCAAGAGGCTGGCATGAACACGTCACGCGAACCCCGATTCCAGCAGTGGGTCCAGGCCGCCGCGATCGTAGGCATCTTCTCGATCTACTACCTGTATTACTTTACCAACTTCAAGGATGGCGACGTAGATGACGTCCCCGCGTTTATTGCCATCGCCAAACTGTGCGCGTTCAGCCTGTTCACGCTGTGCCTATTGCCGTTCCGCGTCTCCGACCGCTATCAGGATGACCTTCTGCTAGTGCCGGTGCTGGCCCTGTGCGGCATCAGCTATGGCTTGGCGGTGGCTGCTGGCTATGACCAGCCAACCGCGCTGTTCCTCAATGCGCTGATTTTCCTGCCAGTGCTGTTCTCGGCAAGGGTGAGCGAGCAGGGGATTCTGTCGGCGCTTAAGCTGATCAAGAATATTATCCTGGTGCAATGCCTTGTCGGTTTCGTGCTGCGCTATCTCGGCATCGACCTGTGGACGGGAGGGGCTGTTTCCGGCGGTGTCGGCAATCCGAGCTCATTTGGTTTGCTTTGCTGCATTTCCTATCTTTACGTCGATACTTTTGCACGCCGGTGGCCGGCCGAGATCGCCGAGAAACTGGTGTTGGCACTTGGCGCAGTAGCCACCAATTCCGTCTTTTCGCTGATGACGATGGCCTGCATTGTTCTGCTGGTGGAGATAAAGAACAAGAGACTCGGCTTCCTGCTCATGTGCTTCGTGCCGGCACTGGCCGCAGCAGGCTTCTTCGTGCTGCAAGCGGAAGCCGAGGGAAAGCCTTCCTTCCTGATTCACAAGATTCTCGCCGTGCTTAACTTCGTTGGCCTGGTGGACTATGACGTGACGGCTGGGATCACGGGCGGGCGGATCGCCGATCATCTGAATCTCCTGGCCGGATACGTCGAGGAACCCGCTTCCATGTTGTGGGGGCATATGGGTTCAACGGTATACCGGGCTGCCGACAGCCAGTACGTTAGTTACCTGGCTTCCTTCGGCATACCGCTTACCCTGCTTTTCGTGCTCGTCAACCTGAAGATCTATGCTTCCTCGAAAAGCCAGCGGACGCCGGAAGCTGTGTTCTTGCGGGGATGCCTGCTGATTTTCCTGTTCAATTTTTTTGTCAATAGAATATTGGATTATTTTCCGATGACCTTTATCTATCTGATAGTGGTAATCGGTCTCTCCCGCGGTGCGGCGTCGGTGTCGACGTCGACTAAACACGTTCAATCATGAAAGTATGGATCGTTAATCCCTATGGCAGCCTGCCGGGCGAAGCGTGGCGGGAATACCGCAGCTCAATGCTCGCCGAGGCTTTCGCCCGCGCCGGTCACGAGGTGACCTGGTGGCTCTCGAATTTCGAGCACCGCTCCAAGAAGTTCCGCAGCGAGGGATATAGCGAGCAGCGCCTGGACACGGGTGTCAACGTACGGATCGTGCCCACCACGCCGTACAGCAGCCACGTCTCGGTGGCGCGAATCCGCAGCGAACGCACCTTTGCAAGGAATCTCGCGCAACGCGTGCGAGCCAATCCCCAGGACAAGGCCGATATGATCGTTTTGGCCGAGCCCTCGATCTTCTACGGGAAGTACATCGTAGAGACGGCGCGCAGCATTGGGGCCAAGTTGGTCGCCGACATTATCGACATCTGGCCAGAGGTCTTTGCCATGATCCTGCCGAAGCCGCTCAGAGCGTTCGACCGAGTGCTGCTGGCGCCGTTGTACCTCAGGCGGGCGGCTATTCTTCGCGCATGCGACGGAATCGTAGGCGTGTCAGAGGACTACCGCGACATCGGTGTGCGCTCGGCGCCCGCAGTGCCGTCCGCCGTTTCGTACTGGGGCGTGGATGTTGCCGCCATGCGGGCGGCAATGGCGAACGAGAACGGCGGCGTGCTCCGCAAGCTAGGGCTGGACGACAAGAAGCCTGGCGAAGTCTGGGTGATTTATGCAGGCACCCTCGGCGCCGGCTATGACATGGAGTCGATTCTCAAGGCTGCGCGCTCGGAGCGGCTGCGCGGCAAGCCGGTGAAGTTCCTGTTCGCCGGCGACGGGCCGCAACGCCCCTTGCTCGAATCCGCCTGCGCCGAGCCAGGTGGTAATGTGGTCTACCTGGGGCGACTGGACCCGGACGATCTCAACCTGATGTACAAGTACTGCGATATCGGGCTGAGCACGTACCTCGCGCATTCGACGGTGTCGATGCCTATCAAGTTCTATGATTATCTGGCGGCCGGCGTTGCCACCGTTAATTCGCTGGAGCGTGAGATCCAGCGTCTGATCGCCAGCCATCAGCTCGGCCGGCAGTACGTGCCGGGCGACGCGGATTCGCTCGCCGCTGCGATCGAAGCGCTTGCCGGTGATCGCGCGCTGCTCGAAACCTGCAAGGCGAATTCCGCCTCGCTCGCGCCGCGCTTCGACCAGTACGTGCAGCACGACGCATTCGTACGCTTTGCCGAAACGCTGCGCTGAGGACAGGCTATGTTCCGTAGACTCTACCTTTCTCCCGCCGGCTACGTGATCTCGGCCGTGCTGAACCTGCTGGGCATGCTGTTGCGCCCGTTCATGGTCTATGGCTACTTTTCACGTCGCGAAGGGCGGTTCCTGCGTTTCACGCGTGTGAGTTCCAGCGCCAAGATCCTGAGCGAGCGAGATCTGGTCATTGGGGACCATTGCTGGATCGGCCCGCATTGCCTGATCGATGCCAGCGGCGGCGTGGAGATTGGCGAGGGAGTACAGATCAGCTCGCTGAACGCCGTGCTGTCCCATAGCAGCCACGTCTCGATACGCCTGCTAGGAAGGCATTTCATCTCCACTCCGACGCCTCAGCGTACTGGATTCATCCAGGCGCCGGTCGTGATCGGAGACTTTACTTTTGTAGGGAGCGGCGCGATCATTCTGCCGGGCACGCGAATAGGCAAGGGCTGTGTGATCGGCGCCGGCAGCGTTGTCCGTGGCGAGATCCCGGATCATTCCGTCATCGTGGGCAATCCGGGACGGATCGTTGGCACGACCGAGAAATACGATCTCGAATTTGTTCAGAGCAGCGGCCTCGATAACACCTTTTTTGACCCCGACCGGCTCGCGGAACTGCGCCGGGTAGCGCAGTCTGGCGCCACACAATAGATCGTCGGCATTGGACGGGCGCTGGCACCTGAGATGCGAGACGCATCTTGCCATGCGGACTTGCTTGCCGCCCCATAATTGATGCATCTAAGCCAAAGGATGGCTTCACTATGAATAGTAGTTTTCTTCCCTTTGCACAGCCGGAAATCGGCGAAGAAGAGATCGCCGAAGTCGTGGCGACGCTGCGTTCCGGCTGGGTTACCACCGGCCCGAAGACCAAGCAGTTCGAAGCCGACTTCGCGGCGTTCCTGGGCGGTGGCGTAGAAGCCATCGCCGTGAATTCTGCCACCGCAGGCCTGCACCTCGCGCTGGAAGCGGTGGGGGTCGGCCCCGGTGATGAGGTGATTACCACCACCCACACATTCACGGCAACGGCGGAGGTGATCCGCTACCTGGGCGCGGATCCCGTATTTGTCGACGTCAGCGCGGAAACGCTCTGCATTGATGTGGATGCCATCGAAAAGGCCATCACGCCGCGCACGCGCGCGATCATGCCTGTGCATTTCGGCGGCCGCGCCGCAGATATGGGACGAATTATTGCCATTGCCAAGAAGCACGGCCTGCGTGTTGTCGAGGACGCCGCGCACGCTCTGCCCGCCACTAGCGACGGCCAGTTGGTAGGAACGCTGGACACCGATGCCACTGTGTTCAGCTTTTATGCCAACAAGACGATCACGACCGGCGAAGGCGGGATGGTGGTGACGCGCGACCCGGAGATTGCAAAGCGCGCCAAGATCATGCGGCTGCACGGTATCAGCCGGGATGCTTTCGACCGTTTCGTGTCGACTGCGCCAAGCTGGTACTACGAAATCGTCGCGCCGGGGTTCAAGTACAATATGACGGACGTCGCCTCTGCCATCGGTATCCATCAGTTGAAGAAGGCAAACGCTTTCCATCAGCGCCGCGCCGCCATCGCCGCCCGCTATGACGAGGCGCTGGCCGATCTGCCGCTGATTCTGCCGCCGCACGCGCAAACTGGTGATATTCATTCCTGGCATTTGTACGTGATTCAGTTGGCCGAAGGTGCGCCGTGTAGCCGGGATGCTCTGATTGACCATCTCTTCAAGCAGGGCATTGGCTGTAGCGTCCACTACATTCCGCTTCATCTTCAGCCGTACTGGCGGGACCAGTATCACCTGACGCCGGAAATGTTCCCCGTCAGCCAGCGCGTCTATGAGCGCACGCTCACTTTGCCGCTGTACACGCGTATGCATGACGAAGATGTGGAGCGGGTGATCAAGTCGGTACGGGACGCGTTTAACTGATGCTTATCAAAAGGCTCTTTGACCTCGTCGCCAGCGCGGTGGGGTTGCTTCTGCTGGCGCCGGTATTCGCCGTGATCGCCATCGTCATCAAGCGCGAATCGGCTGGCCCGGTTTTTTTCCGGCAGGAGCGAGTGGGCTTGAACGGTCGCGCGTTCCGCATTCATAAGTTCCGGACCATGGTGACCTCGGGTGAGGGCAGGGGACCCTTGATCACCGTGGGTGCGGACCGGCGTATCACGAAAAGTGGTGCCTTCTTGCGCAAGTACAAACTGGACGAACTGGCGCAACTGATCGATGTGTTTATCGGCAGCATGAGCCTGGTGGGACCGCGGCCCGAAGTGCCCAAGTATGTGGCGCTCTATCCTGCGGGTATTCGCGAGACTGTCTTGAGCGTGAGGCCGGGGATTACCGATCTTGCTTCGATTGAGTACAGGGACGAGAACACGCTGCTGGGCAAGAGCGCGGACCCGGAGCGGACCTACGTCGAAGAGGTAATGCCTGCCAAACTGCGGTACTGCGTTGAGTATGTCCAGAAGCGATCGCTCTGGCTGGATTTGCGCATCATCTACAGGACCGTGGTCGCCATCCTCTCGTGATCAGTGCGAAGTGCGATGGCACTGCCAGGCGTTGCTTATGGCAAGGGCTTGCTTCATCGCAGGCGCAACTGGACTATCGTCGAACACGGTGTGCCGACGATAGTCGGAGTCAGGGACTTCAATCATGAAAGCTATCATTCTTGCCGGCGGCACCGGCTCTCGCCTCTACCCGCTTACGCAGATCTCCAGCAAGCAATTGCAGGCGGTTTTCGACAAGCCCATGATCTACTATTCGCTGACTGTCCTGATGGCGGCGGGGATACGCGAGTTCTGCCTGATTTCCACCCCGAAGGACCTGCCGCGGTTCCAGGATTTGCTCAAGGACGGGCGGCAATGGGGCGTTAGCATCGAATATCGGGCACAGACGAAGCCAGAGGGAATCGCACAGGCCTTCCTGATCGCGGAGGACTTCGTTGCGGGTGGCGATGTGGTGCTGATGCTGGGTGATAATATTTTCTCCGGCGGAGACGACTTTCCCCGAGCGATGGCAGCGTTCCGGGGTGGCGCGACTATCTTTGCCTATCATGTCAAGGATCCGCAGCGCTATGGCGTAGTCGAGTTCGATGCCAACGGCAATGCGCTTTCCATCGAAGAGAAGCCGGCCCAGCCTCGCAGCGCCTATGCGGTCCCAGGAATCTATATCTATGACCATCAAGTGGTCGAGATCGCGCGCTCGATTCGTCCCTCGCCACGGGGTGAGTTGGAGATCACCGACGTTAATCTTGAATATCTGAGGCGTGGAATGCTGCGAGTGCATCGCTTGAGCCGAGGCTTTGCCTGGCTGGATGCGGGCACCAGCACGGCCCTGCAGGAAGCTTCCGCCTATATCGAAGCGATTGAACGGCGTCAGGGCGTCAAGATTGGGTGCCCCGAGGAGGCAGCGCTGGTACGGGGTTTCCTGAGCCTGAAGGAGTTCGAGGATCTGCTGACTCTGATGCCCGTCTGCGAATACCGCGACTATCTTGCCGGGGTGGCTGCGGAAATGATCAGGCTTGACCATATAAAGTAATTACCGACAATCATTGCTCATCGCGAGCGCCACGCACGGTGCATCGGAGGTCGAGCTGAGCTGAGGGCATTCATGCAAAAAAGGTTGACCCAAAAGGGCGACAATCTGAAGGTTTGGGGCATTGTCCAGTTGTATCTTCTGGGCTCGATACTTTTCGTGGCGGCGGCGGCGGGGCTTGCCTTTAACGCGGTTACCTGGCAAATAGTCGCACGCGTCGTCCTGAACTGCGCGGCGCTGGTCGGGCTGTATTTCCTGCTTATCCTTGCAGTGCGGCAGGCAGGCGCGGCCGCGCTGGCAATTGTCGTGTTGCTGATTGCACTGCCTTTCATGCCGCTAGTCCGCTATCCACTCTATTTGCTGGGAGCTATAGGGTGCGTGATCCTGTTCCGCAGGGGATGGCTGGTTGGTGCGCGCGACTTGCTCGCGCTGCCCGTGTTGCTGGTGACCGTGCTTGGCTCCGGTGTATATATCGACTATCAGTACAAGAGCGCATTGCTGTCAGGTGGGCTGACGCTGGATTCCTATTTTCATGCAGCGATTGCGGCGATGTACGGTCACTATGGCACGGCGTCGCTCGGCCTGAATGGCTTGGTGCCGATCGGATATCACACGCTTTCTCATAAGATTTTCGCGGGACTTGCCACACTCAGCGGATTCGAGGCACTGGCCAGCTACGCCTATTTCTTTATCGTAATGGGACCCCTCTTGCTGGCTTTCGCGTTGGCGGGGCTAGCTTGCCAGCTGAACAGGGACTTGCCATTCAGCCGTGCCCTGCTGACCATTGCGCTTCTGTTCCTTGCCAGCATCACCGTACCGGTCTTCAGTCTGTCGGCTATGTGGGACAGCTATCTGGCGTCCGAGTCCTATCTCATCGCAATGGTATTGCTGACGGCGTCGGTATCTACCTTCCTGCTCTGCTTTGTGGAAGGCCCTGGCCAGCGGTTCAAGCTCGTAGTGGCACTGCTGTTGCTTGTTTCGGCTGGACTCGCGAAAGGCAGCGTGGGCATCATAGGGCTCTGCGTGTTCGGATTGCTGGGGTTGACCAGATTCCGTTCGTTATTCTACTGGGCGACGCTGGCGCTTGCTTCCGCGCTCATGTACTTCCTCGTTGTGGGCGCGGCCACCAGTGCGGGTAGAATTTTGTTTATCAAGCCGCTCGATTTTGTCGAGACCTACGTCAGGGGGCCATCGCTAGATGATCCTTCGGTCAAGCTGTGGTTCTTCCTGGCCATGCATTTTCTGCCGGTCTGGTTGTGTTTTGGTGCCGGTCTTCGCAAGCTGGGCCTGGCCTACTGCAAGAGCATCGAATTCCAGATGCTGTTCGCATTGCTTGTTCCAGCACTGGCTTTGTCGCTCGCGCTTTTTGTGCCGGGCGGCTCCGCGTATTACTTTTCAAGCATTCCAGTTGTTGTGGCGCTGCCTTTTCTCGCTGCCAAGCTTGCGCCGCGGCCGGATACGCAACTGAACTATGGCCATGTTGCGCTGGTGACTATAGTTGGATTGCTACTATCATGTTTTTTCCTGCAAATCGGATGGATCGGATCGGATGCCATTGGCGCCGCTCTGGTATTGATTCTTCCCCTTTTGTTGGTTGGCATGCTGCCGGGTGCGCTCGCTCTTACTGGGTACTCTTACGTCACTCTGCTGGTATCGATATCGGTGTTTGCTTTGCAGGGCCCGATTATCAAGAGGAGTTTTCTAGCTCAAGGCGAGCGTGGGCCGGCGAGCTTGTCGGCTACGCTGGAGAAGCTTGAAGGCGTACGTGATAGGGCGCCCTCCGACGTGTTGATAAAGGTTGAAAATCCGGAGGTCCTGGTTGGGAAAATCGGGTGCAAGGCGTATTGGTTCCTTCCTGCAATCATGGAGCGGCCACTGGTCGATGGTCTCCCGGATGTTGGTCTTTGCCCAGATTTCAAGGGTACCTACGGCTTGCTCGACTATGACGGAAAGCGCATGGTTCCTGCTGGCGCCAAGGTGATGACGGTGCGGTTGGACCAATAAGCCGAGCAAAGCAGTCAAGTGTCAATTCATCAAGATTGGCGTCCGTTTCCCGTTTGGTGGGTCGCTGCTCGTTGTGGCGACGAAGTCCTAGTCTTCAATATTCCTATGGCCGTGTGCTGAGATAGGGTGGATGCATAGGCTGTAGACTGGGAAGACGAAGCTGGGTGAGGTGCTCAGGAGGCATGCAGGCCCGGTGCGTCAAGGTTTGGTGACTGCTATGGTGGGCATGGTCCGAGGCAACTCCTTCCTTGGGAAATGATCACTAGCAGTGTCATTGAGCAAGTTGCGGTATGTATTTTGTTTGATACAAAGCGCGAGGCTGCCCTCGAGCAACCTTCCTCTTGTCCTTAGCACGACCAAATTGGAGACATCCCCTATGGCCGCAAGACAAAGAGACATCTTTTCAAGAGGCGGAGAAGGTGACCRCTACTTCCAACGCAACCGCGCGTTCTATTCGGACAAGCGGTCAGCCGACGAACTTAGTTCGGCTGCCGCGCTGTACAGCAAGTACATCCGGCCGGGCGACACCGTGCTGGAGGTCGGTAGTTCATCCGGTGTCAATCTCGCATCCATTTGTCGCGCTACGAAATGCCGTGGCCTGGGCATTGACCCGTCAGGCGAGGCGGTTTCGAAGGGCCAGCAGCTATTTCCCGAACTGGAGCTCCGGGTGGGAACGGCTGACAATCTCGAGTTTCCGGATCATTCCCTCGATTTCATCCTGTTCGGGTTTTGCCTCTACCTGGTGGATCGGGAGCACATTTCACGCGTAGTGGCGGAGGCCGACCGCTGCCTTCGCGATGGTGGCTGGGTCGGAATAACGGATTTCATGCCAGATGTGCCCACAGCCCGGCCCTATGTCCATTGCGCTGCCGTGACGTCATACAAGCTTGACTACAGTCGGCTGTTCACAGCGTTCCCGCACTTTCAGCTGGTCGAGTCGGCATGCTTTAACCATACTGACGATCGTTTCTCCACGGATCCGCAAGAGCGACTGTGCGCGCAGGTGATACACAAACAGTTGAGTGAGGGTTATCAGCGGATCTAGATACGGCGGCCAGCCGATCTGCCAGACGTTCGCGCATTCCGGGTGAATGCGAACAGGCCGAGGAGCCTCGGCCTGTGTCTGTCAACGACGGCGCAGGTTCAAGAACAGCGCGATCAAAATACCGGCGATCAGGCCGATGAATGCACCGCCGGCCGAGTACAGCAGCTTGCCCGGTGTGCTGGGGCGATCGGCGACATAGACGTCGCCCAGGACTCGAGTCGGATAAGTCCGCAGCGAGGCCAATGCTTCTTCCAGTTGCGCCTTACGGAGGTTTAGGGCTCGCGATTCAACACTGATAGTTGCTACCACGTTAGCCAGGAAGACGTCGTGCGGGGCCGCTTGACCTTTTGCTTGATCACTGGTCCGCTTGAGCGAGCCATAGACGGAATCGTATTCCTTTTCCATCGCGACGAGCTTGTCGGAGGTGTCCTTCAGCTCTGCCTTCATGCGATCAATTGTCGGATTGAACGCTTTATCATGTTCCCTGCGCAGCTCGTTGAAGGCCACGCGCAGTGTCTGCGTTGCCATCTCGGGAGAGTACCCAGACGCCTGCACATTGATGAGATCCAGGCTTTTCGACGGGGCCGCACGCAGCGAGTCGAAAATCAGATCGGAATCCGGATTCTGCCTGTTAGGCAGGGGCAGTCCCATTACCTTAAGTACGTCGAACTTAAAACTTGACAGGCCATACCGTTCAACCGTGGTCATCTGGGATTCGATCAAATTGGTCGGCGCGGCACCTACACCAGGCACCACCGAGCCGGAACTAGCAACCTGGCCGATCTGCACCGTCATCTTCGCCGTCCAGCGCGGATGTTGTACGAACGAAAAACCGACAGCAACCAATGCGCCGACTATGGCGCTGACCAGCAGAAGCTTGAAATACTTCGCAACAAAACTCGTTAACGAGAGGTACTGGGTGTCTGACGTTGTGGGGGAAGTGACCGGCATCTGCGCAGCGAGAATGATAGGGGTGAAGCACACTATTATGTATACAGATTGTACCATGAACGGTTTCTTGCCCCGTCCCGGTAGGCTGTATGCCACCGCCGAACCATGTCGTTCGCCGAGCGGTGAGTCGCCGAACACCGCGGCCGCGCCGGGAAATGGCCGACCTTTTGTCGGTAGATTCCGATTTGGACTATCGGAGCAGGCGTTGCCAGCGCTCGGTGACTGGTGCGATGGCCATGCCGCTGGCCGAGTTTCTGGCTTCGTTGGCTAGTTCCGCACACAGGGGGTGGTCGGCGAGTAGGCGGAGCAGTCCAGTGGCCAGGGCTGCCGGATCCTCCTTGGGTACAAGCAACCCGTTACTGCCGTTTCGCACGAGCTCTCGAGGACCGGTTTCGCAATCCGAGGACACGATCGGCAGGCCGAAAGCCATTGCCTCGATAAGCGTAAGCGCGAACCCTTCATAGCGCGAGCTTAAGCAAAAGAGCGCGGCTTGCCGGTAGGCTTCTTCTATGTTCCGGTGCAAGCCCGGCATATCCACGGAATTGGAGATGCCCAGATCGCGGATCAGCGCCTCAAGCGCACTGCGCTCTTCTCCCTCTCCCGCGATGACGAGGCGCCAGTCCGGCTGGAGTGCGGTCACCTTTTCCCAGGCGCGCAGCAGTATGTCGAAGCCCTTTGCATGGGTGAGCCTGCCGACGGCAAGAACTGTCTTGCTCACCCTCTCGGATGCCTTCGGCGGGAATGCGAAGGGCAATGGGTTGGGAATCATGATCACGGGCTGCCGCGGCGCCAGCGCCTCCATCCACCGCTGCCGGTCGCGCTCCGTCAGCACCACCACGGCTTCATTGAATCTTGCCGCCAGCCGCCGGGCGAAACGTCGTGCCGGCTTGCCCAAGTCTTCGTCGAAGTGGCAATGCTCCCACGCGATTCTGCGCACCTTGAGGCCTAGGGTCGCGGGCAACGTGAACAAGGTGAGCATGGTGTCGACTTCAATCAGCACATCGACATGGCGTTGCCTCACAAAGCGCCTGATTCCATTGACTGTGGCGAGATAGGCTCGCTTGAACGACGGCCGTTGCACAAACAGCGCCTCATGCACGACGTCGGGGTGGAGCGTAAAGCAACTGCGCTCATCCCACAGGCTGAGGATCAGCACCGGATAGCCGCGCTCCGCGAGTGCATTGGCGATGACAGCCGTCATCCGCTCGGCGCCAGCGAAGGCGTTCAGTGTGCCGGTCAGGAAGCAGATCGTGGGTAGTGGTTTCATGCAGTCGCCCGGGAGAGTGCTGTCTTGTTGCGCCACCACAGGCAGACGCCAAACGCTACGGCAACGGCATTGCCCAATGTATAGCCTCCGACAGCCCCCCATGCGCCGTACTTGGGCACCACCGCCAGGTCGAACGCGAGCGTGACCGCCAGGACAGCTCCCCACTTGATGGCGATCCAGTCGGGGCGGCGCAGGTAGACCGGAAGCAAGGTCAGGCCGACGTCGGCAAAGATCAATGTCGAAGACAGTGCCGCGGTCTGCAGCAGGGCTGCGGTCGATGCAAAGGCGTGGCCATACAGCAACTGCACGATCCATGGCGCGCCAACGGCGATCAAGGCTGCCCCGCATAGGCCGATTGCGGTCATGCCGATTGCGATGCGCGCGATGTTTGCGTGCGCTGTCGCAAAAATGGGCTTGCCATAGACATAGATAGGCGCAATCCCTGCGGCCAGGATGGTAGCCACAACCGTGTAGTTGTCGAGTATCTGCATGCACGCTGCATAAGCGCCAAACTCGGCAAGCGGCACCGAGGGCTGCAGTACCAACTGGTCTATCCGGCGCGCGCCCATCATCAGCATGAAGCTCACCCAGAACAGCGCGCCGTTCGTCATCAGTTCACGCGTGAACCGGATGTCGTATTGCACGTGGCAGCGTTCTACCCTGGTGAAGTAGTAAGCGGCCAGCAGGCCGGCAAGGATGATCGCCTCGATGGCAAATGCGCTGGCGAAGGATGGGACACTGTGCACGCCTGCGGCAAAGAGGATGGCCACCAGGCCACCCTTGGCGCAGAGCGATATCAGGCTGAAGAGCGTATTGGGGCGATTGTTGGTATGCGCCTGCAGCCAGGCAACCACTACGCCGAAGGGTTCCCTGAGCAGGATCGCGATGCCAAGCAACAAGGCTGCTGCCCAGGTGTCCGGCGCGGGCCGGCGCAGCAGCAGGAAGCCGCACATTAGCAAATAGCCGAGGATGGCACCGCCGACACGCAACGAAAACACATGCGCGAGCAGCCTGTGTTGCTCAGGCTGCGATGGCGTCGCCACCAGCCGTGGCACAACCACCTCGCCACCGCAGATCAGCGCTACTGACGCGGCAATCAGGACCACGGCCTGGGCGTACTGGAAGTGGGCAAATCCTTCAGGTCCCAGTGCGCGCGCCAGCATGGCGACAATGCCAATCCCAGCCGCTACCTGTATGCCGCGCTCGGCCAGCATCCACACGAGGTTTCCGGCAACTCGACGCCGCATCAGGCGAGCTCCACGTGCGCGGCGGTGGCTCGCTTGGCCAGCCGCGCATAGCAGGCTAGCCATTGCCCGGCCACGGCCTCAATGCTGAATCGCGAGGCGATGCGATCCCGGCGCGCAGTCCGCTCCGAGGGGGAGCCGGGCCCGGCGCGCAGCGCCGCGCGCATCGCGGCGGCCAGTGCGGCCGCATTGTTTCTTGGCACGATCTGTCCCGCGTCGCCCAGCAGGCTGGCGACGCCAGGGGCATCGGTGGAGACGACCGGGCATCCGCAAGCCAGGGCTTCTGCGATAACCAGCGGCATCCCTTCAATTTCTGAAGAGAGCACAAACAAATCGGCGGCATTGAGCAAGGCGGCAACATCGCGCCGCATGCCCAGCAGCGTGGCGCTCCCGGCCAGCCCGAGCCGGTCGATCGTGGCGGTGAGCGCGTCGCGCTCGGAGCCTTCGCCGGCAATCAGTAACCGGGCTTCGAGCCCTTCTTCGGATTGCAGGCGGCTGAATGCGTCAAGCAGCAGGTTTTGCGCTTTTTCGGGCACAAGCCTGCCGACATTGAGGATGAGGATGGAAGCCTCGGTGGCACCGAAGCTTTGCCTGGTAGCCAGCCGGAACTCGGGCGAGGGGCGGAAGCGATCGATTTCGATGCCGTTTGGCATCACGACGATGCGATCAGGCGGCGCTGCACCGGCATCGATCATGCCTTGGCGGCCGTCCGCGCTGACATGGGTGGTGAGACTTGCCCAGCGGTCGGTCAGCCGGTACGCGAGCATGCGCAGCCTGCCACCTTCCCGGTAGCTGTGGGCGGTGCAAATCACCGGTGGCGTGCGCGTTATCCGGGTCAGTGCGCGGGCGAAGAGATTAGCGTGGACCATGTGTGCATGGAGGACGTCGGGCCGCCAGGCGCGCAGGAAATCGCGCACTTGCCATAGGGTGCTCGCCATCGACCACGGCGTCTTGCGCATGTTCAGGCGCAGCACGGTTGCCTTGGCAGGCAGTTCGACTTCGCAATCCGGCGTCAGGCTGACGACGGCTACGGTATGTCCGAGCGCGATGAAATGCCGGGCCAGTGCGGCGACCTGTTGCTCGGCGCCGCCAAGGCGCAGGCCTGTGCTGAGCAGCATGATCCGCATCGGCTGCGGCAGCATTTCCTCCGGCGTTCGG
The DNA here is from genome assembly GCF_056398045.1 of Cupriavidus sp. 05L411. Taxonomy (NCBI): domain Bacteria; kingdom Pseudomonadati; phylum Pseudomonadota; class Betaproteobacteria; order Burkholderiales; family Burkholderiaceae; genus Cupriavidus; species Cupriavidus sp. 05L411. Next base: position 285,271 of record NZ_JBFTOQ010000002.1, on the reverse strand, counting down.
CTCATCACCTCGCCCCATACCCCGTCAGCAACGTCCGCAACGTCTTCACCCCGATCAGCAGGTCCAGCGCAAACGAACAATGCTTGACGTAGTACAGGTCATAGCTGAGCTTGGTCACGGTTTCTTCATGCGTGCCCACGTAGCCCTGCTGGACCTGGGCCCATCCAGACAGGCCGGGCCGCACCAGGTGCCGGTACGGGTAGTACGGAATCGTATGGGCGAATTCGTCGACCATCGGCACCTGCTCGGGACGCGGGCCGATCAGGCTCATGTCGCCTACCAGCACGTTCCACAACTGGGGGATTTCATCGAGCCGGTATTTGCGGATGACGCGGCCCACGCGGGTGACGCGGGGATCGCGGCGGGCGGCGAATTGCGCCGGTGCGCCGGCGTCGAACGCCATGCTGCGGAACTTGAACATGGTGAAGGGCTTGCCGAACAGTCCTACCCGCCCCTGGCGGAACAAAGCGGGGCCGGTGGATTCGAGGCGGATTGCGACTGCTACAACTACACCCAGCGGTAACGCGAGCGGCGCCATGCAGAGTACGGCGGCGAGGTCTATCAGGCGTTTGGCGAAGCTGTAGAAGTAGTGCGCGGCGTAGTCGTCGAGAAAGTTCTCGTCGATGTGCGCCAGCCCCACGCGGCCGGTCAGCATCTCGCCGATCCGCTCGACCGAATACATGCGTACGTGGCTGAGCTTGAACTGGGCGAGCACGCGGGTGCGCTCGGGGTCGGCGGTGGCGTTGCGGTCCAGCATCAGGCCGTCGCAATGCACGGCTTCGTCGAGCGAGCTGATGGCCTGGAAGCGGGTGGTGCTGGCCGGCGCTGCGCCGGGCATGGCGAGGATCTGCTCCAGCTGCGCCAGCGTGGCGGCATCGGTATAGCCGAACACGGGCACGTAGTTGCGCACGAAGCGCCGGTAGCCGAACCAGATCCAGCCTAGCGTGGTGACATAGCTGAGCAGCAGCGCGCCGCGCGAATACTCGAGGTGGAAGGCGGCGAAGACAAAGAGCAGCGCGGCAAAGGGCAAGGTGGTGGCCAACCCGACAAGGCTGTTGCCTTCCATGGCGGGCAGGTGCAGGGAGCGGTGCAGCAGCACGAAGGCGAACAGGTAGGGCAGTACCGACCACAGCAGGGTGCGGGTGAAGACGTAAGTGACCAGCGCGGCGTGATGGGCTAACTCGGCGAGCACGATATTCAGGCCGAACAGCAACAGGCCGAGCAGCGCCCAGGCCAGCATGCGGCTGGCGCGGCGGACGGTTTCCGAGCCCTGCGGGCGGGTCAGCTGGGCAGGGCGGCCGACGCTGTGGGTCTTGTTCATTGTCCGCCTGCTCCGGTGCTGGCCGCCGCGCGTGCCGTGCCTGGCTTGCCCGCCAGCGCTTGCTGGTAGATCGTCCAGGTGGCGTCGGCCATCGGCGCCAGGCCAAACTCCCTTGCCCAACGCGTCCGGGCATGACCGCCCAGTGTCTCACGCAGGGTGGGGTCGTCTGCCAGCCGTGCCAGCGCGGCGGCCCAGGCGTGTTCGTCATCGCCGGCGACCAGCAGGCCGCTGGCGCCGCTGTCCAGTTGCTCCCGGATGCCCGGGAGGTCGCTGGCGACGACGGGCAAGCCGGCGCGCATGGCTTCCAGTACCGAAAGCGGGAAGCCTTCATGGTCGGATGCCAGCGCGAAAGCCTGGGCCGAAGCCAGCAAGGCGGGGACGTCGGTGACCGGGCCAGCAAACCTTACCTGGCCCGGTGCCACGTCATCGGCCAAGGACTGCAGGCTGGTCATCTGGGGGCCAACGCCTGCCAGCACCAGCTCGCAATCGGGAAGGGCGGCGCGGGCGAAGGCGCGAATCAGCAGGTCGGCGCGCTTCGGGGCGGCCAGGCGCGCCACCATGACAATGCGCCGCAGCGGTGCGCCGGGCGTCGCCCGCGCGCTGCTGTCGGCGATGCCGTTGCGGATCACGCTGACCCGCGCGGCAGGGATCGGCAGCGACGCGGCCAGCGCGCGTTCGCCCTGCGCCACGCAGATCAGGCGGGCGGCCAGCGGTGCCAGCAGCCATTCCATGCAGCGCGAGATGAGGCGCTGGCGAGCCGGGGCGGCGGCCTTGAAGGCAAAGCCATGCACCGTATAGACCACAGGGATGCCGAGCAGCCAGCCGGCCACCCGCCCTAGCGCGCCGGCCTTCGCGCTATGCGCATGGATCAGGTCAGGCGCGGTCTCCCGGAGGGCCTTGAGCAGTTCCCTGAGCGCGGCCAGCGCGCGCAGCGGCGAGAGGGCATTGTCGAGCAGGGCCAGGCGTATGGTGCGGGCGCCGGCGGCCCTGGCGGCGTCCAGCAGGGGCCCGTCGCCCCCGGCCAGCAGCACGGGCTCGATCCTGTCGCGCAGGGCGTGCAGCAGATCGGCGACGTGCGTCTGCGCCCCGCCGATCTCGGAGTTCGTGATCAGGAAGGCGATACGCGGGCGGTGGGAGGGCAGGGGCGAAGGCACTGGGCAAAAAGCGCGAGGGCGGGCAACAGGAACAGGCTACCAGGGCATTTCAGTATGGCCGATGAGCCAGGGGCCGGGACGGCGGCAAGGCTGTCCGGCAGGCCCGTCCTCCGATACTGGGCGGGCAGCCGTGGCACCCCGCTCAGGTGGGGATCGATCCACTTCCAGGCTGGCTTGCAGCGCCATTTTCCAGCAAAGCCGTTCGATTATAACTGGCGCGCCACTCGCAATCCGGCAAAATACGGTCTTTGACGCATTTGCCCGCCGACTCGGCCCTGGCTGGAATTCGTGGCTGGCAACGTCGACTGGTTCTACCGCCTACACACAGGATGACCCATGCAAGCTGATCCCTCCATTTTCAAGGCCTACGATATCCGTGGCATCGTCGACAAGACCCTGACGCGTGATGTGGCGCGTGCGATTGGCTTGTCGTTCGGTACGGCCGCCGCAGAGCAAGGCGAGCGCGCCGTGGTGGTCGGGCGCGACGGGCGCCTGTCGGGCCCGGACCTGCTGGGCGGACTGGTCGAGGGCCTGCGCGCCGCGGGCATGGACGTGATCGACCTCGGCATGGTGGCCACGCCCATGGTGTACTTCGGCACCAATGTCGAGCTGGGGGGGCGCCGCGCCACTTCCGGCATCATGGTGACCGGCAGCCACAATCCGCCCGACTACAACGGTTTCAAGATGGTGCTGGCCGGCAAGGCGATCTACGGCGAGCAGATCCAGTCGCTGCGCCAGCGCATCGACGCCGGCAAGTTCGCCAGCGGCGCGGGTGGCTACCAGCAGGTCGATATCCGCCAGCAGTACCTGGACCGCATCGTTGGCGACATCAAGCTGGAGCGCCCGATGAAGATCGCGCTGGATGCCGGCAATGGCGTGGCGGGTGCCTTCGTGGGCGACCTGTTCCGCGCGCTGGGCTGCGAGGTGACGGAGCTGTTTTGCGAGGTGGATGGCAATTTCCCCAACCACCATCCCGATCCGGCTCATGTGGAGAACCTGCAGGACCTGATGCAGTGCCTGCGCGACACGGATTGCGAACTGGGCCTGGCCTTTGACGGCGACGGCGATCGCCTGGGCGTGGTGACCAAGGACGGCCAGGTGATCTTTCCCGATCGTCAGCTGATGCTGTTCGCCGAGGAGATCCTGTCGCGCAATCCCGGCCAGCAGATCATCTACGACGTGAAGTGCACCGGCAAGCTGGCCCCATGGATCCGCGAGCACGGCGGCGAGCCGCTGATGTGGAAGACGGGCCATTCGCTGGTCAAGGCCAAGCTCAAGGAGACTGGCGCGCCCCTGGCCGGCGAGATGAGCGGCCACGTGTTCTTCAAGGATCGCTGGTACGGCTTCGACGATGGCCTGTACACCGGCGCGCGCCTGCTGGAGATCCTGTCCAAGCATGCCGACCCGAGCGCGGTGCTCAATGCCTTGCCTAACTCCAACTGCACGCCCGAACTGCAGCTCAAATGCGCGGAAGGCGAAGCCTTCACGCTGCTCGACAAGATCCGCGCCAATGCAAAGTTCGACGGCGCGCGTGAAGTCATCACCATCGACGGCGTGCGCGTGGAGTACCCCGACGGCTTTGGCCTGGCGCGTCCGTCCAACACCACGCCCGTGGTGGTGATGCGTTTCGAGGCCGACAACGACGCCGCGCTGGCGCGTATCCAGGCCGAATTCAAACGTGTGATCCTGGCGGAAAAGCCGGACGCGCAACTCCCGTTCTGAGCGGATGCCGTTGACTGAGCCCCTGACGGGAACAACGGGCAAATCCTTGACCCCGCATGCGCTGCCCGCGCGGCCGCGCATCCTGGTGGTCAAGGTCTCGTCGCTAGGCGACGTGGTGCATAACATGCCGCTGGTGCACGACCTGCGCGCGCGCTGGCCGGATTGCGAGATCGACTGGGTGGTCGAGGAGGGCTACGTCGATCTCGTGCGCTTGCTGCCCGAAGTGCGGCGGGTGATTCCGTTCGCGCTGCGGCGCTGGCGCAAGCGTTTCTACCAGGCTGCAACCTGGCAGGAGATCGGTGCGTTCAAGCGCGCCTTGCGAGAGGACGCCTACGACGCCGTGATCGAGACGCAGGGCCTGCTCAAGACTGCCGTCGTGGCACGCGTGGCCAACAGGCGCGAGGGCGCGCCCGTGATCGGGCTGGCCAATGCCACGCAAGGCTCCGGTTACGAGCCGGCCGCACGGCTGTTCTACACCGAACCCGTGACCGTACCCCGCCAGACGCATTCGGTGCGGCGTTCGCGCCTGCTGGGCGCGGCGCTGACTGGTGGCACGCCGCCGGAACCGCCTCAATTCTTCGGCCCCGCCGCGCGCACGCTGCATGTCGACGATGCGCTATGGGCCGGCCTGCCAACGCGCTACGCAGTGTGCTTTCACGCTACCGCGGGCGCGAAGAAGAAATGGCCACTGGCGAGCTGGCACGACCTCGGCCGCCGGCTGGTGGACGAGGGCCTGACCATGTTGCTGCCCTGGGGCAACGACGCGGAACGGCGCGCGGCGCAAGAGATCGCTGCCGGCGTGCCGCAGGCGCAGGTGCTGCCGCGCTTTACGGTCATGCAGGGGTTTGGCCTGATCAATCGCGCCGAGGTGGTGATCGGCGTCGATACGGGGTTGGTCCATATCGCCGCGGCGCTGTGCCGGCCCACGGTCGAGATCTACACCGCGACGTGGCGCTGGAAGACGGAAGGCTACTGGTCGGATCGCATCGCCAATGTGGGCGACGATGGCATCGTGCCGTCCGTCGATGAAGTCTACGCGGCCGCCCGGCGCGTGCGTGGGCAGGGGAACTGATGCTGCGCGTTCTGTATAACCTGCTATGGCTGCTGGCGCTGCCGGTCGCGCTGCTGCGCCTGGTGTGGCGTGCCCGTAAGGAACCCGGCTACGTGCAGCACGTGGGTGAGCGCCTTGGCGCTTATGGCGGCCTGCCGTCGGCGGGCCCCTGGTTGTGGGTCCATGCGGTGTCGGTGGGCGAAACCCGGGCAGCCCAGCCGCTGATCGACGCGCTGCTGGCGCAATATCCAACCCATCGCCTCCTGCTCACACATATGACGCCCACCGGGCGGCAAACCGGCGCCCAGTTGTACGGTGCCGAGCCGCGCGTGCTGCAGTGCTATCTGCCGTACGACCTGTCGTGGCTGGTGCGACGCTTCCTGCGCTACTTCCGTCCGGATGCCGGCATGCTGATGGAAACCGAGGTATGGCCCAACCTTGTGCGCGGTGCCCGCGTGGCCGGCGTGCCGTTGCTGCTGGTCAATGCCCGGCTGTCGCCGCGCAGCTTCCGCCGCACCGCGCGCTTTGGCCGCGCAGCCACCGCGATGTATCGCGACTTCACCGCGGTGCTGGCGCAGACCCAGGGCGACGCTGAGCGCTTCCGCGCGCTCGGGCTGCCGTCGGTGCAGGTGACCGGCAACCTCAAATTCGATATGCAACTGCCCGAGGCAGGCCTGCGGCGCGGCCGCTTGCTGCGCCAGGGGTTTGGCTCGCGCGCCGTGTTCGCCGCCACCAGCACGCGTGACGGCGAGGAAGCGTTGCTGCTGGAAGCGTTCGCGCGTTGGCAGGCGCTTGGCGCCGATGTGCCGCGCCCGGCTTTGCTGCTGGTGCCGCGCCATCCGCAGCGCTTCGATGAAGTCGCGGCGCTGGTCACGCGTGCCGGCTTCACGCTGCAGCGCCGTGGCACGCTTGGCGACTCCGCTGCGTGGGAGCAGGCGGGGCTGCCAGAGCCGGTCACGGCGGACGTGCTGTTGGGGGACTCCATGGGCGAGATGGCGATGTACTTCGCCGCCTCGGATATCGCCTTTATCGGCGGCAGCCTGCTGCCGCTGGGCGGGCAGAACCTGATCGAGTCCTGCGCCGCTGGCACGCCCGTCCTGATCGGGCCGCATACCTTCAACTTCGCGCAGGCCACGGAAGATGCCATCGCTGCCGGCGCCTGCCAGCGCGTGGCGGATGCCGATGCGCTGATGCGCGCGGCGGCAACGATATTGGGCGATGCGCCGGGGCTCGAAGCCATGCGCGGTAATGCGCGCGAGTTCGCGGTACTTCACCGGGGTGCCACGGCGCGCACGATGGCTGCGCTGGGGCAGGTGCTCGGCCACGCGAACTAGGCGGTTCTGTATGGCAGTGCCGCCACTTTCCGCATGCCGCATGCGGAAATTGTAGGCCGCCGCCCGATGTCCCTCGTCTCCTGACGGTTGTTAAACTATCCCGCACGAGGGCCAGACTCGCGGCCCCACCCGGGCCTGCGAGCTGCCGCCGAGCGGTGTGGGCCGATCAAGCCGCGCGCCCCCACCAGGAGCTTCCAGATGCAGAGAATACTCCGTCTTTCACCCGCCGCGTTCACCGCGCGTGCCGCCGCTGTTGTGCTGCTGGCTGCTGCCCTGGGTGCCTGTGCCACGTCGCCCGCACCGGATTCGCCGGGTGCCGGCACCAGCCTGAACCAGGCGCAGACCGGCGGCCCTAGCCGCTGGGAGCTGGTGCGCTGGCAGCTGGCCGATGGCACGCTGAAGTCCATTCCGCATGGCGACAACGGCGAGCCGATCATCTTTGAATTCAATGGCGGAATCGATTCCGCGCAGGGCACGGTGAGTGGATACAGCGGCTGCAATCGCTTCACCGGGGGCTATGGCAAGACGGCAACGGGCATGCGCTTCGATCGGCTGGCGGGAACCCGCATGGCTTGCGTGCCGCCGCGCGGCGAGCTGGAGGGCGCGCTGCTCAAGGCAATGCAGTCACCGTTCACCACCGTGGGCACGCAGCCGTCGGCCGGGTCAACGGGGCGCCAGATCATCTGGAAGACCGTTGACGGGGACCTGCTGCAGTTCGTCGAGCGCGAGGGCGTGGGCCGGCGCGGCGCAAAGATGGATGCACAGGCGGCCACCGGCGGCGTGGAGAAGACGGTGTACGTGGATTCGCAGCGGGTGGAGTGCTCAGGCGTGGGCCGGCAGACCTGCTACCGCGTGCGCGAGAACCCGGGCGCGCCCTGGACGCTTTGGTATGGGCCGATCGAGGGGCTGGATTTCGAGCCGGGCGTGGCCTACACCTTGCGGGTGCGCGAGACGCGGGTTGAGAACCCGCCGATGGATGCGTCCGCGATTCGCTGGCAGTTGTTGAACGTGGAGTCTCGCACCCGGGCGAACTGAGCAACGCTGCGCCAGCAAGCAAAACGCCGCGGTGCACAGCCGCGGCGTTTTTGTTTTGAGCGGATGCCGATTGCTGCCAGGCTTGCGGCATTCACACTCAGCTGCGTGGCGCGGGCGCTCCGGCAATCGCCTCCTTGCGCGTGGCAGGGCGCTTTGCCGGTGGCGTGCCTGCCGGCAATGCCGTGCCAAGCTTGACCTTCTCCGGCAGCTTGTACATCGAGCCCGGGGTTGAGGTCAGCAGGGTGTTGATCTGCACCACGTCGTCCTCGGTCAGCGCTCCGGTGGCGGCCTTCAGGCGCAGCCCGTTCATGATGGTGTCGTAGCGCGCCTTGGCCAGGTCGCGGCGGGTGGAGAACAACTGCGCTTCGGCGTTCAGCACGTCGATGTTGATGCGCACGCCGACTTCGTAGCCGAGCTGGTTGGATTCCACGGCGCTCTGCGCGGAATGCTCGGCGGCTTCCAGGGCCTTGACCTGGGCGAGTCCGTTGGACACGCCCGAGTAGGTTTGGCGCGCGCTCTGGGCGGCGGTGCGGCGGGCAAACTCGAGGTCACTGGCGGCCTTGTCGGCCAGCGCTGCGGTTTCACGCACGCGCGACTGGATCTGGCCACCGGTGTAGATCGGCACACTCAGCTGCACGCCGATCTGGGCGCTGTTGTAGCGGCTGGAGATATTGACCTGCTGCGCGGCGTTGCCGGTGGAGTTGACAAAGCCGTACGACGCGACCAGGTCGACCGAGGGCAGGTGGCCGGAACGTGCCTTGTTGTACTCGCGCTGGGCTGAGTCGAGGTTGTAGCGTGCCAGGCCCACCTGCGGGTTGGTGTTCTCGGCCTGGCTGGCCCAGGTGTTCACATCGGGCGGCTGCGGACCGGGCAGCGTGGCGGCGGTGCGCAATCCGAGCAGTTCGTCGACCGGCTTGCTGGTGATCTGCTGCAGGTTGGCGCGTCGGATTTCGAGGTCGCTCTGCRCCGCGATCTCGGTCGAGGTGGCGAGGTCGTAGCGGGCCTGCGCGTCGTTGGCGTCGGTGATGGTGGCGGTGCCGACCTCGAAGTTGCGCTTGGCCTGCGCCAGTTGCTCGCCGATGGCTTTCTTCTGCGCGCCGGCCAGGTAGAGGTTGTCCTGCGCGGCCAGCACGTCGAAGTAGGCCTGCGAGGTGCGGGTGATCAGGTCGAGCTGCGCCTGGCTGAAGGTCACCTCGCCAGCCAGCGCGGCCAGTTCGCCCTGCTTGTAGGTTTCCCAGCGATCCCAGCGAAACAGCGGCTGGATCAGCTGCAGCGACCAGTTATTGTTGTTGATGAAGCGGTCCGACACCAAGGGCACGGTCTGATCCACATTGGTGCGCGTGGCGTTTAGCGTGCCGCTGACCTGCGGCAGCAAGCCGGAGCGTCCCTGGGGCAGCTTTTCCTGGCTGGCCACCAGCTGCGCGCGCGCGCTGGCGAACTGCGCATCGTTGGCCTGTGCATCGCGGTAGACCTGGAGCAAGTCGGCGCCATGCGCGGCTGGCAGATGCAGTAGCGCAAGCAGGGAACCCGTCAGTGCCAGGCGCGTCTTGGGCACGCCCCGCGCAGGGAAAAGCGCAAACCTCATGACATCTCCAGTCTGCCGGGCATCGGGCGCGCGGCTAACGTTTCTAACGATCAGCGTTCAAGGGAGTTGGCGCCGCGGGAGGCCGGCGCCCTGGGGTGATGCTTGCTGTGCTCTTGCGGTGCTCAGTACTTCGGCATGGCCGGGTCGACCTGCTCGGCCCAGGCGTGGACGCCGCCGGTCAGGTTGTAGACCTTGGCAAAGCCCTGCCGCTCAAGGAAGCTTGCCACCTGCATGCTGCGCGCGCCGTGATGGCAGATGCAGACGATGTCTGCGTCTTCGTCAAGCTCGCCGGCACGTGCCGGGATCTGGCCCATCGGGATGTGCGTGATGCCGGGCATGGCGCAGGTCTGCACCTCCCAGCCTTCGCGTACGTCGAGCAGCACCGGCTGCGGCCGGCTGGCATCCGCCAGCCATTGCACTAGTTCGGGTGCGTTGATTACCTGCATGTCTTGTTTCCCGCTCAGAAATGGAAGCGCGACGGCTGCTCGGCGCCCATCAGCGGCGTGACGGCGGTCTCGAACAGATTGACAGTCTTGTACTCGTTCTCGCTGACGCGCGTGATGATCTGCGCTTCCATGGCCGGCAGCGCGCCGACGACGGCCGCGATGCGCCCGCCGACCTTGACTTGCGACAGGATGGACGCGGGCACCGAGGGCAACGCGCCGGAAATGCAGATCACGTCGTAGGGGGCGCTCGCGGCCCAGCCGGTGGCGGCATTGCCTTGGGCCACGTCGACATTGGTCACGCCGGCATCGGCCAGGTTCTTGCGGGCCAGCTCGGCCAGTTCCGGCAAGATGTCCACGGTCAGGACGTGGCGCGCACGGTGGGCGAGCAGGGCAGCCATGTAGCCAGAGCCGGCGCCGATTTCCAGCACTTGTTCATGCTTGCGCACGGCCAGGTCCTGCAGGATGCGGGCTTCCACGCGCGGGGCCAGCATGTTCTGGCCACCCGGCAGCGGGATTTCCATGTCGACGAAGGCCAGCGCGGCGTAGGCCTGCGGCACGAACTGTTCCCGCTTGACTACCGCCAGCAGGTCCAGGATTTCCTGATCCAGCACATCCCAGGGGCGGATTTGCTGTTCGATCATATTGAATCGGGCTTTCTCGAGGTCCATCTTGCCATTCCTTCCAATGCCAACCGCTAATCAGTTCAGAGTTCCGGCCGCGCGGTGCGAGGGGCCGGGGAAATCCGTCAAACCTGATATTTTAACCCCGCGCCAAGACACTTGCCCAAGCGCGTCGCCCAAGTTGTGGCCTCCATGCCGCAGTCCGGCCTTGGCTGAGGCATTCCGGGCTGGCTTGCCTCATTCCGCGCTTGCTGGCTTATGCGCCGCCGTGTCGTCGGCTGCCGGCGCGGTGGCGGAAGCCGCCTGAGCTTGCTTGCCGCGCCACTTGCGGCCCAGCCACGCGCTGAAGTCGTCGAGGTACGTATAGATCACCGGGACCACCACCAGGGTCAGGATCGACGAGGTGATGATGCCGCCGATCACCGTCTGGCCCATTGGTGCGCGTTGCTCGGCGCCTTCGCCCAGGCTGAAGGCCAGCGGCACCATGCCGAAGATCATGGCCAGCGTGGTCATCAGGATTGGCCGCAGCCGCACCCGGGCAGCGGCAACCAGCGCGGCCTCGCGCGACATCGGCGGCTGGCCGTCGGCGCCGCGCCGGGCCTGGTTGGCAAAATCCACCAGCAGGATGGCGTTCTTGGTCACCAGCCCCATCAGCATGATGAAGCCGATGATGGAGAACATGTTGAGCGTGGAGCGGAACAGCAGCAGCGCCGCGAACACGCCCACCAGCGTGAGCGGCAGCGAAGTCATGATGGCGATCGGCTGGAAGAAGCTGGCGAACTGCGAGGCCAGGATCATGTAGATGAAGATCACCGCCAGCGCCAGCGCCGACACCGCGAAGCCGAACGACTCGTTCATCGACTTGGTGGAGCCGCCGAAGCGGTACTTGTAGCCCGCCGGCCAGTTCATGCCATCCAGCGCGGCCTTGACCTCGCGTGCCACTTCGCCTTGCGAGCGCCCGGCGGTATTCGCGGTCAGCTCCACTTCGCGTGAGAGGTCGCGCCGGCTGATCTGGTTGGCGCCGGTGGTGGGCACCAGCTCGGCGATCTGGCGCAGGGGCACCATGCGCGGCGAGCCGTCGGTGTTGGTCTGGTTGCTGGCGATCATCAGCGCGCTGAGATCCGCCATGCCGGTGCGGGCGTCCTTGGGCAGGCGCACGCGCACGTCGTAGTTCTGGTCGTCGGGGGCGCGCCATGAGCTGATGGCGTCGCCGGCCAGCAGCGGGCGCAGCGCATTGCCGATCTGCACGATGCCCACGCCCAGGTCGGATGCAAGCTCGCGGCGGATGCGCACTTCCACGGTGGGGCGGTCGTCCTTCATGCTGGAGTCGAGGTCGGCCAGGCCGCGTACCGCAGCCATGCGCCGGCTGGCTTCCAGCGACAGGCGCCGCAGCGTTTCCAGGTCGTCGCCCTGGATCGACACCTGCAGTGCTTTCTGACCGCCGGCGCCATCCGGCATGCCGACCATGGTGAGCGTGATGCCGGCGATGCTGGCCATGCGCTCCCGGATCATCGGGTTAATCTCTTTGGTGGTGAGTTTGCGCGCGCGGCGCTCGGTCAGGCGCACCGACACCAGTGCGTTGTTGCGCCCGGAGGTATTGCCCGAGTTGATGGTGGCGTAGGTGTAGGCCACCTCGGGGAAGGCCTTGAGCGCGGCTTCCACCTGCCTGACCTTGGCTTCGGTAACGGCCAGGGAGGTGCCCACCGGCGTGGTGAAGCCCACCTGGGTTTCGCCCAGGTCGGCGGCCGGTACGAATTCCGTGCCGATCAGCGGCACCAGCGCGAAGCTGCCCAAGAACGTCACCGCCGCGATGATGGCGGTGGCCAGCCGGTGCTTGAGCGCCCAGCCCAGCATCGAGCCATAGCCGTGGCCGAGCGCATCCATGCGCGCGGAGAACCAGTCCAGCATGCGGCCCACGGTGCGGCCGTACAGGCTCTTCTTGTTGCCGGTGCCGTGCAGGTCGGGGTCGTGCCAGACCGAGGACAGCATCGGGTCCAGCGTGAACGAGACGAACATGGAGATCAGCACCGCCGCCACCACGGTCACACCGAACTGGTGGAAGAAGCGGCCGATGATGCCGCCCATGAAGCCCACCGGCAGGAACACCGCCACGATGGAGAAGGTGGTGGCCAGCACCGCCAGCCCGATCTCGTTGGTGCCGTCGAGCGCCGCCGTGCGATGGTTCTTGCCCATCAGGTTGTGCCGCACGATGTTCTCGCGCACCACGATGGCATCGTCGATCAACAGGCCCACGCACAGCGACAGCGCCATCAGCGTGATCACGTTGAGCGTGAAGCCAAACATATACATCACGCCGAACGTGCCGATCAGCGCGATCGGCAGGGTCAGCCCGGTGATGACCGTGCTGCGCCACGAGCCGAGGAACAGGAAGACGATGGCCACCGTCAGGAAGGCGCCTTCGAGCAGCGTCGAGCGGACTTCCTTGACGCTGCTGCGGATGCCGCGCGCGGCGTCGTTGACCACGGTGAGCTGCACGCCCGCAGGCACCAGCTTGCGCACCTCATCGGTCATCTTGATCAGGCCATCGACGGTGTCGACCGTGTTCTGGCCCTGTGCCTTCACCACTGCCAGGAACAGCGCGCGCTTGCCGTCCAGCATGGCCAGGCTCTCCTGCTCCTCCTCGCCGTCGCGCACGTCGGCGACCTGCTCCAGCGTAACCGGCTGGCCAGCCCGGCGCGCCACGATGATGTGGCGGAAGGCATCCGGCGTGATGACGCGGCCCTTGATCTGCACCACCGTCTCGGTCGAGGTGGAGCGCAGCTCGCCCGCGGGGAGTTCCTGGTTCTCGTTGCGGATGGCGTCCATCACCTGGTTCACGCCAATGCCGAGCGCCTCCAGCTGAGCGGGGCGGATACGGATCTCCACCTCGCGCTTGGTGCCGCCAACGAGGCTGATGGCGCCCACGCCGCGCACGGTCTCCAGCCGCTTGCGCACGATCTGGTCGGCGACGGTGGTCAGCTCGCGCTGCGTGCGCTCGGCCCCAGGCGCGTTCGACACGGACAGGTAGAAGACCGGTGCGTCCGACGGGTCGTAGCGCAGCACGCGCGGGTCTTTCACCTCGTCGCGGAACTGCGGGCGGATCAGCGCGATCTTGTCGCGCACGTCCTGCGCGGCCTGGCCGACATCGACGGACAGGTCGAACTTGATCACCACCACCGAGGTGCCTTGGTAGGAGTGCGAGAAGATCTCGTCGATGCCCGAGATGGTGTTGACGATCTCCTCGATCTTGCGGGTGACATCGGACTCCACCGATTCCGGCGCGGCACCGGGGTATTCGGTCTGCACCACGACGATGGGGAAGGTGATGTCCGGGAACTGGTCAACCGGCAGGCGCTGGTACGAGAACAGGCCGATCACGATGAAGGCCATCATCATCATGGTGGCCAGCACCGGGTTGTGGATGGACAGGCGGGTGAACCACATGGGCGGGGGCTCCTACGCCTTGACCAGCTTGACGCGGCTGCCCGCGCGCAGGGTGCCGAGGTTGTTGCGCACCACTTTGGCACCGGTGGCCAGGCCGCTGGTGATTTCCACCAGCCCGCTCGCATCGTCGCGGATGCCAAGCTTGACCTGGCGTTCCGCCAGCACGTCATTCTCCACGCTGTAGACGAACGCGCGCTCGCCATCGTTGCGCACCGCTGTGGCTGGCACCGCCACCACGCCGGCGTGGTGGCCGAGCACCAGCGAGCCCTGGGCGAACATGCCCGCGCGCAGGCGCGCCTCGGGGTTGTCCACCCGCACATAGACCATGATGCTGCGCGTGCCCTGGCTTACCGCCGGGTTGATGCGCACCAGCTTGCCCTCGAAGCGGCCACTGCCTTCCACGTCGAGCTGCACGGCCTGGCCGATGGCAACGCGAGCCACATCCGCCATGGGGATCGGCGCCTCGAGTTCCAGCGCGCGCAGGTCGACCACGTCGATCAGGCGCGTGTCGGGCGAGACCTTCTCGCCCGGCTGCACCGCGCGCGCGGCCACCAGGCCATCCAGCGGCGATTTGACGATGGTGTCGGCGAGCGCTTTCTGCGCGACTTCAAGACCGCCCTGGGCGGCATCGAGATTGGCGTGCGCCACGTCCAGGTTGCTCTGGAAGTTGTCGAAGGCGGTTTTTGAGATGAAGCCCTTGGCCACCAGCTCGCGGTTGCGCTCGAAGGTCTGCTTCGAATTCTCATACTGTCCGCGCGCCGCCAGCATCTGCCCGCGCGCCTGCGCCACCTTGGCCTGGTACTCGGTTGCATCGATGCGCACGATGACCTGGCCGGCGCGCACGGCTTCGCCCTCGCGCACCAGCACTTGCTGTACTTCGCCGGCGACTTTGGCCTTGACCGAGGCCTGGTTGAGCGCCCGCAGCCCGCCCGACAGCGGCAGCGACACGCGCAAGTCTTGCGTGGTGGCCTCGACCAGGTCGGATGGCAGGAACTCCACCAGGTCTTGCACCGCGGCAGCCGCGGCCGCCGGGGCCGCGCCGGGCTTGCCATTGCTTGCCTTGCGCACGGCGGCGGCGGCGCTGAGCACGGCAACCACCGCGATGGTGGCGATCGCGGCGATCAGGATCTTCTTGCGTCGGGTCATGCGGTCTCCGGCGGCGGCGCTGGGATCTCCCGCGCGGCCTGCTGCCCCTGCGCTTGTGCCAGGGCTTCTTGTTGTATCTGTTCCCAGACGTAGGGGCCGACCTTGGGCGGCAGCGGCGTATCGCGCGCGGCGCCGGTGGTCAGGCCGAACAGCAACATCTGGAGCAGGTTGTCGAGGAACGCCTCGGGGTCGATCTCGATGCGCGACGACGCGCTGAACGCACGCTGCCACAGCATCAGGAACATCAGCGGCGCGCAGATCAGTGTTGTGGTCGGGTTGGCCGGCATGTCGCGCAACTCGCCACGCGCCACGCCGCGCTTGAGCACGCGCGCGAACAACTCATCGCCCGGCAGCACCACTTCCTCGTGGTAGAACTGGGCGATGTCAGGAAAATGGCTGGATTCAGCCATGATCAGCTTGGTCAGGCCGGCCACCGGCGTCGCCCCGACCAGGCCCCACCAGCCGCGCAGCAATTCCCTTAGCAGCTCCGGCGTCGAGCCCTGGTAGTTCTCCACCAGGTCGATGCCCCTGGCCAGCGTCGGCACCAGGTTTTCGCGCACCACCGTCTTGAACAGCTCTTCCTTATTAGCAAAGTACAGATAGACGGTGCCCTTGGACACGCCCGCGGCGGCGGCGACATCTTCCAGCCGGGTGGCCGCGTAGCCGCGTTCGACGAAGAGATCGAGCGCGGCGGCCACTAGTTCCTGTGGGCGCGCCGCCTTGCGGCGAGCCCAGCGTTTGGTGTTGGCGGATTCCTGATTCTGGCTCTGGCCTGGCGGGTTTTTCACTGGGGCGCTGTGCACCTCTGCGGGGAGCACTCCGCGTGAGCTGCAAATAAATAACTCTTGGGTCAGTAATGTAGTGGAGGGCAATCCGGCGGTCAAGCGCGGGGAGGGCCGTACGGCTTGGGGCACAATATGGTCTGCCGGGCGTTGTCCGCGCCTGAACCATTGCTATGTCCCCTCAGTCTGAACTCTCTTGCCGGCCCGATTGTGGCGCTTGTTGCACCGCGCCCTCCATCACCTCGCCGATTCCCGGCATGCCCGATGGCAAGCCGGCCGGCATACCCTGCGTGCAGTTGCTGCCCGATCGGCGCTGCGCGATTTTTGGCGAGCCCACGCGGCCGGCATTTTGCGCCGGGCTCAAGCCCTCTGCCGACATGTGCGGCGAAACCCGCGGGCATGCGCTGGCCTGGCTGACGCAGCTCGAGGTTGCCACCGCGCCTGGCCGCGCCGCCTGAACCCGCAAGGAACAAACAGATGGTCATGATCAACCGCCGGCGCTGGCTGGCAGCAAGCGCTGGCGCCGCGCTGGCCGCGGCACTCGTCGGCTGCGGCATGATGGGCAACGACTACACCTTCTCGCAGAGCCAGCTGCAATCGGCCCTGGAGCGCAAGTTCCCGTTCAACAAGCGCTATATGGAGCTGTTCGACATCCAGCTCGCCAACCCGCAGCTCACGCTCGATCCCAGCCGCAACCGGGTGAACGTGCAGTTCGACGCGACGGTGAACAACCGCCTGTTTTCTGGCGAGCCGATGACCGGCCGCTTCGCGCTGGACAGCGGGCTGCGCTACGACCCGGCCAGCCGCGCGGTGGTGCTGCAGGACCCGCAGGTCCAGCAGTTCGACGTCAAAGGCCTGCCGCCTCAACTCACGCGGCAGTTCAACGCGCTCGGCGGCATCCTTGCGGAGCAGTTGTTGCAAGGCTATCCGCTCTATACCTTCCGTCCCGACGAGCTGCGCCTCGCCGGCGCCAGTGTCGAACCCGGTACAATCACCGTTTTGCCCAACGGGATCAACGTCAAGATCAATCGGCCTTGATGACGCGCCGCGCCCAGGCATGCACCTTGCGCAGCCACTGCGGTGTCATGGTCGTGGCGGATAGTTGTGATTCCTGGCGCCTGGCGCGTGGCTGATGGCATAGGGCTGACGGTTGCCCGTTTCCCTTTTGCTCGCCTGTCCTTGGCTTTTCCTTCGCTCTTCCATTCAGCATTCCACACATTCCAATCAGCATGGATATTGCCCTCGCCCTGAAAGCCGTGATCCTCGGCATCGTCGAAGGACTGACCGAGTTTCTGCCCATCTCCAGCACAGGTCACCTGATCCTCGCCGGCCAACTGCTCGACTTCAATGATGAAAAGGGCAAGATCTTCGAGATCGTGATCCAGTTCGGTGCCATCCTGGCGGTTTGCTGGGAGTTCCGCCACCGCATCGTCACCGTGGTGGGCGGACTGGCCACCGATGAAAAGGCCCGGCGTTTTGCCATCAACGTGATCGTGGCCACCGTGCCGGCGATCGTGCTGGCGCTGGTATTCGGCAAGTGGATCAAGGCTCACCTGTTTAACCCGATCACCGTGGCCACCGCATTCATCATCGGCGGTGTGGTGATCCTGTGGGCCGAATGGCGGGAAAGCCATCGCGGCCAGGTATCGCACCCGCAGGGCAATGCGCTGCTGGAGGCCGCCAAGGCCGGCGCGCCGCGGATCGAGTCGGTAGACGACCTGAACTGGCGCGATGCGATCAAGGTCGGGCTGGCGCAGTGTTTCGCGCTGATCCCGGGCACCTCGCGCTCCGGCGCCACCATCATCGGCGGCATGCTGTTCGGGCTGTCGCGCCAGGTAGCCACCGAGTTCTCCTTCTTCCTGGCGATCCCGGTGATCTTCGGCGCCACCGTCTACGAGCTGTATAAGTCGCGCGCGCTGCTGTCCGCCGACGACCTGGGCATCTTCGGCATCGGCTTCGTCTTCGCCTTCCTGTCCGCCTTCTTGTGTGTGCGCTGGTTGCTGCGTTTTGTCGCCACCCATGACTTCAAGCCGTTTGCCTGGTACCGGATCATTTTCGGCATCGTTGTGCTGGCGACGGCATACTCCGGGCTGATCGCCTGGCATGCCTGAAGGCGGTAGCGGTAGATAATACCGGCGACAACTGTCGCCCCATAAAAAAAGCGTGGCTCAAGGCCACGCTTTTTTTATGTGCGCCGGCGTGCGGCGCGGCCTTCGCCTTCAGGCCCGCTTGCGGAACACCACGTCCCACACGCCATGACCCAGCCGCACGCCGCGGCGCTCGAACTTGGTCACCGGGCGGTAGTCCGGCCGCGGCGCAAAGCCGCCGGCGGCGTCCGAGGTGTTGGCCAGAGTGGGTTCGCCCGACAGCACTTCCACCATCTGGTGGGCATACTCTTCCCAGTCGGTCGCGCAGTGCAGGTAGCCGCCCGGCTTCAGGCGGTTGGCCAGCAGCTTGACCAGCGGCGGCTGCACCAGGCGCCGCTTGTTGTGGCGCTTCTTGTGCCACGGGTCGGGGAAGAAGATATGCACGCCGTCCAGGCAGGATTCCGTCAGCATGTGCGCGATGACCTCCACGGCGTCATGCGGCATGATCCGCACATTGCCGATCTCGCGCTCGCCCAGCAGCTTGAGCAGGGCGCCAACGCCGGGTTCATGCACCTCACAGCCCAGGAAATTGTCCTGAGGGCGTAGTTGCGCGATATGCGCGGTGGTCTCGCCCATGCCGAACCCGATCTCGAGGATCGCTGGCGCGGCGCGGCCGAACGTGGCCTCCCAGTCAAGCGGCTGCGGTGCGTAGGGCAGGATGAAGCGCGGGCCCAGGTCATCGATGGCACGCTGCTGGCCGGCGGAGGTTCGCCCCGCGCGGCGCACGAAGGAACGGATGCGGCGCGGGTGTGCCACGTCGCTGCTGTCGGCAGCCTTGGCGGGCGCGTTGTCAGCGTCGTTGGCTGGCGTCGGGTCGGAACTGGGGTCTTGGGGGCGCATGGCAACAAAAAAGCCGCCGGGCGATCCTGATCGGGCATGCGACCAGTGGCGAAGGCGGCTCGTCTCTATCTGATGTGGAGCGGGCGATGGGAATCGAACCCACGTCTTTAGCTTGGGAAGCTAAGGTAATGGCCATTATACGACGCCCGCAAGAAGCGCGATTCTACGCGGGATGCCCCGGCTAGCGCAAGGTGCGCGGGTGCCGGATCCTATGAAAAGTGCATTATCTCTCGCTCTGGCCCACCGGCGGAGCCGGTGCGCCGGGGCCTGCGTGGCCCCTTAGACGGCAAACGCCGTCATCTGGGCGACGGCGAGGTTGACCTGGTCGATGCCGCTGCTCTGCTCGGCCGAGCGAGCCGCTGCTACCGCCGCGTTCAGCGCCAGGATGTTGGGGGGAAACTTGAAGGCGCGATGGCGCCCTATGGAGCCAACCGCAGTCGGCAGACCGCGTCCTCCTCCTGGCCCGGCGCGAGCCAGCGCAACCCCGTGCCGTGGTGGATGGCGTTGGGCAGGCCGAGCCAGGGTTCCACGCAGTAGAAGTCGGAGTCGGCGCGCTCCGACCAAGTGGTGACCGCGAACCACGGCGTGCTGCCCGGCGTGTCCAGCTCGATCACCAGCTTGCGGCCATGCGAGGCGGTGGCATCGGGCGGCGCGGCCAGCGTGCAGTGGCGCGGCGCTGCACGCTGGGCATGCAGGACGTGGAAGGTGTCTTGCAGGCGCGGGTCGTCGAGCTGATAGGTCTCGGCGCCTGGGCCGTTCGATGCCAGCGAGCCGTCGGGGCGCTGGCGCATCAGTTCCGCGGCCGGCATGGCCAGCGTCGAAGCGGCGCGCGCCTGGTGGGCAAGCGGGAAGTAGAAGTGGTGGCCAGCGTAGTAAGGCAGGGCCTGCTCGCCGGTATTGCGCGTGTGCAATGTGGCTTCGAGGTTGTCGTCAAGCAGCCGGTAGGTGACCTCGAACAGGAACTCGAAGGGGTAGGCCGCGCGCGTTGCGTCCGACGCTTGCAGCGTCATGGTCAGGCTGCGTCCCGCCTCAAACCGCGTGACCGCGAAGGGCAGGTCGCGCGCGAAGCCGTGGATCGGTAGCGTCCGCACGGTGCCACTGGCGTCTTTCCATGCGCCGGGCACGCTGTCGACGAAGTGCCTGGCAATGAAGGGGAACAGTATCGGGTTGCCGCCACGCACGCGGGCCAGTTGGGACCAGTCGGCGTTCTCCGGCCAGTAAAGGATGTCCTCGCCGCGATGCACCCAGCGCACCAGGCGGGCGCCGAACTGCGGGGCAAGCAGCATGAAACTGGAATCGTCTCCGACCCGGATCAGTTCCTGGCCTTGGAAATGCATAGAATTGAGAGGCAGCATGCAAGTTGCGGCGGGTGTGGGCATCGCTGCATGATAGCCGTCAACGCGCCTTGCCGCGGCACCTGCCCGGTGCTCAGCTGCGCCCCCGACGGGTGCAGAGGCGTCGGGCGTTCATCAGGCATGTGCCTTTCGCAGCGATCGGTGCGCCACATCCGGACTGGTTCTTGCCGCTTTCGGCGCTGCGTGGGCACGCGGCCGCTGGCGTGAATGTTGCGTCGCAGCGCAGAGCGTTTCCCTCAGCGAAAGGAGCTTGTCATGGCCGAGTCCCTCAGCAAGTCCACCGCTTCCGCCGGCGATGCCGCCACGGATGCCTCTCCCACGAAGTTCTCCCACGTGCGCCCGCAAGACACTGCCTTCGTCGACCAGGGTTTGCGCGATTTCTTCCTGTATCGCGACCTGGGCATTGCCGAGGCCACCGGCGGCAAGCTGCTGGTGCAACTGGTCAAGGCCAACCAGCCGCCCGAGCAAGGCACCGGCTGGCACCGGCACGAGGCGCAGTTCCATGTGGTGCTGATGCTCAAGGGCTGGGCGCGCTTCATGTACGAGGACAAGGAGACGCTGGTGGCGGCTGGCGATTGCGTGCACCAGCGCCCCGGCATCACGCATTTTCTGTTCGACTACTCGCCGGACATGGAGTACCTGGAGATCGTGGGGCCGGCGGATTTTGGCACCGTCGATGTCGAAGGCCCATGGGCGGTGCCGGCGGTGACGCCGTGGCCGGCAGACCAAAGCGCCGCCTAGGCGCCTGGCTACCTGGCCGCGCCGCGCGGCCTTGTGCGTTCAACCCTCACGCGTTCATATGGACGGCGTTGCGCACTAGCGGATAGACCTGCGAATCCCAGCGCTTGCCATTGAAGACGCCGTAGTGCCCCACGCCGGTTTGCACGTGGTGCATGCGCATATAGGGCCGCAGGCTGCCGCACAGTTCCTGCGCGGCCATGGTCTGCCCGATGGCGCAGATATCATCGCGCTCGCCCTCCACCGTGAGCAGCGCCGTGCGGTGGATCGCGTGCGGGTTCACGCGGCGCCCGCCCACGTCCAGCAGGCCCTGCGCCAGCAGGAATTCCTGGAACACCATGCTCACGGTTTCGAGATAGAACTCCGCGCTCAGGTCCATGGTGGCGAAGTATTCCTCGTAGAACACCTGGATCGCATCCGCGCGATCATGCTGGCCGCTGGCACGCAGATCGTAGAGGTCGCGGAAAGCCTGCTGGTGGCGCTCGCTGTTCATGCTCATGAAGGCGATCAGCTGCATGAAGCCGGGGTAGACGCGGCGCATTGCGCCGGCAAAGCGAAACGGCACGTAACTGGTGAGCGAGCGCTCGAACCATTCGATGGGCTGGCTGGTGGCAAGCTCATTGACCTTGGTCGGGTTGATGCGCGCGTCGATGGGGCCGGCCATCAGGATCAGGCTCGGCGGCTGCGCCGGATCGCTATCTTCCGCCATCAACGCCACGGCGGCGAGCGCCGCCACGGTGGGCTGGCACACCGCCATCAGGTGCGTGCCGCCGCCCAGCACGCGCAGGAAATCGATCAAGTGGTAGACGTACTCGTCAAAGCCAAAGCGGCCGTGCGCCAGCGAGATGTCGCGTGGGTTGTGCCAGTCGGTGATGTAGACATCGTGATCGCGCAGCATGGTCTGCACGGTGCCGCGCAGCARCGTGGCAAAGTGGCCCGACATCGGCGCCACCAGCAGCACGCGCGGSTGGCCRGAGACGCCGTGCTTGCGAAAGCGCAGCAGCGAGCAGAAAGGCGTGCTCGCGGTCACTTCCTCTGTAACCTGCACCGGCGTGCCGTTCACCATGACGCTGTCGATGGCGAACGGCGGGCGATGGTGCGTCAGGCGGCTCAGTGCGAAGACCTCGCAGGCCGCGCGCGTGGCAAGCATCGGCTCGCATCCTGCCAGGCGCGGATTTTCTGCAAGCGTGTTCGACACCATGTCGGCCAGGCTGCAGGCGGGCTGCATGAGATCCGCATAAGTCTGGTACACCTGATACAGCATGGCTCGCCCCTTTTATGCGTTGACCTCATCAGCCGCAATATGCGTGCCACGGCGAATCGCGTTGGCATGCGGCTTGCGGGCCTGCCCGTATGGCGGAACGGGGTGACCTGTTCTGGTTCGTATGCGGCGCAAGCGCCGCGCGCGAACGACGCGCGCGGATCTTTGCCAGTACATCTGCCTCATGCTGGTGCTGCGCGGCGCACCGTGCCGGTGCCGCCGTGGCCGCAGGATTTTTAGCCGCGAAACGGCGCGCCTGATGCAGGCTTTTTTCGGCTGTGGCGCAGGCCTCTGCGCCACATCAAGGCAAGAGCAAGGTAAGCGCAATCAGAAACTATGTCCCCGCCATGATGCAGTACAAATTCATAGTAGAAGCAGCGAGCACAAAGCACACAACGCATAGCGCGACACTGCAGCGAGAGACACGGGCGCACCGTCTGCTGGCACACAGACGACGGGGTTCGCCCGCCGTGCAACGGCTTTTCCAGGTGGCAAGGAGGCGGGATGGCAAGGACGACACTCACCATCAGCAGTAAAACGTATTCATCGTGGTCTCTGCGCGGCTGGCTGCTGGTGCGCTTCGCGGGACTGGAATTCGAGGAGGTGCTGGTGCCCCCCGATGACGCCGCGGCGCGCGCGGAAATCCTGCTGCTGTCGCCCTCGATTCTCGTTCCCCGCCTGCTGCACCAGGGCGTGACCGTGTGGGACACGCTGGCTATCGCCGAGTATCTCAACGAGGTCCGCCCGAAGGCCGGTCTGCTGCCCGATGACCGTGCCGCACGCGCGCATTGCCGCGCCATCTGCGGCGAGATGCATTCGGGTTTTGCTGCCATGCGTGCGGCGTTGCCCATGAACTTGAAGGGGCACTTTCCTGGTTTCAAGGTGTGGTCGCGCGCGCAGGCCGATATCGACCGCATCGCACAGATCTGGACCGAGTGCCTGACGCAATACGGCGGCCCCTATCTATTCGGCGAAACGCGCACCATGGCCGATGCGATGTACGCGCCGGTGGTGACGCGCTTCGTGACCTACGGCGTGATGCTGGATCCGGCGCCGGTTGAATACTGCAAGCAGATCCTGGCCATGCCGGAGCTGCAGGAATGGATCGCCGCGGCGAAGAAGGAACCCGACGAAATCAGCGAACTCGAAGTGGAGTTCTGACCGTCCTGCCAGGAAAAAGAAGAGAAATAAGAGGGCGCATCGCGGCGTTCAAGGCTGCGGTGCGCCCTTTCTCCTTTCACGCCGCTGCGGACTCGCTGGCGCGCGCCGCGATAAATCGCTCGGCGTAGGCGAAATACCAGTCCAGCGTTTCCGGGTTGGCCATGGCGTCGCGGTTGGCGATCTTGTCGGGCGCATGGCCCAGCAGCAGTTTCTTGATGGGCACCTCCATCTTCTTGCCCGACAGCGTGCGCGGCACGCCGGGCACCTGCAGGATCTCGTTGGGCACATGGCGTGAGGACAGCGCGCTGCGGATGCGTGCGCGCATGGTGTCGCGCAATGCATCGTCTAGGACCATGCCCTCGCGCAGCACCACGAACAGCGGCATATACGAGTCGCGCCCCAGGTATTCGAGGTCCACCACCATGCTGTCGAGCACTTCCGGCAGGTCCTCCACCACGCGGTACAGCTCGCTGGTGCCCATGCGGATGCCGTGCCGGTTGATGGTCGCGTCCGAGCGGCCGTAGATGATGGCGCCGCCGTGCGCGGTGATCTTGATCCAGTCGCCGTGGCGCCACACGCCGGGATAGGTATCGAAGTAGCTGTCGCGGTAACGCTGCCCGTTCGTGTCGCCCCATAGGAACAGCGGCATCGACGGCATCGGCGCCGTGCAGACCAGTTCGCCCACCTCACCCACCAGCGCATTGCCTGCTTCGTCGAAGGCTTCGACTTTGGCGCCCAGGCAGCGGCATTGCATCTCGCCCGAGTAGACCGGCAGGATCGGGCAGCCTGCCACGAACGAGCCGGCGAAGTCGGTGCCGCCGCTCATCGGCGCAAGCCAGATGTCCGCGCCCACGTGGCGGTAGATCCAGTCATAGGCCTCGGCTGGCAGCGGCGAGCCGGTCGAGCCGAGCGCGCGCAGCCGGGAAAGGTCGGCCACGCGCGCGGGCTCGATCCCGGCCTTCATGCCGGCCGTGAAGAACGCCGCGCCCGCGCCAAAGGCGGTGACGCGCGCGGCATCCACGAAGCGCCACAGCACGCCGGCGTCGGGCCAGGCTGGATTGCCGTCGTAGAGCGCGATGGTGCTGCCTAGCAGCAGCCCCGCGATCTGCGCGTTCCACATGATCCAGCCGCTGCTGCTGTACCAGTGGAAGACGTCGTCCGGCCCAAGGTTGTTGTGAAACGCCATCAGCTTGAGCTGCTCGATGACGATGCCGCCGTGGCCGTGCACGATGGGCTTGGGCATGCCGGTGGTGCCCGAGGAGTAGACGATCCACAGCGGGTGGTCGAATGGCACGGATTCAATCGCCAGCGGTACGCGATGCGCCAGCACCGCCTGCCAGGCGTGGTGGCGCACGTTGGCGGGAAGCGGGATGGCGTTGGGGGCGGCATGCGCATCGGTGTGCTCGCCCGGCACCAGTACCAGGTCGGTGAGCGAGGGCAGGGCGGCGGCCAGGTCGGCCAGCACCGGCGCCCGATCGTAGGCCTTGCCGCCATAACGGTAGCCATCGACGGCGATCAGCACCTTGGGCTCGATCTGGCGGAAACGGTCGCTTACCGCCACCTGGCCCATGTCCGGCGCGCAGCCCGACCAGATTGCGCCAAGGCTGGCGGTGGCCAGGAAGGCGACGACCGTGGCGGGGATGTTCGGCAGGTAGCCCGCCACGCGATCGCCGCGCGCCACGCCCATGCCGCGCAAGGCATGGGCCAGCGAGGCAACCTGCTGCTCCAGCACATCCCAGCTCAGGTCGGTGACCGCGATGGATTCACCGGCGTAGCGGATGGCCGTGCGCTGGCGCGCGGCGCCGCTGCCGGCATGGCGGAACACTTGTTGCACGTAGTTCAGGCTGGCGCCTTCGAACCAGCGCGCGCCGGGCATCTGCGCGCTGCCGAGCACGCGCTCGGCAGGGGTATCGAAGCGCAGGTCGAAATAGGCGCGGATGGCGTCCCAGAAGGCTTCCAGGTCGGTTACCGACCATTGCCACAGTGCGCCGTAGTCGGCAAAGGCGAGGCCGCGCTCGCTCTCCAGCCAGCGCATGAAGTGCGCAATGCGGCTGCCGTCGCGGAACGCCTGCGACGGCGTCCATCTCAGTTGCCCTTCTTCAAGGGTAGTCATGTCTCCTCCTCGGGTCCGTCTCGCGCGGACGTGCGGATGGGTTGCGATGCGGTTTTGGTGTGATCTTACATGCTGGCCGCCATCACGCTTTGGCGCGGGCCTCGAACAAGGCGTCCCACATGCCGTCTACCCGGGCTTTGACCGCGGCATCCATCTGGATCGGACGGCCCCATTCGCGGGTGGTCTCGCCGGGCCATTTGTCGGTGGCATCGATGCCCATCTTCGAGCCCAGCCCCGACACCGGCGAGGCAAAGTCGAGGTAGTCGATCGGCGTGTTTTCCACCAGCACGGTGTCGCGCGCGGGATCGACGCGGGTGGTGATGGCCCAGATCACTTCCTTCCAGTCGCGCACGTCGACATCGTCGTCCACTACCACGATGAACTTCGTATACATGAACTGGCGCAGGAAGCTCCAGACGCCGAACATCACGCGCTTGGCGTGGCCGGCGTACTGCTTCTTCATGCGCACCACGGCCATGCGGTAGCTGCAGCCCTCCGGCGGCAGGTAGAAGTCGGTGATCTCCGGGAACTGCTTTTGCAGCAGCGGCACGAACACTTCATTGAGCGCCACGCCAAGCACCGCAGGTTCATCGGGCGGCTTGCCGGTATAGGTGGAGTGGTAGATCGGATCGCGCCGCATGGTGATGCGGTCGATGGTGAAGACGGGGAACCAGTCCTGCTCGTTGTAATAGCCGGTGTGGTCGCCGTACGGGCCTTCCAGCGCATGCTGGTAGCCGGACGGGTGATCCGGGTCGGGCTGGATGTGGCCTTCCAGCACGATCTCGGCCGAGGCCGGCACGCTCAGCTCGGACAGCGTCGGCGTGATGCAGCCGGCTAGCGCGGTGCGGCTGCCGCGTAGCAGGCCCGCGAACTGGTACTCCGACAAGGTGTCGGGCACCGGGGTAACGGCGCCGAGGATGGTGGCGGGGTCCGCGCCCAGCGCCACCGCGATCGGGAACGGCTTGCCGGGGTTGGCCAGCGCATGCTCGCGGAAATCCAGCGCGCCGCCGCGATGCGCCAGCCAGCGCATGATGACCTGGTTGCGGCTGATCACCTGCTGGCGGTAGATGCCAAGGTTCTGGCGCTTCTTGTGCGGACCCTTGGTGATCACCAGGCCCCAGGTGATCAGCGGCGCCGCGTCTTCCGGCCAGCACGTCTGGATCGGCAGGCGCGCCAGGTCCACGTCGTTGCCTTCCCACACCACCTCTTGGCAGGCTGGGCTGTTGACGCGCTTGGGCGCCATGTCCCACACCGATTTAACGAGGGTGAACAGCTTGCCGGCTTCGCGCAAGCCGCGGGGTGGCTCGGGCTCCTTGAGCGCCGACAGAACGCGGCCGATGTCGCGCAGGTCGGCCAGGCTTTCGGCACCCATGCCGAGGGCTACCCTGCGTGTCGTGCCGAACAGATTGGCCAGTACGGGCACGCTATAAGTCTGACCATGGCGATGGGGATCGCTCGGGTTTTCGAACATGACTGCCGGTCCGCCCGCTCTCAACAGCCGGTCGCAAATCTCGGTCATTTCGAGGTTGGGCGACACCGGCGCACCGATCCGTTTCAGTTCGCCAAGGCCTTCCAGTTGGCCCAGGAAATCGCGCAAGTCGTTGTATTTCATGATTTATTCGATTGAGGCACAGGCACGTTAGCGCACCTGCCCACGCAAGTTGTGTGATGCAATAATCACATGGATGTGATGGGGCACAAAAAAATCGTCCCAATTTGCATGTCCAAATTGTAAATTTTTTGACTCTGCCGCGGTCGGCAAGGATGGCCTCCATGCTTTGCCAGTACTGAGTTTCAACCAATGGCGGGGGCACGGAAGTGCATCAAAGACCCTTGTTACATATAACCAAAAGCTTTGTTTATTTAAAACGTTATTCTTGACGATGTATAAAAGGGTTCCTACAATCCGGTTCTGCTCGTTGGAGTGTTGCGGTGCAGCACATTTTCTTCCGCCCTGTCAAGGGGATTAGTGGGGAATTATCCATATCTGATCATGTGAGCGGATGCGTCTGAGCAGGACGGATTCGATCGATCGCCCCGGCCATGGCCGGGTGCTTTGAGTAGTTCGCGGCAGGGCAGGCTCCCCCAAGAGCCTACCCTGTTTCTCGTTGGGCGCATGGGGAGCGCCCACCAACAGGTGCTGGACGTCTTTGCTGGGCGGCGCGGCATCCTTACTTGAATACGCGGTCAACGGGCGTGCGGCGCAGCAGCGTGGCACGAAGCGGACAGCGGATGGAGGTAAGTATGAGTGGTTGGAAAACCCTTCATCTTCCCGGAGTCGGACGGGCATTGCAGGTCCGTTTCAGACACCCGGTACCCGGAGTGAGTCGGGCATTGCAGGTCCGCCTTGCGCATCCGGTCGCTGGCCGTGCTTTACGCAGCGGCCGCGCATCATTGAAATATGCCCTGAACAGTCTCGGGGTTGTATCTGTAGTCGCCGCGGTATCGCTATCTGTCAGCCAGGAATGGCGTACGGCCCTGGCCGGTGCGCTGGCTGGCGAGGAAGCGCCTGCGGTATTGATGGAAGCGGCGGTGCCAGCCTCCACGGCCGATGTGGCCGCGGCCAAGCTGGGCCTGACGCTGGCGCAGTCCAAGCCGGCAGGATTGCCGACCGTGTCCGGTACGGACGACTGGGGCCAGCAGCCCGCCGGCAAGGTGCCCTCCGTGGCTCACCTGGCCGCGCAGATCCCGGCACAGCGCGTGGCGCTGGATGCACGTAACCCGGCCACGCTGGGCAGCGCGCGTGAGCAGGCCGTGGTGGCTGAGTACATCGCGCGCAAGTATCGCGTGGCGGCGCAGGCCACCGCGCAACTGGTGAAGGCCGCATACCTGACGGGGCGCGAGGTCGGCATCGATCCGCTGCTGATCTTGGGCGTGATCGCGATCGAGTCCAGCTTCAATCCGTACGCGGAGAGCGGCGTGGGCGCGCAGGGCCTGATGCAGGTGATGACCAAGGTCCATCAGGACAAGTACGAGGCCGTGGGCGGCGTGGCAGCCGCGCTGAACCCGTACGCCAACATCAAGATCGGTGCGCTGGTGCTCAAGGACTGCATCGCCCGCGCCGGTTCGCTGGAAGGCGGCCTGAAGTATTACGTGGGTGCGGCGACCACCAACACCGATGGTGGATATGGCGCCAAGGTGCTGGCAGAGCGTGCCCGCCTGCGCCAACTGCCTGGCGTGCGCAGCGTCGCGGCTGAGCCGGTGTCGGCCAAGCCGGAAGTGACGGCGGATGCCAAGGCACAGGCCGAGCATCGTCACGGCACGGCCGGCGACAAGCTGGAAGCGGCAGGCAACGTCCCGAAAAGCGCCTGATCGCGGGATCCTCGTATCTCGGGCAGCGCAGAAAAAAAGCACCCTCCGGGGTGCTTTTTTTTCGTTGCCTGACGGCTCTGGCTGGCGTTCAGGCGAAGAACTTGCCCAGGCGCGCCATGGCTTCCTCGATGTTTTCCATCGAGGTTGCGTAGGAGATCCGGATGTAGTCGCTCGCCGTGTATGGACCGAAGTCCTGGCCCGGCACCAGCACCACGCCGGCATCGTGCAGCATGGCCTGGGTCAAGGCATCGGCATCGCCGGCGGACGGGTGGTTGACGCCACGGCAGTCCGCATACACATAGAAGGCGCCATCCGGCTTGACCGGCACCCGCAGGCCCAGCGACTCCAGCGCCGGCACGATGGCATCGCGGCGACGGTGGAATTCCGCCTTGCGCGCGTCGTAGATCGCCAGCGCCTCGGGGGAGAAGCAGGCCAGCGCGGCGTGCTGGGCGACGGCTGACGCGCAGATGAACAGGTTCTGCGCCACTTTCTCGAAGGCGCCTACCAGTTCGTCCGGGACCACGAGCCAGCCCAGGCGCCAGCCGGTCATATTGAAGTACTTGGAGAAGCTGTTGACGGTGATCACGTCGTCGTCGAGGCTCAGCGCCGATACCGGCGGTGCATCGTACGACAGCCCCTGGTAGATCTCGTCGACGATGGCAAAGCCCTGGCGGGCCCGCACGGCCTTCAGGATGCGCGCCAGTTCGTCCGGCAGGATCGAGGTGCCGGTGGGGTTGGAGGGCGACGCCAGCAGCACGCCGCGGGTCTGCTCGCCCCAATGTGTCTCCACCTGCTCCGCCGTGAGCTGGAAGCGCTGGGCCGGGCCGCTCGGGATCAGCTTCGCGCGGCCGTCGAAGGCGGCAACAAAATGCCGGTTGCAGGGGTAGCTGGGGTCAGGCATCAGCACCTCCGCGCCAATCTCCACCAGCACGGCGCAGGCCAGCAGCAACGCGGCCGAGGCGCCGGCGGTCACCACCACGCGGCGCGCAGGGATGTCGATCCCGTACATGGTCTTGTAATAGCCGGCGATGGCCTCGCGCAGCGGCGCGATGCCCAGCGCGCTGGTGTACTGGGTAACGCCGCGGCGCATGGCGGCCTCGGCGGCCCGCACCACGGGTTCGGCGGCGGTGAAATCGGGCTCGCCGATCCCCATGTGGATGATGTGGCGCCCGGCACGCTCGAGTTCGGCGGCCTGCTTGGCCAGCTCCATCACGTGGAAGGCATCGATATTGGCAAGACGGGAGGCAGTGGCGAGGCGCTGCAGATCCATGGCGGGATAGGCTTGGTGGGCCTGATAGGCGGGTTGATCGGGGTTACGCTGCAGTTAAGCTGCAGTTAGGTGGATGTTGGCTGCGGTAGAAGTAAAAACACCCGCCGGAGCGGGTGTCGGTACGGCAAGCATGGCACCGTGAACGGCGCCGGCTGCCGTTGTTCAGCGTCGGGCGGCCAGTTCCGGCGCGCGCACCTTGGCGGCCAGCTTGTCCAGCACGCCATTGACGTACTTGTAGCCTTCGACGCCGCCGAAGGTCTTGGTCAGTTCCACGGCTTCGTTGATGACAACCTTGTACGGGATGTCCACGCAGTGGATCAGCTCGTAGCTGCCGATCAGCAGGGCCGCGCGCTCGACCGGCGACAACTCGCTCACCGGGCGGTCCAGGAACGGCTCGAAGGCACCCGTCAGCCGGGTTTCTTCGCGGATCGCGCCATTGAGCAGTGCATCGAAGTGCTCGCGGTCAGCCTTGTTGAAGCCTTGGGCGTCATGCAGGTGGGCCTGGATCGCATCGGTATCGTTGCGGTTCAGCAGCCACTGGTACAGGCCCTGCAGCGCGAGTTCGCGCGAGCGGCGGCGCGCACTTTTGGGCGCTGCCTTGGGCTCGGCCTTGGCGACGGGCTTCGCGCCGGCGTCGTCCGCCGGCTTGCCGGCTGGGTTGCTGCTCTCGGGCGCGTCACTCATCGTCGTCCTCGTCTTCATCCGCTTCCTGGCTGCGCAGCGAATCCAGCGCGGAGACCAGGTTGGCCATTTCCACCGCGGCGCGGGCGCAATCGCGGCCCTTCTCGCGGGTACGGGCATGGGCCTGGGCGTCGGTGTCGACGGTCAGGATGCCGTTGGCGATGGGCACATTGAAGTCCAGCCCGACGCGGCTGATGCCGGCGCCCGATTCATTCGACACCAGCTCGAAGTGATAGGTCTCGCCGCGCACGACCGCGCCCAGCGCGACCAGCGCATCGAACTGGCCGCTTTCGGCCATTTTTTGCAATGCCAGCGGGATTTCGAGCGCGCCCGGCACGGTCACCACCAGGGTGTCCTCGCCTTCGATGCCCAGCTTTTCCAGTTCGGCGACGCAGGCTTCGAGCAGTTCGGCACAAACCGGTTCGTTGAAGCGCGCTTGCACGATGCCGATGCGCAGGCCTTCACCTTCGAGGTTGCTGGGGTAGAAACCGTGATCCATCTTATCTTCTCCTGGGTTCGGGGTGGCGGCCCGCGATAGGCTCGCGGCCGCCGTGTATCCGGTAGTTCAGTTAGCCTGGCCGCCGCTCATGGGCTGGTAGCCAGTCACTTCAAGGTCATAGCCGGTCATGCTCGGCATTTTCAGTGGGGATGCCAGCACGCGCATCTTGCCCACGCCGAGATCCTTGAGGATCTGGGCGCCGGTACCGTAGGTGCGCAGGTCCGGCTTTACGCGCGGGCGGTTTTGCGGCGCGTCGAGCGCCGAGAACTGCGTGAACAGCTGTTCAGCCGTGTCGCCGCAGTTCAGCAGCACCATCACGCCATGCTCGGACTGCGCAATGGCCTCGAGCGCGGCGGGCACGCTCCAGGAGTGCGTGGTACGCGACACTTCCAGCAGGTCCAGCGTGGAAAGCGGCTCGTGCACGCGCACCAGCGTTTCGCGATCAGCCTGGGGATTGCCCTTGACCAGCGCCAGGTGGGCGCGGCCGCTCGGCTTGTCGCGATAGATGATGCTGTGGAACGTGCCATATGGCGTTTGCATGGTGCGCTCGCCGGCGCGCTCGATGATGCTCTCGGTGCGGCTGCGGTAGTGGATCAGGTCGGCAATGGTGCCGATCTTGATGTCATGCTCTTGCGCGAACTCGATCAGGTCCGGCAGGCGCGCCATGGTGCCGTCGTCCTTCATGATCTCGCAGATCACCGCAGCCGGCGTCAGGCCGGCCAGGGCGCCCAGGTCGCACCCGGCCTCGGTATGGCCGGCGCGGATCAGCACACCACCGGGCTGGGCCGTCAACGGGAAGATATGGCCGGGCTGGACCAGATCGGCGGCACGGGCATCCTTGGCTACCGCGGCTTGCACGGTACGGGCCCGGTCGGCCGCCGAGATGCCCGTCGTGACGCCTTCGGCTGCCTCGATCGACACCGTGAAGTTGGTGCCGTGCACCGTGCCGTTGCGGCTCACCATGGGTTGCAGCTCGAGCTGGCGGCAGCGTTCGGCGGTCAACGTCAGGCAGATGAGGCCCCGGCCGTACTTGGCCATGAAGTTGATCGCCTCCGGTGTGACGAAATCGGCAGCCAGGACCAAATCCCCCTCGTTCTCGCGGTCTTCCTCGTCAACCAGGATGACCATGCGGCCGGCACGGATTTCGGCAATGATTTCTTCTGTACGGGCGATTGTCATAGCTTGCAGGCTGGGAAGCTGGCTGAAGTTTGGGCTGGAATTCTGGCTGAATTTCGGGCGGGATGGCTTGCTGGCCGGCTGCCGCTTCGGGGTATACAGGCTGGCCGCGGCAGCGGTCTGGCCCAATATTGTACGTCAACCAGGCGCCGCAGGGCGCGCGGCGCCAGCGGGGCCAATGCAGATGGCCCTCCGTAGGGCGGCGGACGGCGGAAAGTCAGGTGGCCTTGGCAGGCCGCCTGGGTGCCGAAAAGACGCGTGTCAGGCGGGTTTTGGCGCGCTCAACATGCGTTCCACGTATCGCGCGATCAGGTCGATCTCCAGGTTCACGCGCGTGCCGGGCTTCAGGTCCTGCAGCGTGGTGACCTCGATCGTGTGGGGGATCAGGTTGATCGAGAACGTGCAGCCGTCTTCATCGTCGATGACCTTGTTGACCGTCAGCGACACGCCGTTGACCACCACCGACCCCTTGTAGGCCAGATAGCGTCCCAGCTCGCGCGGGGCGCGCACGCGCAGTTCATGCGACTCGCCCACCGGCGCGAAGTGGGTGACTTCGCCAAGCCCGTCGACATGGCCCGAGACCAGGTGGCCGCCGAGGCGGTCGGCCAGGGTCAGCGCCTTCTCCAGGTTGACCCGGCCGGGCTTGTCCAGGCCAGCGGTCTTGTCGAGCGATTCGCGGGAGACGTCGACGTCGAAGGCGTCGCCGTCCAGCGCGATGACCGTCATGCAGGCACCCTGGATGGCGATGCTGTCGCCAAGGATGACATCGGACAGGTCCAGCCCGTTGGCACGGATGCGCAGGCGCACACCGGCATCGGCTGCGGCTTCGCTGGCGCCCAGCGGGGATACGGTTTCGATGCGGCCGACGGCCGCGACAATGCCAGTGAACATGATCGATGCTTGATGCAATGGGAAAACACGCATGCTAGCAGGTGCGCAGCGGATTCGTTTTGCGCGCGGCCTGCCGTCAGGCGATCAGACGTGATCGGCGCGGCGCGCAATCAGGCGCAGGTCTTCGCCGATCATGCGCACGTCGTGCCAGCGGAAGGCCGCGGCGTCCTGCAGCCGCGCCAGGGGCGGCAACTGGAACATGCCTTGCGCGTCGCCCAGCAGCTTGGGCGCGAGGTAGATCAGCAACTCGTCTGCGCAATGCTCGCGGATCAGCGATCCGTTGAGCTTGAAGCCGGCTTCCACGTGCAGCTCGTTGATGCCGCGCCGGCCGAGTTCTTCCAGCATGTGGCGCAATTCCACCTTGCCGTGGGGATTGGGCAGCACCACCACTTCCGCGCCGCGGGCTTCCAGGGCGCGACGGCGCGCGGTATCGTCAAAGGCGCAGAACACCAGCACGGGCTTGGCAAAGTCGCCGGTGTCCGGCGTCAGCAGGCGCGCGTCCAGGGGAAGTTCCAGCCGGGAATCCACCACCACGCGCTGAGGCTGGCGCGGCGTGTCCACGGCACGCACATTGAGCTGCGGGTTGTCGTCGCGCACGGTGCCGATACCAGTCAGGATAGCGCTGGCGCGCGCACGCCAGGCGTGGCCGTCGTCGCGCGCCGCCTGGCCGGTAATCCACTGGCTGCTGCCGTCGTGCAGCGCGGTGCCGCCGTCGAGCGAGGCGGCCACCTTGACACGCACCCAGGGCAGGCCACGCGTCATTCGGTTGACAAAGCCGATGTTGAGTTCGCGTGCTTCTTTTTCGAGCAGGCCGCAGCGTACGTCCACGCCGGCTTCGCGCAGCCGCTGCAAGCCACGGCCCGAAACCGTCGGGTTCGGGTCCTCCATGGCGGCCACCACGCGCGCAATGCCGGCGCGCACCAGCGCGTCCGCGCAAGGCGGTGTCCGGCCAAAATGGCTGCAGGGCTCGAGCGTGACAAAGGCCGTGGCGCCCTTGGGATCGTTCCCGCGCGCCGCGGCATCCTTGAGTGCCTGGATCTCGGCGTGATCCTGCCCGGCGGGTTGGGTGAAGCCCTGGCCGATGATCTTGCCGTCCTTGGACAATACGCAGCCAACGCGCGGATTGGGCGTGGTGGTGTACATGCCACGCTCGGCGAGCGCGAGAGCCTGTGCCATGGCTGCGTGGTCGGTATCGGAGAACATGAGGCCTGGTGCTTCCTGCCGCGCGGGCGGTGAGTTGGATATGGTTACAGTCATCAGGTGTCAGGGCGGCTCGGACTGTGCGAGGCCGTCGCAATCGGCATCCTGCCCCGGCGTGCACAAGCGGACGCGGCCGTGGGCGCCGAGCCTTAGCTGCCGCTGTT
Organism: Cupriavidus sp. 05L411; assembly: GCF_056398045.1. Taxonomy (NCBI): domain Bacteria; kingdom Pseudomonadati; phylum Pseudomonadota; class Betaproteobacteria; order Burkholderiales; family Burkholderiaceae; genus Cupriavidus; species Cupriavidus sp. 05L411. The sequence continues at coordinate 250,823 of NZ_JBFTOQ010000002.1, read as the reverse complement.
CGCCCCGGCAGGTCACGGTGAAGGTGGCGGCGAGAAACCCGCCTTGCTCTGAGCGAGAGTATCCCACAGCTGTCATGCGCAGCGTATTGCTGCCTTGCGCGGTCGAGCGCAGGGCGATGCGCAGGCAGGCGTCGCGCAGTTCGACGACAGCAAGCAAGCCAGCATTGTCCTGGCCCGGCTCGTCCCCCGGCTCCAGTGCCAGCCTCCAGCCGTGGTCCAGCGACGAAGCGCCCGGCAAGGGCGTCAGTACCACGTCGGAGCGCCGCGCTACGGCGGCCGAGCGCGCCACTGCCAGCGAGCCGGCCAGGCGGTCTGCCGCCAGCATCACCTGCTGGCGCGCCTGCAAGCGCTGCCAGGACGGGAAAGCCAGCGCCGCCAGGATGGCCAGCACAGCCACGCAGGTGAGGAGTTCGGCAAGCGTTGCGCCGCGACGCGAATTCCGGTGCCAATTCCGGTGCCAGAGCCGACGCACGACCGCCTCAGCACGCCTGGGGCAGCGGCACCGGCTCCGCGGCAAAGGCGGGCTGGGCAAGCCACTCGCCGGTGCTGCGCAGAATCAGCGTGCCGCATGACGCATCCGGCGTCTGCGGCACGGCGCGCAGCTCCACGCAATGCGCGAGCCCGCTGCCCGGGCAGGCACTGGCATTGATCCAATGACGCGGGCGCGCTGCCTGGGCGGGCACCGACTGCGGCCACTTGCCGGCTGCCGTCGCGSCGCCCGGCTGGGCGGCGAAGGTCATGGTGGCGAGCGCGTGGCGCTCCAGGTCCAGCATCAATCCGATCAGTGCGCTGCGCGCCTCGGCACGCCTGCCGCGTTCCATATGCTGGTGCCAGGCAGGCATCACCATTGCCATAAGGATTGTGGAGACAGTCAGCGTGATCAGCAACTCGAGCAGGGTGAAGCCGGTTGGGCGGTGACAAGGTGTCATGCAGGGAGCTCCGGGAAGCGGTGGCGCGGTTGGCGGTGGATTGGTCTGGAAGGCGTATCCAAGTCTCACGGCGACCCGGAGCGGATCAGCTCGCGCCAGCTGAGGCGGCCGGTGCGGCGGCTGGCGACGGTGCGGTTGAGTGGCACGGCGCTTCCTTCCTCCAGCGACCAGAGCGTGAGGGTCACGTCCTCATGCGACGTGACGCCCGGTTGCGGCGCAAGTTTTGACGGTAGTGCCGCGCGGTCGAGAACGACGGTCGCCTTGGCGCTGGTCCCGAACCCGGTTGCTACGTGAGTGAGAGGCCCGCCAGCCTGCGCGCTGGCAGTGGATTCGCCGCTCAGCGCGTGGATCAGGTACGCGCGCTGGCGCGCGTCGGGCGTTCGGGTGACAAAGCCGAGGTAGCCCGGGTCGGCGGGGAGAAGCCGTTCCAGGCGCTCGCCGGGATTGGGAAGAGGCAAGTACCAGCCAGCGGTGGATACTGGTCGGCCTTGAATATCTGGCGTGTGAGCCTGCCGGCGCAGCACCACGCCGCCTCCTTGAGGCTGGGCCACAATGCGTGCGCCGCTGTGACTAGGGCTACCTGCGTCTGCGAGGGCCGTGCTGTCGAATACCGCGCTGACATGGGTACCGTTTCCGTAGACCACCAGGTGGCCGCCGGCGGCGCTGATCAGGGCGGGGGGCACGATTGCGCGCGACGATGGCGTTGGGTTGTCCATCCGGTAAATGCACTCGACGCGCCGGCCGCTATCGCGCCATGGCATTGCGCCGCGCAAATCGAAACGCCAGAGCCCGCCGGCGGCATCCACCGCATACGCCGCCAGGGCCACGCCGGAAGTATCTGGCAGGATGCTCGCGGCAAGCAGCGCGGGGTTGGGTCCGGCGCTCCCGCAACCGCCGGCCGGCAGGAGCAGCCGCCGTATCGCGTGACGCCCTTGCCACGGTGCGTGCGAGGGTTTGTCCAGGGGCAGCATGGCGATGCCGGCTTGCTGCCTGGGCGGATCGCGATGCGGCCCACCTTGCTGGGCTTGGCGACCGTGCGAGGCGCCCAGCGTCACCATGGCGTACCAGCGCGGGCCTTCATGCGAGGAGAGCGCCAATGTGCGGACGGGGCCCGATGGGGCCAGCGGCAGCGTGTCGGAAGCCTTGACCTCCCAGAGCGGCCCTACTGGTGGCTGCGCCGTTGCATTCGTGATGTCGAGGGCGAAAAGACCTGCCTGTGGATCGGCTGCGTTTGCCGGAAGGCCACACAGCAGCACGGTGCGCCAGCGGCCGGGTTCGAGCGAGACGTCGGCTGCCTCGGGGTGGGGGCAGGGCGTGGGGCCCTGTTTTCGCATTGGGCGCGGCTGGTAAGCGAGTACTTCGTCGCCGGACGTCGCATTGAACGCGCGCAGCCTGCCATCACGCATGCCCAGCCAGACCAGCGCAGCGCGCGCGCCGTGCTCAACGACGAACGCCGCGTGGCCCGGCCAGCCAGGTATCCACTTGGGCGGCGGTACCAGGAAAGGTGGCGTGCTTCCCACGCCCTGTGCCGTGCAAGAAAACAGCAATCCGGCGGCGAGCGCAATCAGCGAGTTGTGGTACCGGGAGGAGTGCGTCATGGCTGGAACTCGCTCTGTAGCAAGCTGCGTACCGTCGCGTCGCGCCCCAACCCTAGCGCAGTAATGCGAAAACGCAGCCGTTGTCCCGTGCCCGGCGTGTAGTCGGATCCCAGCCATTCGCCAGGAGGGCGCTCGTGCATCAACTCGGCAACGTACCGCGGCATGGCGCTCGCCCCAACCGCACCGGGTGGCAAGGCCGGCAGGGTAACGCCGCTGAAGGTGCCCATCGCGATGCCGGTGGTCTCATCCGGCCGGCGCGCATCGAGCCAATTCAGCCATGGCGGCGGCATGCCCGGGGCGGGCCGGCAGAGTCCCCGCTGCGCGCCGGCGCCGCATTGGCCCGGCGGCGGCCACGCAGCAAGGCGGCTATCCACGCCGGACGCGCCGTTGCTGAGCGCCGCCATCAACTCCGCTTCCGCGTCGAGCAGCGCCGTCTCCGCCGCGCGAAAGGCGATCTCCTGTTCGAGCTGGTAAGTGGCCACTTGCCTGCTGGCGAGCAGAAATTGAAGGCCAGCCAGGGTTGTGGCGGCCACAAGCAGAAGCATCGTGGCCGTCAGCAGGAGCGTGGTGCTCCCTGCGGCCCGGTTACCGCGCCGCAGGCAAGGCGCAACCGTGGCGCTCAGCATAGTGTCTGCCTGCAGGGCCAGGTATTGCGCAGGCGCACGGATGCCGAGAACACTCGTCGTATCAAGGCAGGCCGATCATGCGGCGAGAAGAAGAGGTCGTCGGCATGGAGGCCTGCGCCGGCATGCGCGCCCGGTGGGAACAAGGTGAGCACGGCCGGCGCTGCCGCCAGCGCCAGTGGGCGCTCACCGCGCAGCACCAGTGCCACCTGCACCACCAGTACCTCGCGCCAGGCCGCGTCGCCCCTGGCGCGCAGTTCCTCGGCGCGCAGGAACGCGTCGGCCTTGCCATCGCCATCGGTATCGATGCCGTATCGCAACTGCATGGCCTCCACGCCACGCACCAGGGCGCCCGAAGTCCAGCTTCCCTCCAGCACCCGCCCCTCGCGCCGGCTGGCATAGCGGCACAACAGTTGCGGTTCGCCATCCGAGCCGGTGGCGATATAGATCAGGCTCTCCCCCGCATAAGCGCGGGCTGCGCCACCAGCCGATCCGCCGACGCTCACCGCCGGCAACGCATACCCGCTGCAATCGATCATGGTCTGGTCCGGCAGCGTCGGATCCTGCACGCGCCCGCTGCCGCTGAATCGCACCAGCAGCACATCGCTGCCATTGAAGCCACGGCGAGTGCAGGTAGGCAGCGCGGCAATGCCCGGCTGGCCGCAATCGTCCCGCCCTGACAGCGCCGGTGGCGCGTTGGCTGGCAACGCCGCGCCGACCGGCTGCCAACCGCTATGCCGGACCAGGTGGGAGAGGATCGCGAGCGCCCGCTGGCCGCGCTCTTCCAGCAGCACGAGATCGACGGCGGTGCGGTAAGCGACCTGGACGGCATGGAACGCCGACACAGCCAGCGCGCCGACCAGCAGGCCGAGCGCCAGGCCAACCATCAGTTCGATCAAGGAGAACCCTTGTGCCCGACGAGCCCTCATGGCCGGATCCAGAGAGCAACGGCACGCAGCGCGGCCGCATCCTGCACGCCGCCGATAGATCTCGACGAGGCCAAGGACAGCGGCCCGACGACCGCCAGCCTTGATCCCGGCAAGCACCCGCTGTCCTCCGCCGAAGCAAGCGACTGGCACAGTTGGAGCTCATTCGGGCTAATGCCGCGTGCCTGAAGGGGCGACAGCGCGAGGCCCGGATCCTCCAACTCCGCTAGTTCGGCGGCGGCACGTGTAGCATGGCCGAGGGCCTCATAGCCGCGCAGTGTGCCTAGTGCGAACGGCGCCAGCGCAGCAAGCGGCAGCAGGCCGACGCCGAGGACAGCGAGGGCGGTGAGGGATTCGATGAGGATGAAGCCGCGAGGCGGGGAGGGGAGACCCCGCCTTGCGGATGATGGGTGAGGTGGTCGTCCGGTTCCCAGCGGCATGGCAATCTCGCATCAAAGACGGGATGCCAGAAGATAACCAGGATGGCGCGCTGCAAGTGTTCCGAATTGTAGAGTTTGACTGAGGAGAATTCTCAAAAGGGCCAGGGGGCAACTTCTTGACCTTCACTTCGACCTCGACCTCGACCTCGAAACCGCTAACCCTTTTTCTGCGTGATCTGGTGATTCACCAGCACTGCGACTGTGTACCCGTGCCGCTGGCCGTCTTGGTATTTTGGTAGTCGACGGACAGGACCCCGCACAGCGCGTCCTGTCCGACCGGCGTCGCGTTGATGGTATAGCTCACCGCGATGCCATTGACGCCAGGGACAACCGCAATGGTGTAGGCGCTACTCGCGGCGTTATCTCCGGAGAAAGCACTCGCACCCAGGGCAGTGAGATCCTGCGTGTAGGTATTGTTCACCGTGTAGTAGCGCTCGAGCGCGCCCTGCGTCTTCAGCAGAGCGGCCTTGCCTTCGGTTCGCTTCGCACGCAGTACGTACTGCGTGTAGTTCGGGATGGCGATCGCTGTCAGGATTCCGACGATGGCCACAACGGCCATCATCTCCATCAGCGTAAAGCCCCGAGCGGGTGTTCGCGCCACACATACTGTTTTCATGGCGATATTCCTCATGATCTTGATGCTACATGGCGAAGTCAATGCAGGATCTCCCGCCAGGACAGTCGCCCCGTCTGGCTCGATGCGCTCTCTCCTACGGTCTCCTGGTTGCCAGTGGTGCCGGTCATGAACTTGCATTCCTTGCTCGTGCCGCACTTTGTGACCGTGGGCGCTGGCGTAATGCCGACGGTGGATTTCCGTCCGCCGACCGGGACGTTGCCATTGGCGCCGTCATTGAGGAAATCGGCTGAAGAGAAGGTGCGATCATTGTTCACGTCGAATGGCGTGACCGTCAGGCGTCCGCCGGATAGCGACGCGAGTTCCATCAACCAGCTGGTCCCCCCGCTATCACAGGAGTTTGCTGAAGGGATCAGTGTCGTGAAGATGATGCGGTCTCCGCGCGCCAGCGGGCTGTAGACCACCCGCTCGCCCTGGATGCCGGAAGCTGGCGACACCAGGTCGAGATACCAGCCTTGCTTGCCGTTGGCGGCATAGAGGACCTGGTTCTGGCTCACCATACGATAGGTGTAGCCGTTGGCATCGACTTCCCGGTTGATGGTCTGCGCTACCAGTGAACTGCGGGCAACCGTGCTCAAAGTGGGTAAGTTCTGATCCCAGATGCCGTAGAAAGTTTGCGTCGACATATTCGCGGGGTCAGTCGTGTCTACATAGCGGCCCGTGCCGAACAGCACGACATAGCCGCCCGCGGGGTTGCGCGTGACATCCACGGACGATGTGATCGGCTGCCGGGCACCGCTGGCATCGGTAGCGATGAACAGCGGCGTGTTCGCGGTTTGCAGGCCCCAGGCAGAAGCCGCGGTGCTCTTCATGTTGAACTTCCATAAGTTGCCAAGCAGATCACCGGCGTAGATGAAGTCGGTAGTGCCATCGCCGTCGACGTCAGCGGGGAACGGTTGCGAAAGCCCGTTCGGCGTGGAGACCGAACCGGCGCCCGTGGCCAGCTTCAGATAGTCGGTGCCCAGCACCCAGCTTTTCGAGCCTGCGGGCCTGTCAAGAAACACGACGTACAAGTACGCTTTGCCTGCGGCACTGTTGTAGCCATTGCCGAAGATCGCTGCCCACTTGCCGTTCGCCATCTTGATGATCGAAGGCTGCCCGAAGGTATAGCCCAGGTCCGCATCGACGTTGTTGGTGAACTCCCACAGGACGGTCGAGGCGGCCGTGCCCTCGCTGATGCTCTCCGGGTTGGTCACATCCAATGCGTAGATGCCTGCGCCGCCACCGCCAAGCCCGCCCAACAGCACGGTCTTCCAGCTGCCATTGACCTTGGCATCCGTCACTGCAGGCGTGCCGTCGACATAGTAAGCGTGCGTGTAGGCAAGGTCGCTGAGCCCGGGCAGATTGGCGTATAGCGCGGAAGGCACGTAGGCAAACAACTCCGTACCGGCGTCGCTGCCGCTCGTGATCGGATTCGCGGAGAACGCATGCAGCATGCCGTCGTTGGCGCCGACATATAGCATGGGCTTGCGGCTTTTCTTGCCCAGGACGAAGGTGGCATAGTCGGCGTCCGCATAGCCCGCATTGGGGCGGCCAACATACTGTGGGCTGGAATTGACGATGTCGCCAAGGACCGAGTTGGGCCGGACCCGGAATTTGCCGGTTGCAGTCCCTTCATTGCTCTGGTCGCCGCGAATCCAGTTCAGGCGTGCACTTCCTAGTGTGTCGCTGCGATTAAGCGTGCTCTGATAGCTTGCCGGCAGGTTGCCCCAGCGGAACGGAATTCCGGCATTTGCCGATGACGTGCCATCGTACGTGAGGATGTTGCGGGCGGTTGCGTTGACCGTCTTCATTTTTGCGCCCGCATCCCACAGGGCAGGATTGTTGACGACGCCGTTGGTGTCGACAGCGTATGCGAGCAATTGACCGGACCAGTCAGTGCCATTGAAGCGAGCCTGGTAGATCGTCGATCCGGTCGTGAGCGACGAGGAACTGGTTGCCACCGATGCCGCCGAGGAAGTCTGCAGGATCGACAGGAACGCGCGCTCCAGCGCGCTGCTGAGCGCTCCTGGGTTGGTGGCGTAGAAATAGTTGTCCGGCAAGCCGTCGGAACCGCCGCTGCCATCGGACAAGCGTACATCCCATTCGGAGACCTGGTCGGGTGTGCCCGAACCGTTCAGGTCTTTGAAGCCGCCCCATTTTGCTGCGTAGTAGAGCGGATCCATGAACTGCGAAGCCACCGACCCGCTGGCCGTGTAGCTGACGGTGGTCTGGGGATCGCCGAAGTTACACAGATTGCAGCCGCCTGATGTGTTGATGGGCGCGCTCGAAGGCGTGACGGTGACAGGAGCCGGGTCGGTGTACTTGAAGTTGTAGATGCCCGAATGGAAGTGTGGGCCGTCCTTGGTTGTGCCGGAGATGACATAGCCGAAGCCCTGGCCGTTCGCTGACGAGCCGGAGACCACCTGGGTCGATACCTGGACTGTATTGCCCGTCACCGTATAGCTGAGGATGCCCCAGACATCCTGGTCATAATCTCCGCCGGCGACGGAATCTTCCCAGTTTACGTAGAACTTGCCGCTCGTGGCCGTCTGCGAAATGACCTTGAAGTCCACCAGTGTTCCGGTGCTGGCGTCCGCAGTTACCGAGTTGGGCGACTGCGGGTGCAACTGGTACGCTGGCATGATGGTGACGGTTTTGCTGCCTACGTTCACGTTGATCTTGGGCGTATTGGTGGCCAGCTGGACGGCGTAGGTCGTGACCTTGAGGGAGGTGGTGTCGGCGGTTGGCACGCCCAGCGTTGCCGCCTGGCTGGTGGAGCGAATCCGGTTCATGTGCGCGTAGAGCGCAGCACCTGCGATCTGGAACGTCCCCTTCTGTGAAGGACCTTCGGGGCAAATGCCAAGTACGTCGCTCAGCTTGGAGATTGTCTTGCCGGAACACAGGTTGTCGATCAGGCCACCGTTGACCCCACCCATGAACCAGCTACCGCCATTGATGCTCTCTCCGGCGCCGACTTTATCGGTCCAAGTGCTGTTGGCATCGGCTGTGTTCAGATCCGTGAAGCCAGCAAGCTGATCGTTGTCGTACGAAGAGACGCTTGAGTTGAACACCAGCGTGTTCAACGGCGTGCAGTAGGGTGCCTTGTTCGCGTTGGTGGAGGGCAAGTCCATTGGATTCGCCCATGTGGGCGTGGTCAGACTCAGCGCCGCATCCTTGCTGTTGCTGCCTTTCGGCGCAAAGCTGGAATTCGCGGTCTTTCCGGCGAAATAGCGCAAGGACTCCAGGTAGATCTCGGAGATCGGATTGCCCCAGGTGGAGCAGTTGCCTTCGTTAGCTGGCTGGTTTTGCGACGAGGAACCGTTGTTGGGTACGATGGAGGTCTGCTGATAGTTGCAACTGTCAGCATTGACGTAGCTCCCGTCGCTGTAGCTGTAGCCGTAAGGCCGCAGCTTATTGACATTCCAGACGATACCTTTCACAGGAGAGTTCGCCGCGTAGGTGAAGGTGCCGTTCGTCGGATCGACCTCCTGGGAGAAATTCACTACGTTCTGGCGCAGCACGCCACCCGAGATGTTCTTGTCATAGGTGCCGGTCATGAGCCCGAACAGCATCTGGCCGCTTTCACCGTATTTCTGGAGCAAGCCGAAGGGCTTGTAGGAAGACGAGCCGTACTGCTTGCAGTTCTCGGTGCCGAGCAGGCCCGGCACGCAGACCTGCACGCGTGCATTGAAGGTGCCGCTGCTTTCGCCGGTGCCGAGGGCGCGGGCCGCTTTCACTGGATTCTCTGCCGAGGCATTGATGCCGGAAAGGGCTGCCCGGTTGCCGTTGGATGAGCCGGTTACGCTCGTGCCGTTGATTTTGGTCAGGAAGGAGCTTTGCGTATTATTTTGCTCCTCCGACCAATTGCATTGCCATTTCTCGCTGGCGCCCCAAGTGGCGTAATTGCCGGAGACAGCCCGCAGTTGCGGCGCCTGGGTATTGCTCTGGGAGTTGACGTTGCTTGAATCCTTAGGGGTCACGTTGCAGATGGTGAGCCCGCCTCGGGTCAGATTGGTCACCGCCCAACTGTTGTAGCTGTTTGCGGCGCCGCCGGGCTTGGAAACCCCATCTGGATAAACCGCAAGGCTGATGGTCTTGTTGCTGCTGGTATCCACACTCATGACCCAGCCCGTCAGGGTCGTGTTGGCCGGTGCCGGTGAGTTGGCGGCCATGACAATCTGGTCGCCGATGCTGATGTTCGCGACCGAGCTGAGTTTGATGCCCGTGATGACATTGGCCGCGACGGTGACCGTGGTGCTCGACGTCAGCGTGGGCCCGGCCGCTTCCACCGTCAGCGGAACCAGTTTGCTGACATCGGAGCCGTTGTAGAACTTGGCCCATGCGTGCGCGTCCATCGGCAGGAAGGCACGTTCCAGCACGGTGGTGGTCGCGGTATCTGTGGAGCGGAAGCCGCCGTACAAGATCTTGCGCACTTCGTCAATGCGGCTCATGCTCGCCCAGTTCAGGAAGTTGCCGCTCCAGGCGGAGCCGTTGCAGTACTTGTCGGTAGTGACGGCTGACGGCACGAAGGCATGCTGGGTGCTGCCATCGTAGGTGTAGCACTTGTACGAATCGAAGTAGCCGGCGTAGTCGATGCTGTTGTTATAGGTCGTGTCGAGCACGCCGTCACCATTCAGGTCCGTGTAGTCGTTGTAGGCCTTCTGATGCAGTGTATGGTCCTTGGACAGGTCAATCATCACCATGGGCGGCACATTGCCGCCTGCATAGAGGGGGCGCGTCGCCAAGCTCAGCTGCGTGGCGCATGCCGACGCGACGGCCAGGATGGCGGACACGATGGCCAGCAACAACTGGAGGCCGGTGACGGGGCGGAAGCGGGCTTGCTGGGTCATGGTGCGCTCGACGAATGTTTAGGATGGTTGCGCAGAACGGCTCAGAACCGGACGACTTCCTGCACCATGACCTTGGTGTTCGGATTGGCTCCGTAACCAATGGCGGTCACGCGGAAGACATAGCGGGTGGCGCCGGCGCGCAGGCTGCCGTCGGCGATGTCCGGAAGGGATTCGATGATGTAGCGCGGTTGCTTCGACACATTCCCGGCGGTCAACGCTGCCTGCTGGGTCATTTCGCCGAGCGTGACGGAGTGCGCGTTATCTTCAATGTAGCGTTCCCATACCGGTTGTCCCGAGGTGGCAGGTATGCAAAAGCCCTTGAAGCTGGTGACATCACAGGTGTCCGACGCGCCGGTGCGGCCGCTCAGGGCGCGCGTCACGCTGATATCGGTGCGCGCATCTCGCAAGGCCGCTTCCGCCGCCTGCAGGGCGATATTCTGATCGCGGGAGTTTCGCGCCATGCGTTCGCCGGAAAGGCTGGTCAGGCTGGCTGACAATCCAAGCATCGTCAGGATTACGAGAAACAGGAGCACCACGATCAGTGACATGCCGCGTTGCGTGCGCGCTGGGGCGCCACGGCAGGTCATGGGACGGTCGGGTCGGTTGTTCATCTCTGGCCTAGTTCAAGCGGTTGCGGACTGCGATATAGAACGTGAAATGCTTGCGCAGGCGCCCGTCTGCAGGCAGTTGCACGACGCTGCCTGCATCGCTGGCGGGTGCCACATTGGCGGGCGCATAGGCGGTACCAAAGTGATTCAGTATGGTCGAGACCGGTGTGGGGTTGGTCAGGGTGTCACCGATCAGCACCACCGAAACCACCATCGCCCGGACGTTGGCCATGACGGCGACGCCCGGAGGCACGTAGCGGTTGATCGCCTGGTCGCCATCGGTATCCTCGCCCAGCAGCACCTGAAAGCGCTCCACGCCCGGGAATAGGGGGGTGGTGGTGCCATTCGCGGTGCACTGCAGCCACGGCGTGCCAGATGCATCGTTGGCGATCGAGAACGTCTCCGCCTGCAGCACGATATTGCTGACACCCTTGCCGGTGCAGTCGACGATGGTGCCGTCAGGGTTTGGCGTCGGCACGGACGAGGCGGCGGCCAGTACGTCCGAACCGAAATAACGGAACGTCAACGTGTCGCTTGTGTTGGTGCCAGTGTCGTTGGTCGCATCGATGGTGTTGGCATTGGCAAAGGTGGTGTCTGCCGGGAAGTCGTTGTAGCCGGCCTGGCGCACGTCGCGCTGGAGCAATTGAGCAATCGCGCGCGCGTTCTCCTGGATGCCGGCCAGGTCCGTCTGCGTGCCGTAGGACGCTCGCTGCGACAGGTAGAAGGACGAGATCACGATCAGCAGCAGCATGCTGATGACCAAGCCGACCATCAACTCGACGAGCGTAAAGCCGCGCGTGCGGCGCGCCAGTTTGCGGCTTGCCTTTCTCATGGTACGAACGCCGTGACAAAACGTTGATAGACCGGAGTCTGATAAGGCGGCGCCTTATCTTCCTGCCACCAGATCTTGATCGCGTAGGGGGCCCCGCTTGCGTTGTCGCATTGCGGATTGGCCGGCGTGCCGTCGTCTGGCGTGCTGTCGATGCAGACGGTGCCGAGGCCGCCGGGCAACGCGGCCGCCGCGTCGTCGAGCCAGGCTTTGTAGCTGCTTGCGGCCATCTGCGCTGGCGTGCACCCTGCAGTAGTGAAGCAGGCGACCGTGGTCAGGCCGACAGGCTGATTGTAGGCACCCGCGGTCATCGCGGCTTCATTGCTGCGCAACTGGTCAGCAAGGTTGTAGGCCAGCACGGTCGCGACGTTGCGCATGGAAGCCGTTCGGCCATCGACCAGTGTGCGCAATTGCAGGGAGGCCAGCGCCAGCACGCCAAATGACAGCACCACGATCGTCACCAGGGCTTCGATGAGCGTGAAGCCGGGAGCGGGGCGACGCCGGCTGTGGATGCGTTCTGGATGCGTTATCTTCATGGCATCAAGGGCAGGCGACTTGCTGCGAGGTGGGCTTGCCGCTGCCCGTGAGCGAGATGCGTTGGCCGGCGCTGGTCGATGACTTCTCGCATAACTGCCAGGAGCCAAGCGAATCCGGCGCGCCCCAGGAGCGCAAACGGATGCTGGTGGCGCCGGTGCTCAAGTTACTGGCCACGATGACCATGGAACTGGCAGGCGGATCGCTTTTGCGGATTACCTCTTCGCCGTTGCTAATGATGTTGTCGCCATTGCTGTCGACAAAGACCACGCGGCGTTGGGCCCAGTCACTGGTGCAGTTGGTGCCGTCGGCGGTGGGGCAGACGGTGATTGTTGTATTGCGACGCGCTGCTTCGCTACGGGCGATCTCCACATCGCTGACCAGATTGGATGATTCCGTCGTCATCCTGCTGCGATGGATGAAGGAGCTGAAGTTCGGAACTGCTGCTGCCGCCAGGATGGCGAGAACCGAAAGCGCCACCATCAGCTCGATGAGAGTGAATCCGGCTTGCCGAGTGGTGCGTAGCGCAGAGGGGAGGAAGGAGCGGTTGGCAGTGTGCCGGAGGGCGTTGGGGCGTGAATCGGCTAGCGCTGCCCATGCACTGCGCAGCGCTTTCCCCGGTGCCCATGATAGCCTGGTGCGCACAAGTGCAACCAAGCCCGCTGCCGCAAGGCAGGAAGGCTGACCCATGTTCGACTCCCGTCCGAAAACTATTTTTTTTCTTGTTGGCGTATTTCGCCTCTCCGGGCGAGTCCACCGTACCTTCTGTTTTTATATAAGAAGGTAGTGCAGATTAAACAACTTTCCTTGGAAGTCTGCTACCCCTTCCGTGGGGTAGACGTCGAAAACTCGTCCAGCATGTCGCGGAATTCCGACACGTCCTCAAAACTCCGATACACCGAAGCAAACCGGATATAAGCAATCTTGTCCAACCGGCGCAGTTCGCGCATGACCAGTTCCCCGACCTGGCTGCTGGGGATTTCCTTCTCGCCGAGGGCGAGCAGTTTCTCTTCGATGCGGGTGATGGAGGCGTCGATGGCTTCAGCCGAGACCGGGCGCTTGCGCAGGGCGAGGCGCATCGAGTCTTTCAGCTTGTCGCGGGTATAGTCCGCGCGAGAGCCGTTTTTCTTGACGATGGCGGGGAAGAACAGCTCGATCCGCTCATAGGTGGTGAAGCGGCGGTCGCAGGATTCACAGCGGCGGCGGCGGCGCACCGTATCGCCTTCTTCCGACATGCGCGTGTCCAGGACCTGGGTGTTGGAGTGAGCGCAAAAAGGGCATTTCATGCCTGACCACCTCGAAGTATGAGCCGGGGCGCGTGCCGCGCAGGCAGCGTTTTGTCATTCTGTGTCGCGCCGGGCTGGGTTGGCAAGGCCCGCCGCAGGCGCGGCAGGGCTGCCGGCCACCCGCGCGTGGCGGGTGGCGCTGGGCTTTAGCCGTAGACCGGGAAACGCTTGGTCAGGGCTGCCACTTGCTCGCGCACGCGCGCGATGTTGGCCAGGTCGTGCGGGTTTTCCAGCACGTCGGCGACGAGGTTGGCCACCAAGCGGGCTTCTTCTTCCTTGAAGCCGCGGGTGGTCATTGCCGGCGAGCCCAGGCGGATGCCCGAGGTGACGAACGGCTTTTCCGGGTCGTTGGGGATGGCGTTCTTGTTGACGGTGATGTGTGCTTCTCCCAGTACCTTTTCGGCTTCCTTGCCGGTGATCTGCATCGCGCGCAGGTCGACCAGCATGACGTGGCTTTCGGTGCGGCCGGAGACGATGCGCAGGCCGCGCTCGATCAGGGTTTCGGCCAGCACGCGGGCGTTCTTGACCACTTGCTGCTGGTAGGTCTTGAACTCGGGCGACAGGGCTTCCTTGAACGCGACTGCCTTGCCGGCGATCACGTGCATCAGGGGGCCGCCCTGGATGCCGGGGAAGATGGCCGAGTTGATGGCCTTCTCATGCTCGGCCTTCATCAGGATCACGCCACCGCGCGGGCCGCGCAGGCTCTTGTGGGTGGTGGTGGTGACGAAGTCGGCGTGCGGCACCGGGTTGGGGTACTCGCCGGCGGCGATCAGGCCGGCGTAGTGGGCCATGTCGACCATGAACAGGGCGCCGATGGACTTGGCCACCTTGGAGATGCGTTCGAAGTCGATGCGCAGGGCGAAGGCCGAGGCGCCGGCGATGATCAGCTTGGGCTTCTTTTCCTGCGCCAGCTTTTCCAGTGCGTCGTAGTCGATGTCTTCGTTGGCGTCCAGGCCGTAGCTGACCACGTTGAACCATTTGCCGCTCATGTTGAGCGCCATGCCGTGGGTCAGGTGGCCGCCTTCGGCCAGGCTCATGCCCATGATGGTGTCACCCGGCTTCAGGGCGGCGAAGAACACGCCCTGGTTGGCCTGCGAGCCGGAATTGGGCTGCACGTTGGCGGCTTCGGCGCCGAACAGTTGCTTGACGCGGTCGATGGCCAGCTGCTCCACGACGTCGACGTACTCGCAGCCACCGTAGTAGCGCTTGCCGGGATAGCCTTCGGCGTACTTGTTGGTCAGTTGCGAGCCTTGCGCGGCCATCACGGCCGGCGAGGTGTAGTTTTCCGAGGCGATCAGCTCGATGTGCTCTTCCTGGCGCTGGTCTTCCTTCTGGATGGCGGCAAAAAGCTCGGGGTCGATCTGGTCGATCGTATAGCGGCTGCGTTCGAACATGGCGAAAACTCGTCTGAAAAAAGGGGAATTCCGAATGGCTTCGGGGTAGGGCGCGCGGGGAAGGCACAGGCGACCGGCGCTGGACGCGTTAGCTATCCGGCGCAGGGCGCACCCTGCTTCCCATTCGCTGCCCAGGCGAGCGGCAGGCGCTTGAAACATCGCGCCAGAGAACTTTGCGCTTCCTCGTGGTAGTGCCCACTGACTTCGCCAGTCGCGCAAGATGGAATGGTTGGCGGCAGTTTAACGCGAGGCGCTGGCTCGCTGCAAGACGGTGCTGCGGAGCCAAAGACCGAAAGTCAATGCCTTGTCCGTCAGGTAATGTAATTGTTGTAATGTCGGGCAAGGGTTTACACCGGGTCGGGCCGGCTGCCGTTACAATCGCGGCCATGAGCAACAATGTGTGGGCCTTGCGGGTGTACTGGGAAGACACCGACGCGGGCGGCGTAGTGTTCTACGCCAATTACCTCAAGTTCTTCGAGCGCGCCCGTACTGAGTGGCTGCGCTCGCTAGGCATCGAGCAGCAAGCGCTGGCCGATGAGACCGGCGTCGTCTTCATCGTCAGAAGCACGGCGGTGGACTACAATGCCCCCGCCCGTCTGGACGACTTGCTTGAGATCCGGACACAGATTGAACGGGTTGGCCCGGCATCGGTCCAATTCGCCCAAGAAGCCTGGCGTGGTGAGCAATTGCTGGCTACTGGCGCCATCCGGGTTGGGTGTGTTGATCGTAGCACATTTCGCCCGACTCCCATTCCCGCCCCCGTCCTTGCAACCATCAAGACCGCTCGATGAATCCCGTGACCGTCACGCAAGACCTGTCGATCATTTCACTGGTGCTGCACGCCAGTGTGCTGGCACAGGCCGTCATGGCCCTGCTGCTGGTGATGTCCCTGTTCTCGTGGACATATATCTTCCGCAAGCATTTCTCCCTGCGCGCCGCGCGGACCCAGACCGAGGGGTTCGAGCGCGATTTCTGGGCCGGCGGCGACCTGCAGGCCCTGTATCAGAGCGCAGCCAACAATCGTCACAACACAGGCGCGCTGGAACGGATCTTTGAATCCGGCATGGGCGAGTACCTGAAGGCGCGCGAGCGCAACAATGACGCCGGCGCACTGCTCGATGCCGCGCGGCGTGCGATGCGCGCGGCCTATCAGCGTGAGATGGATGTGATGGAATCGCATCTTCCGTTCCTGGCATCGGTGGGTTCGGTCAGCCCGTACATTGGCTTGTTCGGCACCGTATGGGGGATCATGAACGCCTTCCGTGGCTTGTCAAATGTGCAGCAGGCAACGCTTGCGGCCGTGGCGCCCGGCATTGCGGAGGCGCTGGTCGCCACCGCTATCGGCCTGTTCGCGGCGATTCCGGCGGTCATTGCCTACAACCGTTACGCCACCGAAGTGGATCGCCTGGCCATCCGCTTCGAGAGCTTCATGGAAGAGTTCCTGAACATCCTGCAACGGCAGACCCGCTAAAGCGCCGAAGCCACCAACGTCTTCGGTCAAGGAGAACCAGCAATGGCAGCGATACAGCGCCGTGGCGGCTCGCGCCGCCGGGCCAGCGCCGACATCAACGTCGTGCCTTACATTGACGTGATGCTGGTGCTGCTCGTCATTTTCATGGTGGCGGCACCGATCGTGAATCCCGCCGTGGTTGACCTGCCCAGCGTGGCCAACGCCACCCAGCAGCAAAAGGCCCCCCCCATCGTCGTGACCGTGCATGAGGACGGCGCACTGACCGCGCGCGGCAAGGATAACGCCGGCAACAGCTTTGAGCGCAAGCTCGACAAGCAGGGCCTGATCGACTTCGTGCATCAGCGCCAGAACGAGAATCCCGATCAGCCGGTGGTGATCGCCGCCGACCGCTCGGTCAAGTACGAGGCCGTGCTGGACGTCATGTCAGTGCTCAAGGCCGACGGCGTGAAGCGCGTCGGCCTGATGGTCAAGCCCAAGTAAGCACCGCCCCACGCGATGAAAACCGCCGCCTATCCTTATCAGCCGGCCCCGGAGCGGGGAACCCTGCGTTCCTTCCTGCTCGCGGTTTTCATGCACCTGCTGCTGGGCATCGTGCTGTATTTCGGCGTGCACTGGCAGAGCAGCACTCCGGTGGGCGCCGAAGCCGAGCTCTGGGATGAGATCCCGGCCACTACCGCACCGCCGCCGCCCCCGCCGCCTCCCGAACCGCTGCCCATCGTACAAGCCCGTCCCGCGCCTCCCGCGCCAGCGGTGAGGTCTCGTGCCGAAGAAGACGCAGAGATCGCCCTCCAGCAGCAAAAGCGCCGCCAGGCCGAGGCCGCCGCCCGCGAGGAGGCGCGCCAGCAGGCCGACCTGCGCGCACGCCAGGAAGCCGATCGGCAGGAAGCGGCCCGCAAAGAAGCCGCCCGCAAGGATGCCCAGCACAAGGACGACCTGCGCCGCGAAGAGCAACGCCGCGAAGATCAGAAGAAGGACGAGCTGAAGAAGGAAGCCCAGCGCAAGGAAGACGCACGCAGGCAGGCCGCGCTGCAGGAGCAGCGCAAGGAGCAGGTAGAGCGCGAGCGTAAGGAAGCTGACGCCAAGGCCCGCGCCGAGGCCAAGAGCCGTGCCGAAGCGGATGCCAAGGCGCGCGCCGAAGCTGACGCCAAGGCAAAGGCAGCCGCCGACGCCAAAGCCAAGGCTAACGCCGAGGCCAAGGCCGCCGCCAACGCGAAGGCCAAGGCCGATGCGGATGCCAAGGCCAAGCGCGACGCCGCCGCCAATGCCCAGCGCCACAGTGAACTGGCGCGGCTGCAGGCCATGGCCGGCGGCGGGGCGGCAGGCGGTGGCGCCGGCGGTGTCGGCAGCAGCGCCGGCAGCGGTGCTGGTTCGGGCGGCAAGGCCTCGCCTGGCTACCCGGATCGCGTGCGTCGCCGCGTCAAGCCGAATATCGTGTTTACCGAAGACGTGCCTGGCAATCCGGCAGCGGTGGTGTCGGTTCAGCTGGCGCCGGACGGCTCCTTGATGTCCGCGCGGCTGTCCAAGTCCAGCGGCAATTCGGGCTGGGACAACGCCGTGCTGCGTGCTGTGGAGCGCTCGGATCCGCTGCCCCGCGACGAAAACGGCAAGGCGCCAGCCAGCTTCACGATCACCTTCAAGCCTAAGGATTAAGAGGTACGGCGATCGTGACGACATGGGAACATTCGAATTGCAACATATTGCAACCTACGTCGATGCACCACAGTCCCAACGCTACGATGACAGGTTGCCTGACGCAGCCGGCAAATGTGCCCGGGGCACGCGATACGGGCATGCGACAAGCCTTCAGCATGCTTGCCCGTTCCACGGCTCCCGTTTGCCGGCCGCGCTCGATGAATATTGATCTCGATTGAGGAGCAGCATGCGAAAGCTTTGGGCCCCCCTTTGGCTGGCCGCGCAGCGGCACGGCACCCGCGCGCACGCCCTGTTTGCCGGGCTTGCCGTGGTGCTGGCTTGTTCGGCCGGCAGCGCACAGGCGCAATTGAACGTTGAAATCACCGGCGTTGGCGCCAGCCAGCTCCCCATCGCCACGGCCAACTTCCAGGGCGAAGCTCAGGCCCCGCAAAATCTCACCGCCATCATCCGCAGCGACCTGCAGCGCAGCGGCCGCTTCCGCAATGTCGACCCGGGCGGCGCCACGGTGGCGGAGTCCGCCAATGCCGACCTTGGCAGCTGGAAGGCACGCGGCGCCGATGCCTTCGTGGCCGGCAGCGTCACACCCACCGGCAACGGCCAGTACGACGTGCGCTTTCGCCTCTACGACACCGTCAAGGGTACCAGCCTGGGTGGCCTGGCCTTCACTGTCAGCGGCAACCAGCTGCGCGTGACCGGCCACAAGATCGCCGACTACATCTACGAGAAGCTGCTGGGCGAGCGCGGCGTGTTTGCCACGCGGCTGTCCTATGTCTCGCGGGTGGGCGGGCGTTTCCAGCTGCTGATCTCGGACTCCGACGGCCAGAACTCTCAGGTGGCGCTGACCAGCAACGAGCCGATCATCTCGCCTTCGTGGTCGCCGGATGGCGGCAAGGTCGCTTACGTGTCCTTTGAAGCCAAGAAGCCCGTGGTCTACGTGCACGACCTGGCGACCGGCAAGCGCACGCTGGTGTCGAACCAAAAGGGCAACAACAGCGCACCTTCGTGGTCGCCTGACGGCCAACGCCTGGCGGTGGCGCTGTCGCGCGACGGTAATACCCAGATCTACCAGGTTGGCGCCGATGGCTCCGGGCTCAAGCGCCTTACTCGCAGCAGCGCCATCGATACCGAGCCGCAATACGCGCCGGATGGCCGCAGCATCTACTTCACCAGCGATCGCGGCGGTGCGCCGCAGATCTACCGCATGCCGGCCGGCGGCGAAGAAGGCGGCGCAGCCCAGCGCGTGACCTTCAAGGGCAGCTACAACGTGAGCCCGCGTATTTCCCCGGATGGCAAGCAGCTGGCCTACATCACCCGCAGCGGCGGCTTCAAGCTGCAGCTGATGGATCTCGGCAACGGCGATGTGACCTCGCTGACCGACACCGCCAACGACGAGGCCCCGAGCTTCGCCGCCAACGGCAAGTACATTCTTTATGCCACCCGGGTGGGAGGTCGCTCGGTGCTGGCGGCAGTGTCCACTGACGGGCGTACCCGGCAGGTTTTGTCGCTCCAGTCCGGCGAGGTTCGCGAGCCGTCCTGGGGACCATTCATGCAATAAACGAGGAGTTCCTAGCCATGACCAATATGATGACCAAAACCCTTGCCGTCGCCGCTCTGCTGGCACTCGGCGCTTGCAGCTCCGGTGTCAAGCTGGACGACACCGCCAATGCCGCTGCCGGCAACAAGGGTACGCCTTCGACCGACGCTCGCGCCGTGGCGCCGGTGGACGTGTCGCGTGATCCGCTGAACGATCCGAACAGCCCGCTGGCCAAGCGCAGCGTGTACTTCGACTTCGACAGCTACAGCGTCAAGTCCGACTATCAGGGCATGCTGTCGGAGCACGCCAAGTACCTGGCCGCCAACAAGGGCCGCCGCATCCTGATTCAGGGCAACACCGACGATCGCGGCACCAGCGAATACAACCTGGCACTGGGCCAGAAGCGCGCCGAAGCCGTGCGCCGCTCGCTGTCCTCGCTGGGCGTGCCGGAAACCCAGATGGAAGCCGTCAGCCTGGGCAAGGAAAAGCCCAAGGCAACCGGTCACGACGAAGCCGCCTGGGCAGAAAACCGCCGCGCGGACATCACGTACTAATCTGCGGACAGCCATCTCATGAAAGCACGCGTCTCCAAGTTGGTATTGCTTACTGCGATGTCCTGCGCCAGCCTGTTGCCGTTGGCACAGGCGCGGGCCGGCGTGTTCGACGATGACGAGGCGCGCAAAGCCATCGTCAACATGCGGGACCAGTTCAACGGTTTCCAGGCGACGGCATCGCAGCGCATCGACCAGAACAGCCGCGCCCAGCTCGACATGCAGAACCAGCTCGAAGGCCTGCGCCAGGAAGTGGCGCGGCTGCGCGGCCAGAACGAGATGCTGCAGAACGAGGTGACGACGCTGCAAAAGCAGCAGAAGGACTACTACGCGGACCTGGATGCGCGCTTGAAGAAATTCGAGCCGCAACAGGTCACCGTGGATGGCCGCGAAGGGCTGTCGCAACCTGGCGAGAAGACCGAATACGATGCCGCGCTCAAGCAGTTCCAGACCGGGGACTTCAAGGGTGCCGGCAACGTGTTCGCGGGCTTCATCAAGAAGTACCCGCAGAGCCCGTACGTGCCGCTGGCGCAATTCTGGCTCGGCAACTCGCTGTACGCGCAGCGCGACTACCGCGGCTCGACCTCGGTGCTGCAGAACATGGTGCAGGCCTATCCGGATCATCCCAAGGTGCCGGATGCGCTGATCGCCATCGCCAACAACCAGATCGAATCGGGCCAGAAGCCCGCGGCCCGCAAGACCCTGGAGCAGGTGGTAGCCAAATACCCCGGCACCGAGGGCGCGCAGGCGGCGAGCAATCGCCTCAAGACGCTGAAGTAAGCGCCTGAGAGGGCGGGGCGCTGCTAAGCGGCCCAGGTAGCAGTCAGTACACTAAAGGCCCGCATCCGCGGGCCTTTAGTCTTTGGCGCGCTAAAATACCCGATTCGCCTCGAATTTTGCGTGGCGCCTCCAGGCGCCGCGCCTTGCCATCATGATAAAACGCGCTATCGTCCTGCTTTCCGGCGGCCTGGACTCCGCCACCGTCCTTGCCATGGCCAATGCGCAGGGCTTCGAGACCTATGCGTTGTCGATGCGCTACGGTCAGCGCCACTCCTCGGAACTGGAGGCCGCAAAGCGCGTGGCCTCCGCCCTGGGCGCGGTGCGCCACGAGATCATCGACCTGGACCTGCGCCGCTTCGGCGGCTCCGCGCTGACCGACGATAGCCTTGAGGTGCCTACGGACGGCGCCGTCGGCGGCATTCCGGTGACCTACGTGCCGGCCCGCAATACCATCATGCTGTCGCTGGCCCTGGGCTGGGCCGAGGCTGTTGGCGGCCGCGACCTGTTCTTCGGTGCCAACGCGGTCGACTACTCTGGCTATCCGGATTGCCGGCCCGAGTATGTGTCCGCCTACGAGGCGCTTGCCAACCTGGCCACCAAGGCCGGCGTCGAAGGCGAGCGCATCCGCGTGCATGCGCCCATCATCGACATGACCAAGGGCGAGATCATCCGCGCCGGCGTCAAGCTCGGGGTGGACTACGGCATGACGGTGTCGTGCTATAAGGCCGACGACGATGGCCGGGCCTGTGGCGTGTGCGACTCTTGCCGCATCCGCCGCGCGGGCTTCGAGGCCGCCGGCGTGCCTGATCCCACCCGCTACCAGGGCGCAGCCTGACGGTTGTCGTTGCCACCAGCGCGCTTGCGCGCACCCACCCGTTCCGCTTCCCCCGCCGGACACCCATGCCCGAAATCGATATCGCCGCGCTCAGCCGTACCATACTGGCGAGCACCTTCATCCTGACCTTCCTGTTTGGGGCGGTGCTCCAGCGCACGCACTTCTGCACCATGGGTGCGGTCTCCGACATCGTCAATATGGGTGACTGGACCCGCATGCGCATGTGGGGGCTGGCCATCGGCGTGGCCATGATCGGCACCGCCGCGCTGGCTGCGGGCGGCTACATCGATCCCACCAAGACCATTTATGCCGCCAGCAAGCTCAGCTGGCTCTCCGCCCTGGTGGGCGGGCTGATGTTCGGTTTCGGCATGGTGCTGGCCTCGGGTTGCGGCAGCAAGACGCTGGTGCGTATCGGCGCCGGGAACCTGAAGTCGCTGGTGGTGTTCGTCTTCCTGGGGCTGTCGGCCTATATGACGCTGCGCGGCTTGTTTGGCGTGATTCGCGTGAACACCGTCGATGCCGTGGCGCTCACGTTGCCCACCACGCAAGACCTGCCCTCCGTGCTGGCGCACGCCAGCGGCCTGGCGCGCGCCAGCCTGCAAGTCGGCATCGCGCTGGTGGTGGGCGGGGCGCTGGTGATCTGGGCGATGGCGGGACGCGGCTTCCGCACCTTCGATAATCTGCTTGGTGGCCTGGCGGTGGGCCTGATCATCGTGGCCATGTGGTACGTGTCCGGGCACCTCGGCTATGTCGCTGAGGATCCCAATACGCTCGAGGAACTGTTCGTTGCCAGCAACAGCGGCCGCATGGAGAGCCTGAGCTTTGTCGCTCCCTATGCTTACACGCTCGACTGGTTGATGATGTTCAGCGACAAGAGCAAGGTGCTGACCATCGGCATCGTCAGCGTGTTCGGCGTGGTGGCCGGCGCCGCTGCGTACGCACTAGTGACCCGCACCTTTCGCTGGGAAGGCTTTGGCAATGCCGAGGACGTCGGCAATCATCTGGTGGGTGGCGTCCTGATGGGCGTGGGTGGCGTGACCGCGCTGGGCTGCACCATCGGCCAGGGGCTGTCAGGCGTATCCACGCTGGCGATTGGCTCGTTTATCGCGCTGGCCGGCATCCTGCTTGGCTCGGTGCTGGGCTTCCGCTACCAGATATGGCGCCTTGAGCGCATGATCTAGCACGAGTAGTTCGTGTTCAAAGGTTGACTTTAGGGCCAAGATATTCCTATAATCGCGGCTTCAGTTTTTCCGGGTCGTTAGCTCAGTCGGTAGAGCAGCGGACTTTTAATCCGTTGGTCGCGTGTTCGAGTCACGCACGACCCACCAGCATCTAGAAGGGTTTGCAGGTTAGCGCCTGCAAACCCTTTTTTCTTTGCCACTTCCATGTAAGCGCCTTGTAACCGGACTCGATCAATTGGGCCCCGGTGGCGCTGGTCGAATCCGCCCCGGGGGGCTTCTGGCTCTTCTGCGTTGCGCGCGCAGCCTTTACACTGCTAGCGCTCGCAATAGGAGGATGTCGCTTTGGGAAACGCCGTCATCACCGCCTTGGCCGCCGGCCTTTTTGCAATCTTGGTTGCCGTCGTAACCTATGTCTTAACAAAGAAGCGGGAGCACGAAGCGGATTGGCGGAAGGCGAGGCTTGAGCACTACCGGGAGTTCGTGGCCGCACTTTCCGGCGTCGTACGGGGGCGTTCTACTCCCGTCGCGCAAGCGCGCTATGCCGATGCCGTGAACGCCTTGACACTCGTTGCGCCACCCGCAGTCTTGAAGGCTTTGTATGCATTTCAGGACGAAATTTCGTATCGGAACACCAAGCGGAGCGACGAGAAGCACGACCAGTTGCTTGCCGCACTACTGCGTGAGATGCGGCTAGACATTCAGCCAAGCGGGTCGGCCTCGGGCGGCGACATCAGATATCGTCTGATCTCCGTCCCGCCTGCAGACGCTTGATAGCATTGGCCTAAGGGGCTACTTGACGCGCTTTTGCGTTGAGCTTGCCATCTCGCCCGCGCCAACGTGGACGAGTTGCGTGGCCCCGACCTCTTCATCCTTCTTTAGGCCTAAGACAGCCTCAACGATGTAGCTAGCGCCGGCGGGTACCACGAAAGGCTCAACCTCCTCAAACTCGACGCCGGGGTCGAGTTGGTAGCCGGCATAACGCTGAATTATATTTTTTGCTTCAAACAGAGGGGGCAGCTTATCTCGGTCGATGTAGCCAGACCCTTCGCCTTCGGGAATGCGCTTAATCGTGATTGACATCGGGTAGCCGACATCAATGGAAACCTTGCCAACGTTATGGGGTAAGGCGTGCACGACAAGGAGGCGCTTGTCGGCGTCGTATGGCAACACCTCCACCGATACTTTCATCACCGGTGTCGGCTCAGAAGTTCCGAGTAGGTTGTAGTTGTAAATCGCCCACCATGCCGCCCCCACGATAGCAACCACCTGCATCCACTTCGACCAAGGGTCGGCCGTTTTTGCGAACCAGCCTGCGATTCGCGTAAGCTGTGACCGCGCCACTACGATAGCTTTTCCACGCCGCGTAGCTTCCATATCTGCTCCCCATTTGTATGCCGCTCGGTACAGAATACTCCCTCCCATAATTTGGCGGCCGGCTCCGATTCCCTTGGTGCTGCTTCCGAGGAAATCGGTACGGCGCCCGAGGAAGTCCCGCCTTACGACCCGAAACTTTGCGCCATAGTCGAAAGCCCTGTTGTCCATGGTGAAAAGGCCTATCGCCGAGCAGGCAAGGCCAAGCCATCCCGAAACCGTCTCAGAAAGTGCAATTGGACCGTTCGGCAAGCCGTTTCGCAAACCGTTCATCTAAGCCATCCCGCATGCCATCCACGAAGGCATGGCGGATGCCATGCGGGAAGCCTTCCCGAAAGCCTTCCCGAAAGGCTTCGGCGTAGGATTGCGCATGGCTTTATCGAAGACTTCCCGCCAAGGTGACGACGTATGCTCGCCCGTCCTAACGTCGATGCTGGCATCCGGGTTACGGCGCCCTTGTCAATAAACGCCGGACTATGGTGCGTGCCGCACGCGCTAGAACGTACGCAGAGCGGAGCAACACATCCACGATGTAGGCGAGCAGCATGACAGCGACGCGCGTGCAGCCTAGCCCCGATTTGAGGGCTGGCAGTACCGATTAAGACGGGGGAGGGGGCGATAAATCGCTGGGGCCGGGCGCCGCTAGACCGTGCGCTAGCTGCAATTTTTGCAGCCGCAAAATTGAGTAGAGGACTATGCACAAAACTGACGAGGCGGGCGCCAAGTGCGGCGCCGCCTAGGGCATCGGTAGGGCTGTGCCGCAAGGGTACAGCCCCCCCAACGTTAGATACGCGAGCCAGTGAAACGTACCGCCTGCTTGTTGGCGTTCTTGCCGCCAGTGCGTTCGATAGCGACGACAGGCTTTGGCGTGCTGGCACCGTGTTTTTGCGTACGGGGACGCGCTTGCGTCGTTACCGCCGCCGGCTGGTCGCCCGGCTCACGAACGCCATTGTCCTGCAGCACGTCGGCCAGCTTAAGGCGCTCGCGGCTCAACGTAACCTCGCCGCTCTCGTCCAGGCGGGGCGTAGGGAGCGAAAACGCCTCCAGCGCCGGCCCAAGCTTGTGCGTCAGAACGGTCAGGCGCTCGCTTACCTCGTTGCGGGCCAGCGGCAGCAACGCCATGCCCGTTACCTCGGCCATCGCCTCCTTCAGCGCAGTCACGAGCGCGGTCACCTCGGCGGTGTTGGACTCGTACTTCGCCGACGTTTCCCCGGTCCACGAATTAACCGGGAACGCGGTAATGCGCGTGAGGTGGCGCAGCTTGTCCGCAGCGCTGTCAAGGTGCCGGAAAAAGTCATCAAGCCGCATGTCGCGGGAAGCAATCAAGTCCTGTTGCAAAGCGCGCGCCTCGCGGTGCTTGGCCGATTCAGCAGCGTCAATTGCGGCCCCCGTGCGCTTTTCCTCGTGGCGCGCGGCAACCAATTGCGCTTCGAGGGATTCGCGGGCACGAATTGCATTTTGGAGCGCAACGCCGGCAGCGCTAACGTCCTTGTCGTGACGCTGGTCAACGGTGTCCAGCCTCGCCTTGAGTGCGATGCGCTTTTCGATGGTGGCCTGCTCGGCGCGCTCAATGATGCGTTCGGCCTCCGGCGAAGCCATGATGTTGCGCAACACCTGCTCATCACGGCTCGTCAGATTGGCCTTGTGGAGAAAATCGAACATGCTCATGTCTAACTCCCAAAAGTGAAAACGGAAGGAACAGCAGCCGGGTCCGGTGCCGTCACTGGGCCATTTGCCAGCCGACCACGTTGTAAAGGCGAAGGCCGGTGCGCGCGTCGTACCACACTGTGCCGAGAGGGCCATCGCCGCCACTCAGGCCCGTATGACCATACGCATAGCGGGCCAGCCGATAGACCGGGTCATCGTCACGGTGAGCGGCATTCGTGGGGTCAACCTTAACCAGAACGTTATTTGCGGCCCCGTAGGCATCCAGAAGTGGCGCGAGGCCGGTTACGGCATCGGCGGGGACGTTCCATACGGGCGGTTGAATGGTTGCAGTCATTTCTTTACCTCTCTTCGATAGTGCGCCTATGGCGCGGGTTTGGTCGTTACTGCGCGGTCATCTACAAAGCATCAGCTATAGCCAGCCCTCCTGTATTTGTTGAATGCCCTCGCGGGGGTACAGCAGGTGCGTTTGGGTGCGCCCCTAAAGGGTCGCGCACCTAAACGCACCCTCTTGCCTAGGTGCGCGAAGGTGCGTGCACCCTAAATGCACCCTCGCGCACCACCCTCATCATTTGGCGGCCTCCGCAATGCAGACCATGCCGGCGGCTTCATGCACTGCGCCAGCGTCCACAAGCGACTGGATGGCGCGATAGACGGACGCTTTGTAATACCGGCCTTCGAAATGCGCCCGCACATCGCTCTTTTTGATGCCGACCTTGTGCGACGCCAAGAACTCGACCACTGCGCCTTCGATTGCGCCCATGCGCTTGCCTTTCAGCTTCGCCGGCGCATCGGCCGGCAGCACAATGCGGCATGTGGCGGGGTCACCCCACTTGGTAATCCCAAGTTGCACCGTTTCGAGCCTGAAGCCGATGCGCTCGCTTTTGGTGGGCAAGTCGCGCTGCTTCGTAATTTCGGCGCAGTGACCGGCGGCCAAGTCCGTCACTTCAATTTCGGTGTCCACGGCTGCGCGGACGCCGCTCCAACCACGGGCACCAGCGGCGGCGTCTTTCCCGCTGTGGTGAATCAGCAAGAAATGCGCGTTGCACTCGGCGCGGATGCGGTCGAAATGGCGGACCACAAGCCCCATATCCTGCCCGGCGTTCTCATTCGCGCCGGCACTCAGCCGGGCCAAGGTGTCGCCCACAATCAGGCGCGCACGCTTCCCGCATTTCGCTTCCAACTGCTGCACGAGTTCGATAACGGCGTCCGTGTCCGCTTCTCCGTCGAAGAGGTCGATAGGACTTTGCACAATGGCGAAGTTGGGCACGCGCACCTTGTGGTACATCTGGTACGCCTGCAAGCGGCTACGCACCGAAGCGGGCGATTCTGCGGCAAGGTAAATCACAAGCCCCGGTTCGGTCTGGCGACCCAGCCACGGCGCGCCGCGAGCTACGGAAGCGGCCATATCAATCGCGAAAAACGTTTTGCCGCTGTTGGAGCCGCCGTAAAGCATGCTGCCACCGCCTGCGGTCAAAACCCCTTGCACCAGTTCGTCGGGCGGCGTAAAGGTCTCGGGCAGTTCATCGGCAAATGCCACGCTCAGAAGCGATTCCGCTTTGGCTGCCTTAGCGTCGCGGTCCGTACCGTCTTGTACCGGCTTAACGATGCGCTCGGCCTGCGAAAGCACGTTCTTCATGCGTTCTGCTTCCGCGTTCATGCCGGCACCTCCGCGAGCACGTCATTCAGGTCGTTCTCGGCCTGCCGGGTAACAAACACCTCGGCGCCCGCGCCCGCCCACTGAGCGGCGCAGGCCTTGCCAGCCGCGATGCCTGCCGGGTCGTTGTCCGCGCCGATAACGAGGCATTCAATACCGGCCAGGTACGGCAGTGCGGCGAGGTTGCCGGCATCGATACAGGCCCACACGGGCGCATATGCCCACGCCAGACTGAGCGCCGTTTCCACGCCTTCCGCGACGCCTACGCCCGCCGTCACGGCTTCGTCAGGCCAGAGGCGAATGACGCCGCCTTGTTTGCGATGGCCGCGCAACAATAGGCGCGGCGGGTCGATGTTAGCTTTGCGGCCATCGGCTTGAACCCACGTGCGATGCAAGCTCAACGGCTGACCCGTTGCAGCGTCAGTAATCAGACCGACAAGCGCAGGTCCAACATGGCCGGTCGGATGCTTCAAGGCGGGATGAAAACGCAAATCACCATCAGCCGGCGGGATGCGGCAATGCCTCGCTTCGAGATACGCGATGGCATCGCCTGAAAGCGCCCTGCAATCGCGCCAAAGGTCGCGGCCATAGGCGGACAGCGTTTCATGTTTTTGCGCGGTTATGGGCTTGATAACGGGCTTGGTAGCGAGCAATTGGCCGACACCGACGCGCTCGGGACGATTGCTCTCAACGAACGAGCAGCGGAAACAATGCGCAACGCCTTTACCATCGGCTTCAATGCTGAGGCCCAAGGTCTTGTCGCGCTCGCCGCGCCCGCAGGCGGGGCACTGTAGGCGATGATTGCCAACTTCGTAATCGACCCATGCAATCATGCCGCCTCCTTATCGCGCTTGCGCAGCCAAGCGCGGACAGCACGGCTACCGGCTTGCGTCAGGTGGTACACGCTTTGGTGGACCGGCAGGCCGTCGGCGTTCAGGGCGGGAACCATCGTGCACGGCAGGCCCTCCTCACCAAGGCCAAGGTCGCGCAGCTTCGCAATCGATGCAGGTTCCGCGCAGCAAGGCGAGGCAAACTCCTCGTGTTCGGCGGAGAGCGGGCGAATCAGGATTGCGTAAATTACGCGCAGGCATTGCGGGTCATCGGTGCCCGCAAACTTCAGACGCGCGTTAGAATTGGGGACAGTTTCGGCAGTATCGAAAAGGTCCGATGTAGCTTGGCGGCGGTCGGACTTTTTCATTACACGCCCCGCTGCATGAAGCGCTCACGGGAATCCGCCGGCCACAGCAGGCGGCCATTCGGCACCTTTACGGGACGGATGCCCCAATAGCTGCCGGTTTGGCAGTACCGTTTCCGAATGGATTGCGGGCGGACTTTGATTTCCGCCGCGAATTCTTCCGTAGTAAGTGGGCGGGCGTCGATGCCCACCACGATTTGCGCCGCTTCCATATGCTGACCTCCAAGGCACGAAACTAGGTTTCGCGTCGCATGAAGTCGGAGCGGAAATACTTACTGCCTTGTTGCCCCGGCGATCAATGCGAATCGCTTGGGGCCAGTCTCAGAACTGCAACTTTGTGCAATCAAACCGCAACCGCGCACCGTTGCCGCATAAGGCTTTGCGGGAGGTTGCGGCAACCAGTGGTGCAACCGGTGTCGGTCAGTTTTTTTTGCCGAAGGCCCAATTAGTAGGCTGTGCGTTCTCTTTTACCTGCTTGCATAGCTTGCTGACGTATTGACGGGTCACGTTGAATTCGTTTGCGAGCGCGGTATGCTTCTCGCCACTATTCGCCCGCTTCACAATCTGCTCGCGCTGCTCGGCGGTTAGCGCAGCGGCCTTGTTCGCGGGCCGTTGTGGCGCAGCAATGGGACGCTTTGCGATGGGGTCGCGTAGTTTCAACTCGCCCTGCTCAATCGCCTCCCGTAGCCGTTCGCGCCATGCCCGATGTGTTTCTGCGCCGATGAGCCAATTCGGGGCCGCATCGGCCAGTTCGTGTGTCGAGAACGGAGGGGCGGCCGCCACAATGGCGCGCGCTGCCTCGTCCGGGTAATCATTCTGCGCGGCCAGTTCGATGCCGCACAGCAACATTTCGACTTGGATAAAGCCTGAGTCCGGCAACGGCGGGGCCGTCTCGACTTCCTCGCCGGTCTTGGTCAACCACGCCTTGAATTCTGCGATTGAAAGCAGGCTGTCCCCGAATTCGCGGCCCAAGACCGCTACTTGAAATTGCGTTGCCATTGAGCGCCCTTCGCGCGCTTCCTTCATTGGGGCGCCCCTGCCGGGGCCGGTGAAGGGACCGGCTTTTCGATATGCCTATCGATTGCGCAATCGATAGGCATATCTAGGTAGGGGCAAACTGTTAGCGGCCTCGCGCGTGCAGAGCGCGCCGCCGCATAAGACACGGCTACTTTACCGCACGCAACGCTGGTTTCGCAGCGTCGGGCACAAACTCGATGCGCGCCTGTTCCAGCATCCACGCCTCGATTTTTGTGTGCCACATGCGCAGCAGGTCGAGTGGGCGACGGCGGTAGTGCTTTTCGGCAATGGCTGACGGCTTGTGTCCCATGATTTGCGCGGAGATGCCGGCCGGCATTTCTACCCACTCGCACAGCGTACCGAAAGACCGGCGCAAGCCGTGCAGGCTTACATGCGGCAATCCGGCCACGTTCAGCGCCTTGGAGTGGGCATTGCGCGGCTCTGCCAGCCTGCCGTTGGCGGATGTGGGGCTACTGAACACCCAAGGGGACGGTTCCCATTTCTCGCCGCTTGCCTCGGTCGCGCGCATTTTTCGGACGGTGGGCGGCAGTTCATTGCGGCGCTTCAGGTCCAGCAGCAGGGACGAGAGGTAAGGAGTGAGCGGAATAACGCGCCCCGTTTCCGTTTCTACCTTATCGGCAATGGACAGGCTCCCCCATTGGAAATCCACGTCTTCCCACCGCAGGCCGCCCAACTCTTCCCGCCGTGCACCCGTGATAAGCAACCCTTGGAGGTAGGCCGATATGACCGGATTTGATATCGCCTGCACGGCGGCGAACCACGCGGGCAACTGCTCGCGTTGTAGGCAATCGTCCTTCGCCTTGGTCTTGGGTACGTACTCGCGCGAAATACGGCTGGAAAAGGCGTCAGGCGGTATAAGCCCTTTGTAGTGCGCTTGGTCGCCGCACCAGCGAACAAAGGCGCGCAGCAGCCGAAAGGAGAGGGCGGCGCTCGTCGGGCGGCTCTCCGCTTCCTTTTCCAACCATCCGGCAATACGGTCGCGGGTCAGGTCCGATAGGCGGTCATCCAGCAGGGCGGCGAGCGGCGCAGCAATCGTCTTGCCCCGCTTCCAATCGCGGTCGCCACGGTCTGCAAGGCGGATATGGTCGAGGTAATGACGCTCGGACCATTTAGGACGGCGGGCCGCAACGTAGACGGCCCAAGCATCGCCGAGGGTTACATCTTTGCGGCGGGCGGCGGCTTTTTCAGCCTCGTAAGCGGCGCGTACTTCGGCCTTTACCTCGCGCGGGTCTTTGCCCTCATCAATTAACCGTTGTAAGCGGCGTGCTTCCTCCTGCGCTTTGTCAATGTCCCAGCTTCGCGGGTCGCCAATAGTCAGGCGGACGGTCTGCCCGTGAATCCTGCCCTGAAAAATGTAGGCCTTCGCGCCGCTCGCAGTCGCGCGAAGGCCAAGCCCGGGCGTTTTCTCGTCCCATAGGAAAGCTTGCGCCTTGCCCTCGGGGCAGTTATGCCCGTCTACCCGCCGCTCCGTGAATTTAACCTTTGGCACTTTCCCCTCCCCCAAGTCCGCCCATGTAAGCGCTATGTAAGCAGATTCTAGGGCACTGAATCAACGTAGATCAAGATGGCAGTTCGAAAGGAATGCGTTAGTGCATTGTTTTTTAACGTAATTTCCGGGTTCCGTGGTCGCCGATCAACGTGAAGTAATGGGATCTTGTGCGGACTTTTAATCCGTTGGTCGCGTGTTCGAGTCACGCACGACCCACCAGCATTGCGAAAAGGCGTAGCGGGCAACCGCTACGCCTTTTTTGTTTCGTGTCCCGCGCCTGATGTTCGGGCGCGGAGCAGTCGCAAATCAGCCTTCCCTGGCCAGGTGCCTGGCGAGAAACGCTTCCATGGCTTCGTAGAAGTCGAAGGTGTTTTCCTCGTTGTGGAAGCCGTGGCCCTCGTTTTCCTTTAAGAGGTACTCCACATCCACGCCGCGCGAGCG
This sequence comes from Cupriavidus sp. 05L411, assembly GCF_056398045.1. Classification (NCBI taxonomy): domain Bacteria; kingdom Pseudomonadati; phylum Pseudomonadota; class Betaproteobacteria; order Burkholderiales; family Burkholderiaceae; genus Cupriavidus; species Cupriavidus sp. 05L411. The sequence continues at coordinate 219,329 of NZ_JBFTOQ010000002.1, read as the reverse complement.
CAGCGCCTGGACGATCTGGTCGCTCTCCGCCTGCTTGACGCGCGGATCGTTGGCGCCTTGCGCCACCAGCAGCGGCGTGCGGATCTTGTCCGCGAAGAACACCGGCGAGGCATCGTGCAGGGCTTGGCGCTCGGCTTCCACGTTGGGGTTGCCGACCATCTCATACAGCATGTCTAGCATCGGCTTCCAGTACGCGGGAATGGTCTCCAGCAGCGTGAACAGGTTCGATACGCCGACATAGTCGATGGCCGCGGCGTAGCGCTCCGGCGTGAAGGCGACGCCCGCCAGCGTTGCATAGCCGCCATAGCTGGCGCCGTAGATCGCGATGCGCTTGGGGTCCACGATGCCTTGCGCGACGAGCCAGTCGACGCCGTCGTCGATATCGTGCTGCATCGTCTTGCCCCACTGCTTGAAGCTCGCCTCCCAGAATGCGCGACCGTAGCCGGTGGAGCCGCGGAAGTTGATCTGCAGCACGGCATAGCCGCGATTGGCCAGCAGCTGCACCTCGGGGTTGAAGCCCCATACGTCGCGCGTCCACGGGCCGCCGTGCGGGTTGACCACCAGCGGCAGGCCCCGCGGCGCAGGCTCTCCCGCGCTGGCCACCGGCAGCGTCAGGTAGCCGTGGATCTGCAGGCCGTCGCGCGAGGTGAAGCGGATCGGCTGCATGCCGGCCATGTCGGCTTCATCCAGCCAGGGCTGCACCTTGCCTAGCGTGACCAGCTTTTGCGTGCCGCTGTCGTACAGGAAACGCGTGCCGGTGGTCTTGTCGCTCGACGCGGAGACGATCATGCGGGTTTCGTCGCGCGTGATGCTGGTGACGTGGTGCTCGTAGCCCGGCAGTTGCCGCTCCAGGTCGGCATGGATCTGCTCGGCGTGGGCGTCGAAGAAATGGCGGTGTGTCTTCCAGTCGGTGTACCAGGCGGCGGTCAGCACGCGACGATGCCGCGAGTAGGACAGGCCGCCGACATCTACCTCGTCGTGCTCGAAGACCAGGCGGCCTTCCTTGGCGGTCTGCGGATCGAATTCGAATATCGCCGTCTTGTCGCGGCCGCGATTCGACTGCACATACAACTGCTTGTCGTCGAAGGTAAAGAACAGCGGCGAGACCGTCTCGCGAAAGTCGGTGGTCAGGATCGGGCGGAAAGGCTCGTCCTCGGCATCGCGGTAGAGCAGGGTGGTGTTGACGCCATCGCTGGCGGTCGCTACCCGCAGGCGGCCTGCGTGGTCGGTGCCCCAGCTCATCACGTTGCCCGGGTTTTCCGCGATCTGCACGGACTCGCCAGTGACGACATCGACGCGCAGCACGTCGAATACCTCCGGGTCGCGCTTGTTGTGCGACAGCAGGATATGGCGGTCATCGTCCTCGAGATCGTCGATGATCTCCGCGCGCACGCCCGGGTACGGGGTCAGGTCGACAGGTTCGCCGCCGCCGATCGGCACCGACAGCACGTGGAAGTTCTCGTCGCCGCCAAAGTCCTTTGCGTACAAGATGTGCGCGTTGCCTTTCCAGGTGTGGAAGGGCAGGTCGCGCTCGCTCTCGTGGGTCAGCGGCCGGGCTTCGCCCAACACGTTGCCTTCGGTGTCGATGGCCTGCACGAAGACGTTCTGGCGGCCCTGGTGCCGGGCGAGGAAGGACAGGTGGCGGCCATCCGGCGAGATCGAGAACTGGGAACGGTCCGGTTTGCGGAACAGTTCACGCACGCCGTAGTGCTTCACCTTTGCCAGCGCCTGCGCACCGGATGACGGTTTGTCTTGACGCAATGCTCACTCCTTGGTGTGTTTGGGGCCGGCAAGCGGCACCAGGGCTCAGTCCGTGCGTGCCGCCTCGGAGCCCGGTGCCTGGGCGCAGGCTTGCCCGGTTGCGCCTGTGGACGGTGCGGGCGGCGTCGGGTCCTTGTCGTGCGCGGCGTCCCGGCGCTCGATTTCTTCCCGTGTGGACGTGGACAGGTCCCAGCTGGCGATAAACAGCGCGGCGATCAGCGGGCCGATCACGAAGCCGCTCAGCCCGAACAGCGCCATGCCGCCCAGCGTGGAGATCAGCACCACCCAGTCGGGCATGCGGGTGTCCTTTCCAACCAGGATAGGGCGCAGCACGTTGTCCACCGCGCCGATCACCACCGCGCAGAAGCCGATCAGGATGGAGCCCTTGCCCACGTCGCCGGTCAGCAGGAAGTAGATTCCCACCGGTCCCCAGATCAGTGCGGCGCCCACCGCAGGCAGCAGCGACAGGAAGCCCATCAGCACGCCCCACAGCAGCGAGCCCTGGATGCCGAGGAACCAGAAGGCCAGGCCGCCCAGCGCGCCTTGCACCGCGGCCACGGCGATGTTGCCTTTGACGGTGGCGCGGGCCACGGTGGTGAACTTGCGCAGCAGGTGCTGCTTGTGCGGCTCGCTCAGCGGGATCGCCCGCATGATGATCTTGGAAAGCTGCGGGCCATCGCGCAGCAGGAAGAACAGCAGGTACAGCATCACGCCAAAGCTGACCACGAACTGGAATGTGTTCTGCCCGATGCTGAGCGCCTGCGCGGCGATGATCTGGCTGGCCTGGGCGGCCCCCGTGGTGAGCTTTTGCTGCAGGTCGCTGATATCGGTCAGGCCGAAGCGGTCCAGCACCCTGGTCACCGACGGTGGCAGGGCGTGCAAGGCTTGCTGGAAGTAGGCGCCGAAATTGAGCTGGCCGGACTTGATCTGCTGGTAGACGGTGCTGCCTTCCTGGATCAGGGCGCCGGTGACAAAGATCAGCGGCAGCACGACGATCAGCAGGCATAGCGTCAGCGTGGTCAGCGATGCCAGGTTGCGTCGGCCGCCCATGCGCCGGGTCAGCCAGTTGTTGGGTGGCGTGAAGATGATGGCCAGAATGGCGCCCCAGAACACGGCGCCGAAGAAAGGCCGCAGGACGAAGCAGAAAGCTATCGACACGACTGCAAGCAGCAGGTAGAACGCCTTTTGCTGCATTTCCGCTCGTTGGGTCATTGCGCTGTCACCTTGCGTCGAAAAAGCGTTGGAGCGCGCGCCGCGATGGTGGCATTCGGCGGCTTGCCGCGGCGCGTGGCGCTGATTGCCTTCATTGCCGTATGACAGGCCCGCGGTAGGCAAGGCCGGCACAGGTGGCGGCCTTGCATGGCGTATCGCGGTGCTAACGCACCAGCGGGTCGCGGAACCCTGTGTCGACGGTGTCGGACGGGGTCTTGCTGGCATCCAGGGCGGAGCTTTTCTGAAAAGTCTCGTAGGCCCAGTAGCCGGCTGCGGCCAGCGCGCCGAACTTGGACAGCTTCCAGCCCCAGCGCAGCACCGGGGTCTTGCGCAGCAGCGGCAGCGCCAGGGACACGGCTGAGCTGAGCATCGGGTAATCCTTGGCGAGTCCAAGCAGCTTGAGCCAGGAGGCGGGCCGGGTCATGCGCGGCAGCCAGGTGCTGAAGCGGCCGAGGCGGGTCGCGCTGCCACGGACGTGATGGAGTGCCTGGGCGCAGTCGTAGCGCTCAAGCGCGGCGCGCGTGATCAGCAGCTCCTTGCGAATGGCAAGGGGCAGGCGCACCTCCCGCGCGAAACGTACGGGGCGTGGGTGCGAGCGAGGCGCTTTGGAAGTGGTTGCGGTGCCGGCCGCGTTGTCGGCCGGCTCGCCTGGGGTGTGTGGTGTGCTCATCGGCGCAGGATCTCCCGGTCTTTATCGATCTCGGCCAGCGTCGCTTCGAACAGGGGCGGGGCATTGCGCACCAGATGGCGGGCAACCGCGAGGCAGATTGCGCAGGCGGCCAGGTATAACGCAACCAGCACGCCCAGGGCCTGCCAGCGGTAGGTGTCCCAGAACACGATGGCGATCAATACGGTCAGTGTCACCATGGCTAGGCCAAAGAACACCAGGCCGAAACAGGCCAGCAAGGCCATCTTCATCAGCCGGGAGCGTTCTTCCGCGAGTTCGACACTGGCAAGTTCAAGGCGAGTCTGCACCATTGCCACCAGTGATCCTGCCAGGCTGCGCAGGGCATCCATAAACTTGGGGGAAGAGGTGGGGTCGCTCATTCAATTCCGGCGAAGGCGTGCAGCGGCGAAGCGCTGCACCTGCTGCAGACGGGGAGCCCCGCCAGCGGTGCGGGACCGCTGGCGGGGCGTTGCCCGGCACTGCGCCGCGACATGCGGCGGCACAGGTGCAAGGCGTTCGGGTTCATGCGCGAGGCCTGCGGCCTGGCGAATTACTTGCGGTTCAGCAATAGGCCGATCAGCAGGCCGACGCCGGCGGCAACACCGACAGCGCGCCACGGATGGTCATGGACGTAGTCGTCGGTGGCACGTGCAGCCGCCTTGCTCTTGGTGACCACGGCGTCCTGGAGGTCTTGGGCCTTTTCTTTGGCTTGTTTCAGCAGGCCCATGCCGCGCTCACGCAGTTCGGCAGCTTTCTCGCCTGTGGTCGAGGCCGCTTGCTTAAGCAGTTCTTCGGCATCGGACAAAACGGTCTTGACATCGCTCATCAGTTTCTCCTGTTTGCGGGCGGTGGTTTCGGATTGTGACATTTTGCCTTCCCCGCACGTTGTCGGGCAGCTTCTAGCCCTCTTTACTAGCATATGCGGGGAACCGCCGTGGTTTCAACACCACGAGTCCGACACAGCGTGTAGGACTGTGACGCAGGACAAAGGTCTTAACAAAGGTCTTAATACAAAAAGGTGATTTTGTAGTGACTTTATATTCGTTTGGGTTGGATCGCAATCGCACTAGAGTGGTTCCACCCTATTTTGCCTCTTGAGGAGACCCGCATGGCTCTACGTCTCGGTGACATCGCACCGGATTTCGCACAGGATTCCAGTGAAGGCCCGATTCACTTTCATGAATGGCTGGGCGACAGCTGGGGCGTGCTTTTCTCGCACCCGGCCGATTTCACACCGGTCTGCACGACCGAACTCGGCTTGACGGCGAAGCTGAAGGGTGATTTTGCCAAGCGCAATGTCAAAGTCATCGCACTGTCGGTCGATCCTGTCGAGTCCCATCGCGAGTGGATCAAGGATATCAACGAGACCCAGGGTACCACGGTCAATTTCCCCATCATCGCCGATGGCGACCGCAAGGTTTCCGAGCTGTACGACATGATTCACCCCAATGCGAACGCGACCTTCACGGTGCGCTCGCTGTTTGTGATCGACCCGGAAAAGAAGGTGCGGCTGACCATCACCTACCCGGCCAGCACCGGGCGCAACTTCAATGAGATCCTGCGGGTGATCGATTCGCTGCAGCTCACCGACAACCATAGCATTGCCACGCCGGGCAACTGGCAGGACGGCGAGGATGTGGTGATCGTGCCCTCGCTGAAGGACGAGGACGTGATAAAGCAGAAATTTCCGAAGGGATACAAGGCCGTGCGGCCTTACCTGCGGCTGACGCCGCAACCCAACAAGTAAGCAAGCAGCCGGCCAGGGCGCGTAGCGCCGGGCCGGCGGACCGGTGTTGTACAACGATGGGCTCGCCCGTCGTCTCTCCTTGGTAGTGTGCTTGGCCCGGCTTCGCAGCCGGGCCTTTTTATGTCTTGCGAGAGAGTGGGCGGGCCCGGGCGGCGTGCTTTAGAAGAACGCCTGGATGCCGGTCTGGGCGCGGCCCAGGATCAGCGCGTGGATGTCATGGGTGCCTTCGTAAGTGTTGACCACTTCGAGGTTGACCACGTGACGGATCACGCCGAACTCGTCCGAGATGCCGTTGCCGCCGAGCATGTCGCGCGCCACGCGGGCGATGTCCAGCGACTTGCCGCAGGAATTGCGCTTCATGATCGAGGTGATTTCCACCGCGGCGGTGCCTTCGTCCTTCATGCGGCCCAGGCGCAGGCAGCCTTGCAGGCCCAGCGTGATCTCGGTCTGCATGTCGGCCAGCTTCTTCTGCACCAGCTGGTTGGCGGCCAGCGGGCGGCCGAACTGCTTGCGGTCCAGCGTGTACTGGCGCGCGGTGTGCCAGCAGAACTCGGCGGCGCCCAGGGCGCCCCAGGCGATGCCGTAGCGGGCCGAGTTCAGGCAGGTGAAGGGTCCCTTCAGGCCGGACACGCCCGGCATCAGGTTCTCTTCCGGCACGAACACCTGGTCCATGACGATTTCGCCAGTGATCGAGGTGCGCAGGCCAACCTTGCCGTGGATGGCAGGTGCCGACAGGCCCTTCCAGCCCTTTTCGAGGATAAAGCCGCGGATCGCTTCCTTGCCGTCGTCGCCGACCAGCTTGCCCCACACCACGAATACGTCGGCGATGGGCGAGTTGGTGATCCACATCTTGGCGCCGGACAGCTCATAGCCGCCTGCCACCTTCTTGGCGCGTGTGATCATGGAGCCCGGGTCGGAGCCGTGGTTCGGCTCGGTCAGGCCGAAGCAGCCGATCCACTCGCCGGTCGCCAGCTTAGGCAGGTATTTCTGCTTYTGCGCTTCGCTGCCGAATTCRTGGATSGGCACCATCACCAGCGACGACTGCACGCTCATCATCGAGCGATAGCCCGAATCCACMCGYTCCACTTCRCGCGCGATCAGGCCGTAGGCCACGTAGTTCAGGCCSGGGCCGCCGTATTCCTCGGGAATGGTGGGGCCGAGCAGGCCCAGCTCGCCCATCTCGCGGAAGATCTCGATGTCGGTCTTCTCATTGCGGAACGATTGCAGCACGCGCGGGGCGAGCTTGTCCTGGCAATAGGCCAGGGCGGCGTCGCGCACCATGCGCTCGTCGGCGCTCAGCTGGTCGTCCAGCAACAGCGGGTCAGCCCAGTGGAATTCGGCGTTGGCAGCCATGTAGGTCTCCTTCGGTAGTGCAGGTCTAGTGCAGATCGGGATGGGCGGCCTCGCGAGCCAACCCTGAATTCAGGAAGTATCGGCGCATTCCGCGGTCCGCCGTGGTGCTTTCGTGGTTCCGCATTGCGGAACTTTGTTCCGGTGATGTAGTATATCGCAATGCGCGATCCATGCAATAGGCCGCGCTGCCTCCATCCAATCCGCGGAGATCACTTTTGGCCACTGAATCGCAAGCCACGCCTGTGGCGGATGCCGCCAGCGCCACACCGCGCGAGAGCGATCCCAATTTTGTTGCCGCGCTGGCGCGCGGCCTTGAGCTGCTGCGTTGCTTTCGCACTGGCGAGTCGATGTTGGGCAACCAGGATTTCGTGCGCCGCACGGGCTTTCCCAAAGCCACAGTGAGCCGGCTGGCCGGCACACTGGTGCAACTGGGCTACCTGCGCTACGACGATAGCCTGGGCAAGTACGCCCTCGATGCCGGCGTGCTGGCACTAGGCTATTCCTACCTGTCCGCGTCCAATGTCGTGACGCTGGCGCGCCCGCACATGCTGGCGTTCGCGCAGGCTTACGGGGTGTCGGTCTCGCTGGGCAAGCGCGAGCGCATGGAGGTGATCTATCTTGAATCGATTCGCAACGATGCGGGCGTGATGCTGGGGCTGGGCGTGGGGTCGCGGCTCTCGCTGGTATCGAGCTCCATGGGCCGCGCTTACCTGGCGGCCTTGCCGGCAGCCAAGCGCGAACGGGTGCTGTCGGAGTTTGCCCTGGCCTATCCCGAACAGTGGAAAACCCAGGAGGCGGCCATGCGTGCCACGGTGGAGCAGGCGTCGACCCTGGGCTATGCGGCGTCGTTCCGCGACTGGCACCCGGCCATCCATGCATGCGCGGTGGCATTCCGTCCGGTGGGGGAGAAGGAGCTGCACATGCTGAGTTGCAGTGCGTCCTATGGCTCGGTCGAGGAAGCGGTGTTTCACGACAAGCTGGCGCCTGCCTTGCGCGCGTTGGCGGCGCGGCTGTCGGACCCGGCGCTTTGAAGCGAGGCGACACCGGCCTTGGCCGGCGTCGCGTTGCCAATACTGCCCGCTTACAGGTCCGTGCGCAGCTTCCACAACTCCGGGAACAGCACCACGTCGAGCATCTTGCGCAGGTAGCTGACGCCTTCGGTACCGCCGGTGCCGCGCTTGAAGCCGATCACGCGTTCCACGGTGGTGACATGGCGGAAGCGCCACTGCCGGAAAGCATCTTCCAGGTCGACGAACTTCTCGCCTAGTTCATACAGTTCCCAGTGCGCCTCGGGTTTGCGATAGACCTCCAGCCATGCCGCTTCCACCGAGGCGTTCTCGCCGGCCGGCTTGGTCCAGTCCCGCTCGATGCAGGCCGCATCGATGGCAAAGCCGCGCCGCGCCATCAGGCGGATCGCTTCGTCATACAGCGACGGCGTGCGCAGGGCTTCTTCCACCAGCGCCAGGTGTTGCGGCTGGTGCGCATGCGGGCGCAGCATGGCCGCGTTCTTGTTGCCGAGGATGAACTCGATCTCGCGGTACTGGAACGATTGGAAGCCAGACGACATCCCGAGGTAAGGGCGCATCGCCGAGTACTCCGGCGGCGTCATCGTCGCCAGCACGCTCCACGCCTGCACCAGTTGCTCCATGATGCGCGAGACTCGCGTGAGCATCTTGAAGGCAGGCGGCAACTGGTCCTGGCGCACGCATTCGCGCGCGGCGCGCAGCTCGTGCAGTGCCAGCTTCATCCACAGCTCGCTGGTCTGGTGCTGCACGATGAACAGCATCTCGTTGTGCTCGGGCGAGAGCGGATGCTGGGCGTTGAGAATCTGGTCCAGCGCCAGGTAATCGCCGTAGCTCATGTCCTTGGCGAAATCCATCTGGGCGTCGTGCCAGCTGGCATCGCTGGTCTCGGTGGCGCCTGCGCCCGACATCGGGCATCCCTTGTGGTTGCTCATGGCGTGCTCCTGCTCAGGTCACCAGGCCGCGCGTCTGGTGACGCTCGGCCTTGTAGGTGCCGCTGTCGAGCACGTCGCGCAGGATTTCCACTGCATCCCAGACTTCGGTGAAGCTGGTGTACAGCGGCGTGAAGCCAAAGCGCGCGATGCGTGGCTCGCGGTAGTCGCCGATCACGCCGCGCTCGATCAGGGCCTGCACCACGGCAAAGCCGTCCGGATGGGCAAAGCTCACATGGCTGCCGCGGCGTGCATGGGCGCGCGGGGTCACCAGTTCGAGCGGGTGCGCGGCGCAGCGTGTTTCCACCAGCGCGATAAAGAGGTCGGTCAGCATCAGCGACTTGGCGCGTAGCGCTGCCATGTCGGTCTGGGCGTAGATATCGAGCCCGCATTCGACCATGGCCAGCGAGGCAATGGGCTGGGTGCCGCACAGGAAGCGCGCGACGCCTTCGCGCGGGCGGTAGCCGGGTTCCATCGCGAACGGCGCGGCGTGGCCCCACCAGCCGGACAGCGGTTGCCAGAAGGCATCGCGCAGCGAGGGCGCGACCCACAGGAAGGCGGGCGAGCCGGGGCCGCCGTTGAGGTACTTGTAAGTGCAGCCGACCGCGTAGTCCGCACCCGATGCCTTGAGCGCCACGGGCACGGCGCCGGCCGAGTGGGCCAGGTCCCACACCGTGAGCGCGCCGCGGGCATGCGCCATCTCGGTCACGCTGGCCATGTCGAGCATTTCGCCGGTCTTGTAGTTGACATGGGTCAGCATCAGCACGGCGGTGTCGGCGTCCACCGCCGCATCGATCTCCTCGGGCGCATTCACCAGGCGCAGCGAATAGCCTTGCTGCAGCAGATCGGCCAGCCCCTGTGCGATGTAGAGGTCGGTGGGGAAGTTGCTGGCTTCCGATACGATCACCTTGCGCTTCGGGTCGCGGGTCTGCTGCACGCGCAGCGCGGCCGCCAGCACTTTGAACAGGTTGGAGGAGGTGGTGTCGGTCACCACGACTTCGTCCTCGCCGGCGCCGACCAGCGGTGCCAGCATATTACCCAGGCGCTGGGGCAGTTCGAACCACCCGGCCGTGTTCCAGCTGCGGATCAGGCCCGTGCCCCATTCCTCGCTCACCACTTCGGCGGCGCGTGCCGCGGCGCTGCGCGGGCGCGCGCCCAGCGAGTTGCCATCGAGGTAGATCACGCCTTGCGGGAGCGCGAACTGGTCGCGCAGGTGGCGCAGCGGATCTTCTTGGTCGAGGGCGAGGCATTGCTCGCGAGTCAGTGCGGTCATGTGTGAGAGGTTTCCTGGGGGGAGGTTGGGTTCGGGTCGTTCAGTGCGATCGTTCAGGCCAGGCTGCGCAGCACGGCACGCACCGGGCTTGCATCGAGTCCGGCAAAGCGCAGGGGCAGGGCGATCAGTTCATAGTCGGCCTCGGCCACGGCGTCGAGCACCAGGCCTTCGAGGATGGCCAGGCGATGCTGGCGCACCATGTTGTGCGCGGCCATGGTCTTGGATTCCTGCGGGTCCAGCGAGGGCGTGTCGATGCCGACCAGCGTCACGCCGTGCGCTGCGAGCAACGCGATGGTTTCCGGCGCGACCGCGCAGAAGTCCGGGTCCCACGTCGCCAGCGGCGCTTGCTGGTAAGTGCGCAGCAGCACACGCGGCGGTACGCCTGCCAGCGCATGTTCGATGTGGCGGGGCTCGACCAGCGGGGCCGCACCGATGCAATGGATCACCCGGCACGGGCCGAGGTAGGGCGCCAGGTCCACCGCGCCGATGGGCGCGCCGTCGGCGGCGTAGTGCAGCGGCGCATCGGCATGGGCGCCGGTGTGGGGCGACATGGTGATGCGCCCGACATTGACGGGGCAGTGGGCGTCGATCTGCCAGTTGCGCTCGAGCTGGAACGGCGTGTCGCCCGGCCAGACCGGCGTGTCGGGCGAGAGCGCGGGACTGATGTCCCAGAGCTGGCGCGGCCTATCGTTGGTATCGGGGGTGGGGCGGTTCGTCATCGGGGGCTGACGCCTGGGAGCGGCGTTCCAAGGCTCTTCATGGAGCGGATGACGGCATGATAGTCAATATTACGGACAAGAGGCTTGCGAAATGGCCAGTGGATTCCAGTGGTTTTCGCATAGAATTTCATTTATGAAGAGAATCATGGAAGAATCTGCGAAATGAACCTGGATCCCATCGATTTGCGCATCCTGACCTGCCTCCAGGAGAACGGGCGCATCAGCAACCAGGACCTGGCCGACCGCGTGGCGCTGTCGCCTTCGGCCTGCCTGCGGCGGGTGCGTTTGCTGGAGGAGGACGGTGTGATCGGCGGCTACCGGGCGTGGTTCGACGCCGAGCGGCTCGGCCTGGAACTGGAGGCGATCGTGCAGGTATCGATGCGCCCCGAAACCGAGGGCTGGCACGATACCTTCAACGCGGCGGTGCAATCCTGGCCTGAAGTGGTGTCGGCCTACATCATCACCGGCGACAGCAATTACATCCTGACCGTGCAGGCGCGCAACCTCAAGCACTACTCGGATTTCATCGTGAACCGGCTCTACCGCACGCCGGGCGTGATGGATATCCGCTCGAACATCGTGCTGCAAAGGATCAAGACGGATGGCTCGCCGCTGGCGGTCGTCAAGGGCGAGCCGCGGCCCTGAGGGCTGCCGGCACTCAGCGCGGCGCGTGCAGTGCGATCAGGCGGCGCAAGGTGTCCTTGAGCTGGTTGCCCTGCGCGACGCCAAAGTCATCCAGCACTTGTTGCTCGTGCGTGGCGGCCTGGTCGAGCAGGGCGCGGGCGCGGCTGCGGCCGCGCGCGGTGATCGATACCAGCGCATGGCGGCGGTCCAGGGCACCGTTGCGCCGCGTGACGAGGCCGTCGGCGGCCATGCGGTCGATCAGCTTGGTCAGGGTGGGCTGCTTGGTGAGCGTGATATCGGCCAGCGCGCCGATGGTGCAGTCTGGCCGGTCGGCCAGCGTGGCCAGCACGCGCCATTCGGGCACGGAGAACCCGGCTGCCTCGACCTGCCGATGGAACTCGCCCGACACAAGGTGGCTGGCCCGCGCCAGCAGATAGGGCAGGTAGCCATCTACAAAAGCGTCTGGGGCCGCCGGGGCCGGCTTGGGCGAATCCTTCATGACTGCTGCGCCCGGACTTCAGTCCGTCAGCGGATCGGTGGTGGCAAAGCGGCCGTCGTGGAACACCAGCGGGTTGCCCGCGTTGTCGTGCACGCCGCAGCGCTCCACCTCGCCCACGAAGATGACGTGGTCGCCCTCGTCGTAGCGGCTGCGGTTGTGGCATTCGAACCAGGCCAGCGCGTTGGCCAGGATCGGCAGGCCGTTCTCGGACAGGCGGTAGTCGACACCCGCGAAGCGGTCGCCCTTGAGCGTGGCGAAGCGCTGGCACAGGTCCAGTTGCGAGGCCGACAGCACATTGATGATGTAGTGCGAGCCGTCGCGGAACATCGGCAGGCTGTTGGCGCGTGTGGCCATGCTCCATAGCACCAGCGGCGGATCGAGCGAGACCGAGTTGAACGAGCTGGCGGTAATGCCCACGAAAGGCGCGCCCGGCGGCGAGCCAGGGCCCGCGCGGGTGGTGATTACCGTCACGCCGGTGGCGAACTGGGACAGCGTGCGCCGGAAGTGCAGCGTATCGAAATCGGGAGAAGCGGCTTTGCCGATGATGCTTGGCGTGGCCTCAGGCATGCCCATAGCGCGGGCTCCACTGGGATCCATGAAATTTCATATATTATTTGCGCCAGCGACAAGAATCACAAGCACAAAGCTAATGCGTCCGGCGGGAGGCATCGGTGGGCTGGCGCACCAAGGCCATTCCCCCGGGACCCTGCCAGGATCGCAGCAGATCGCACCAGGAGGAGACCTATGCTCATCGAGCAAATCGAGCACCGCTGGCTGGCGGCTTTTCGGCGCACCCTTGAACTGTGCGCCCTGTCCGCCCAGGAAGTGGTTGGGATTGTAACGGAGTCCCAATCCCGACGTGTCAATGTGGAGTTGGCGGAACTGGCGGTGCAATCGCTGGGCGCCACGCCCGTGCGCATCCGGGTGCCGTCCCCGGCGCTTGCCGCCCCCGCGCCAGTGCGTTCCACCGGCGCCAGCGATGCCTTGCAGCAACTCGCCCCGGTGGTGGCCGCCTTGCAGCGCTGCCACCTGGTGATCGATTGCACCGTGGAGGGCCTGCTGCATGCGCCCGAACTCCCGCTGATCCTCAAAGGCGCCGACGGCATCGTGCCGCGCCTGCTGATGGTCAGCAACGAACATCCCGAGATCCTGGAGCGCTGCCTGCCCGATCCCGCGCTGGAGAGCAGCGTGCGCGCGGCCATGAAACGGTTGCGTGGCGCAGGCGAGATGCGCGTGCATTCGGCCGCCGGCACCGAGCTGCGCGTCGGGCTCGCAAGCGCGCGCGTCGGCGGCGTCTGGGGCTACTGCAACAAGCCGGGCCAGGTCGCGCACTGGCCGGGCGGCCTGTGCCTGGCCTTTCCCGCCGGCGGGCAGGTCAACGGCACGCTGGTGCTCGCACCGGGCGACGTCAACCTGACCTTCAAGACCTACCTGCGCGACACCATCGTCTGCCATATCGAGGATGACTACATGGTCGGCATCGAAGGGCAGGGCATGGACGCCGACATGATGCGCGGCTACTACGCGGCGTGGGCCGACCGCGAAGGCACGCGCGATGCCTACGCGGTTTCGCACGTGGGCTGGGGTTTGAACCCGCAGGCCCGCTGGGATGCGATGACGTTCTATGACAAACGCGACTGCAACGGCACGGAGCTGCGCGCCTTTGCCGGCAACTTTCTCTACTCCACCGGCGCCAACGAGGTCGCCGGCCGCCACACGCTGGGCCACTTCGACCTGCCGCTGCGCAACTGCACGATCACGCTCGATGGCGTGGGCGAGGTGGACGAGGGCCGGCTCGCCGGCCCGGCCACGCCCGAAGCGGCCCATTCAAACAATAAGGCAAGCGCATGAACGAGAACGTGAATCCTGGCGTGACCCACCCCCAGCCCTACCCCCAGCCCCAGCCCCAGACCCACGCCAATGGCATCTCCACCATCGCGCAGGGCACCGGCCCCGTGGCCGTCGTGATGCTGCATGGCATCGGCGGCGGCAAGGCCGCGTGGCCGGCGCAGATCGCTGCGCTGGTGCAAGCGGGCTATCGCGCGGTGGCCTGGGACATGCCTGGCTACGGCGACAGCGCCATGATCGATCCCTGTGATTTCGCCGGGCTGGCGCATGCCTTGCAGCCGGTGCTGCAGGCTGAGCGCGATGCGGGCCGGCGCGTGGTGCTGCTAGGCCACAGCATGGGCGGCATGGTCGCGCAGGAAGCTTACGCAGCCATGCCAGGGCTGATCGACGCAATGGTGCTGTCAGGGACGTCGCCCGCATTCGGCAAGGCCGATGGCCAGTGGCAACGCGACTTCGTGGCTGCGCGCACGGCGCCGCTCGATGCCGGCAAGACCATGGCGGAGATGGCCAACGGGCTGGTGCGCGCCATGGTCGCGCCGCAGGCCGAGCCTCGCGCGGTGGCGTTCGCCGCCAGCGTGATGGCGGCCGTGCCGCCCGACACCTATCGCGCCGCCCTGCAGGCGCTGGTGTGCTTTGACCGGCGCGAAGTGCTGGCGCGCATCACCGTGCCGGTGCTGGTGCTGGCCGGCGAGCACGACGCCAATGCCGCGCCCCCCGTGATGGAGCGCATGGCGCAGAAGATCGCTGGCGCCGAGTACCTGTGCCTGCCCGCGGTGGGCCACCTGGCTTGCATGGAGCGCCCGGCGGATTTCAACGCCGCCGTGCTCGGCTTCCTGGGGCGGCATTTCCCGCTGCACTGAATCCACAAGAACATCGAGGCATCGCCACGCGCGTGGCCGATGCCCGGGAGACACGATCATGCCACTGGACTTCATTCCCGCCGTCGGCAGCGCCGATTTCACCGAGGCGCAGGAGCGCCTGCTGACGCTCGCCAACCGGCTCGGCCGCGAGCGCTTCGGCCCGCGCGCGGCGCAGTGGGACCGCGAGGCCAGCTTCCCCTTTGCCAACTATGATGATCTGCGCGAGGCCGGCCTACTGGCCTTGTGCGTGCCGCGCGAGTTTGGCGGAGAGGGCGCGGACTTCGCCACGTATTGCATGGTGGGCGCGGAGATCGGCCGCTTCTGCGGCGCCACCGCGCTGACCTACAACATGCACATCTGCTCCACCATGTGGACCGGCATGCTGGCCGACGGCATCGCCATGACGCCCGAGCAGCGCGCCGAGCACGAGGCCCGGCGCGAGCTGCACTTTGCGCGCGTGGTGAAGGACGGCGCGATCTACGCTCAGCCCTTCTCGGAGGGCTCGGCCGCCGCAGCCGGGCGCGCACCTTTCGGCACCAGCGCACGCAAGGTCGAAGGCGGCTGGGTGCTCAATGGCCGCAAGATCTTCGCATCGCTGTCGGGCGCCGCGGACTACTACGGCATCCTCTGCACGGAGGAGTGCGCGGACCATTCGCCCGATATGCGCGACACGCTCTACATCGCGGTGCCGGGCAAGGCCGAAGGCCTCACCGTGACCGGCGAGTGGGACCCGATGGGCATGCGCGGCACGGTGTCGCGCACGCTGCTGCTCAAGGATGTGTTCGTCGCCGACCAGGAGCAGCTGATGCCGCGCGGCGTCTATTACAAAGCGGCGCAGACCTGGCCAGCCATGTTCTTCACGCTCTCGCCGACCTATCTCGGCGTGGCACAGGCCGCATATGACTTCACCGTGCAGTACCTGCGCGGCGAAGTGCCGGGCCAGCCGCCGGTGAAGCGCCGCATGTATCCCACCAAGCAGATCGCCGTGGCGCAGATGCGCATCCAGCTGGAGAACATGCGCTCGATCTTCTGGCGCGTGATTCATGAAGCCTGCGCCAGCCCGGGGAAGGATGCGCGCATGCGGCTGTACGCTGCGCACTACAGCGTGATGGAAGGCGCCAACGACATCGCCCGGCTGGCGATCCGCACCTGCGGCGGCCAGTCCATGCTCAAGGACCTGCCGCTGGAGCGGCTCTATCGCGATTCGCGCTGCGGCGCGCTGATGCTGCCCTGGACCGCCGAGCTGATCCTGGACCGCATGGGGCGCGAGACCCTGTACGAGTCGGGCGAGCGCGACGAATGAGCGAGCGCGCCAACCGGCTGTTCGCTGGCACGCCGGAGCCGGGCGCGCTGCTGCGCACGCTGCATGCGCATGTCAGTGCCGCGCCCCTGCGCCCGGCGCTGCATAGCCTCGGCTACACCATCGGCTATGGCAAGCTGTGGCGCCGCGTGGAACGCGTCTGCGCGCACCTGGCCGGCACCTGGGGCGTGCAGCCGGGCGATCGCGTGGGCACGCTGTGCCTGAACCACGATCTGCAGCTCGCCATCCTGTTCGCATGCGCAAGGCTCGGAGCCATCTTCGTGCCGCTGAACTTCCGGCTGGCCGTGCCGGAGCTGAGCGCCATCGCCGCGCATGCGGGCATTCGTGTGCTGTTCCACGATGCGCCGCACGCGCAGGCTGCGGCGGCGGTGGCAGCCGCCCTGCCGGAGCCTGCCGCGCGGGCGCCGATCGATAGCCTGATCGACCGGCCGGCGCCGCTGGACACACCCCTGCCGAGGCCATCGCAGCCGCCCGGCGAGGCACCCCTGCTGCTGGTCTACACCTCCGGCTCCACTGGCCATCCCAAGGGCGCGCTGCACACGCAGGCCGGCTTGCTGGCCAACGCGCGCGCAAGCTGGTGGGCGCACGGCATGACGCGGGACGACCATGTCTTGTCCGTGCTGCCGCTGTTCCATGTGGGCGGCTTGTGCATCCAGACGCTGCCGGCATTGCTGGCCGGGGCGCAGGTGACGTTGCACCAGCGTTTCGCGCCGGATGCCTGGCTCGATGCGTGCGCGCAGGCGCAGCCCACGCTGTCGCTGATGGTGCCAGCCACGCTGCGCGCGGTGCTGGAACATCCCGGCTGGCCAGGCGCGGACCTCTCTTCGCTGCGCGGCGTGATGGCTGGCTCCTCGCCGATTCCCCGCGCGTATATCGATGCCTTCCATGCGCGCGGCGTCCCGCTCGGGCAGGTCTACGGCGCTACCGAGACCGGTCCCGTATCGGTCGTGCTGCGCCTGGACCAGGCCAAGGCCAGGCCCGGCTATGCCGGCTGGCCCCAGCCGGAGGTGCAGGTGCGGCTAGCCGATGCGCAAGGCGTTGCGGTCGCCGACGGCGAAGTGGGCGAGCTCTGGCTCGCGGGCGCCAACCTGATGCAGGGCTACTGGCGGCAGCCGGAGCATCCGGATTTCCGCGATGGCTGGTTCCGCTCGGGTGACCTTGCGCATCGCCATACCGATGGTTGCATCGAGGTAGTCGGCCGCAGCAAGGACATGATCATCTCGGGCGGAGAGAACATCTATCCGGCCGAGATCGAGAACGCGCTGCTGGGCCTGCCCGGCGTGCTGGATTGCGCGGTGGTGGGGCTGCCGGACGCGCGCTGGGGCGAGGTGCCGGTTGCCGTCGTGGTGCCTGCCGATGGCGCGGATCGCGCCGCGCTGGCGCCAGAGGCGCTGCGTGAAACGCTGGCGCTGTCGATTGCGCGGTTCAAGCTGCCGCAGCGGGTGGTGCTGGTGGACAGCCTGCCCAGGAGCGCGCTTGGCAAGGTGCTCAAGCCCCAGTTGCGGGCGATGGTGGCGGCGTCGTTGCGCTAGCGTCCGGCTGAGGGCCTTGCAGAGCCTCGGCCAGGAACGCCACGAACACGCCCACCTTCCGTTGCAGGTGCCGGTGGCTGGCATAGAGCGCATAGATGCTCCGGCCGGCCAGCGCATGCTCCGGCAGCACCCTGACCAGCTCGCCGCGCGCCAGCAGGGGCAGCGCGATGAACGAGGGCAGTGCGCCGATGCCAAGGCCGGCCAGCAGCATATCGCTGAGCAGCAGGCTGTTGTTGGCCGAGAAGCGCGCGGGCACTTCGATGCTGGTGGTGCCTTGCGGCCCTTCCAGGTGCCAGCTGCCGGGATAGTCGGCCAGCTGGTAGGCCAGGCAGTCGTGGCTGCGCAGGTCCTCGACGGTGCGCGGCGTGCCGCGCGCTGCCAGGTAGGCGGGGGCGGCGCAGATGGTTTGCTCTACCTCGCCCAGCCGCCGCGCGATGAGGGACGAGTCCGTCAATGCCGAGCGGATGCGCAGCGAGACGTCGAAGCCCTCCGACACCACGTCCAGCAAGCGGTCGTCCAGGGTCAGCTCGACCTGTACCTGCGGATAGCGCGCCATGAACGTCACCAGCAGGGGTGAGAGCACCTTGAGCCCGAATGATAGGGGCGCGTTCACGCGCAGGCGGCCGCTGATCTCATCCGTGCCAGCGGCCGTGGCCCGCTCCAGCGCATCGAGCTCGTCGAGCAGGCGGCAGCATTCGGCAAAGTAGGCGCGGCCGGTTTCCGACAGGCGCATGCGGCGCGTGGTGCGCTGGATCAGCAGCGCGCCCAGACGCGCCTCCAACTGGCGCACCTGCTTGCTGACCGCGGCGGTCGACTGCCCGAGATCGGCGGCAGCCTGGCTGAAGCTATCGCGTTCCACCACGCGCCGGAAGGTACGCATCGCCGCGAGCAGATCCATATATTTTCCCGTCAGTTGAATATGTTTGTCTGAATTCGCAGATTATCTACCATCGCGTGCCTAATAGGATGGCGGCATGCCTTCCACGTTGCTGTGGAAACCGCCAATCCAGTCAGGAGTCCCCTATGTCCTTTCGTCTTACCCCTGCCGCCAGCGCTACGCGCCGCCTGGCCGCTTTTTCCCTGCCGCTGTTGTTCGCGCTACTGAGCGGCGCCGCCGGCGCGGCGCCCCAGGTGGGTGTCAGCCCCTGGGGGCCCAAGGATGAGATCGGCCGCCTCAACCTGATTACCCCGGCCTCGCGCGCCGCCATCATGGCGCGGGTTTCCGGCACGCAGGCCTACGACCTGGCGGTGGACTACTTCATCGGCATGCCAAGCTGGCAGGCCGCCGGCGATCCGCCCTACCAAATGTGGATGACCCATACCCCGCACGGCAACCTGGTGGCTGATTCGATGCAGGTGGGTGAGGCGATGAACCGGCATGTCAGCTACAGCGGCTCGGCGGTTTCCATGTATGCCCACATGGGCACGCATATCGATGCGCTCAACCACTTCGGCCTGAACGGCAAAATCTGGAATGGCTATTCCGCTGCCGAGCACCTGGGCGATCGCGGCTGGAACGTGACAGGCGCGGAGAAGCTGCCGCCGATCGTCGCCCGTGGCGTGCTGATCGACGTAGCCGCGGCCAAGGGGCTGGACATGCTGCCCGACAACTACCGCGTGACGCGCAAGGACCTGCGCGAAGCGCTGGACAAGCAAGGCGTGGCGCTGGAGCAGGGCGATGTGGTGCTGATCCGCACCGGGCGCATGCAGCACTATGAAAACGCCCAGGCCTATATGGCCAACCCGCCGGGACTGGGACTGGATGCAGCCAGGTTCCTGGTCGAGGAAGGGGGCGCCATGGTTGTGGGGGCCGATAACCTGAGCTTCGAGACGTTTCCGGCGGAGGTACCCGACAACTACATCCCGGTCCATACCTATTTGCTGGCGCAGCAGGGCACACCGATCATCGAGCTGGTGAACCTGGAGGCCTTGTCGCGCGAGCGCGTCTACCAGTTCGCTTTCATCGGCGCCTCATTGAAGTTCCGTGGAGCCGACGCCGCGCCGATCCGGCCGGTCGCTTTGCCGATCCGTTAGGCGCGGCGTCCATTGCAGTCTCCGGCGGCGCGAGGGGTGGCGAACGAGTATGCTACCTATAGTCATGAGCCGGAGAGATCAAGATGGACAACGAGCATGAGATTGCCACGCTGGGCGGTGGTTGCTTCTGGTGCCTGGAAGCGGTGTACCAGCAAGTCAAGGGCGTACGGGCCGTGGAGTCGGGCTATACCGGCGGCCACGTAAACCATCCGACTTACGAGCAGGTGTGCGGCGGCGACACCGGGCACGCCGAAGTGGTGCGCGTGACCTTCGATCCCACGGTGATCAAGTTCCGCGAGATCCTGGAGATCTTCTTTGCCATCCACGATCCCACCACCCTTAACCGGCAAGGCAACGATGTCGGCACGCAGTACCGCTCGGTGATCTTCACCAACACGGAGCCGCAGCGTGCCATGGCCGAGTATGTGATGCGGGAGGTGGCGGAGCAAAAACTCTACGATGCGCCGCTGGTGACGCAGATCGAGCCCACGCAACCGTACTGGCGCGCGGAGGAAGGCCACCAGAATTACTTCCAGAACCACCCGAACCAGGGCTATTGCTCGTTTGTGATTTCACCCAAGCTGGCCAAGTTCCGGCAGAAGTTCGCGCATCACCTGAATCGCTGATGCGCCAGGGCTGCGCTCAGCTTGCTTCCAGGCGCTCGGCAATGGCCTCGGCCAGCCGCACGCAAGTCAACGGCGCCGAGCCTTCCGCCTTGTTGCTGACGATCACATAGGCGGGCTGGCCCGCGCTCAGCGTGCGCACCACCTGCTCGGCGATCACCGCGCGGGTATGCGGGTCTTCGTCGATCAGCCGGTCAAACGGCGCGTAGCGGGATTCGGCTTGCTCGTAGGCAAAGCCCGCATGCAACATCCACCGCAGCACCAGCGGTCCTGGTGCGCCCTCGTCCATGAGTGCTTGTGCTGGCAGTTGCCGTTCGGCCGGCGGCATGCGCTCGCGCGCGGACAGGCAGAAACGCACGCGGCGTGCGCGCAGTAGCTTGATGAATCGCGGCGTGAGCAAGGCGGCATCGCGCAACTCCACGGCGTAGCAGGCGTGCGGTGTCGTGGCGGCGTCGAGCGCGGGCAGGGCGCCCAGGAAGGCGTCGAGCCGCGACAGGAAGCCGGCGCTGTCGGTGGCCATCGCGCCTAGCGGGGAAAGCTGGAACAGCAGCGGCCCGCACTTGGCGCCAAGGCCCGCGGTGGCCGGCGCGACGAAATCGCGCGCGGCGATCTCGGCATCGAGGAAGCTGGCGTTGGCCAGCCGGCCGGCGCCCTCGGACGTGCGCAGCCACGGATCGCAAACGCTGGCAGGTGCCTTGACCAGGAAGCGGAAGTGCGCGGGCACCTGAGCCGCATAGGCAACGTAGTCGGCAAGCGGGATCGGCGCGTAGAACCCGCGATCGATGCCGGCGGCACGCAGCAAGGGATGCTGCGAGTAGGCGGCCAGCCCTTTGCGCGAGAGCAGGCTGTCCGTGTACTCGCCTTGATAGACCAATCCGTTCCAGCCGCCATAGGACCATGACGACGTGCCGAGATGCAGCCCGGCCGGCAGGCGTTCGGCCAGCGCGAGCAGGGCGGGGTCCGGGGGCGGCGCCAGTACACTTTTGCCGCGCGATGGCTTGGCGGCGGCGGCTACGCTCGGGGAAGCGCCGGCAAGTGGTGCGGCATTGCCGGCAGCGGCCACCCCTGGCGGCTCCAGCAGGCCGCCGAACAGGTCTTCAGTCAAGCCGATTCTCAGTCAAGCGATTTGTCGTAGATGTAGCGGCGCGACCAGGGCAAGCTCTGCGACGAGAGGCCGGCCTTGTGGCAAACCACCTGGTAGATCGACATCTGGTCGGTATCGAAGGCATGGCCGCAGCCTGCCAGGTAGACGCGCCAGATGCGGTATTTCTTCTCGCCCACCATGGCGCGGATGGTATCACCCTGCGCTTCGAAGTTGTCCGCCCAATGTTGCAGCGTGCGCCGGTAGTGGCCGCGCATCAACTCCACATCGGTGGCCTCCAGGCCGCCGCGCTGCAGGGTGTTGAGCACCATGCCGATGTGCGGCAGCTCGCCCTGCGGGAACACGTAGCGGTCCATGAACTCGGAGCCGTCCATGGGCGTGGCGCCGCTGTCGGGGTCGGGCGATGTGATGCCGTGGTTCATGGCGAAGCCATCATCGGCGAGCAACTCGCGCATGCGGCCGAAATAGGCGGGCAGGTTGTCCTTGCCGACGTGCTCGAACATGCCGACGCTGGTGATGCGGTCGAAGGTGCCGGCCGTGTCGCGGTAATCCTGCAAACGGATCTCGATGCGGTCGGACAGGCCCGCCTGCCTGACGCGTTCGGTCGCCAGGTCGAACTGGTTCTGCGACAGCGTGATGCCCACGCAGCGCGCGCCGAACTTTTCCGCCGCGCGGATGACCAGCGCGCCCCAGCCGCAGCCAATGTCGAGCAAGGTTTGTCCGGGCTGCAGCCGGATCTTGGTCAGGATGTGGTCGATCTTCTTGCGCTGTGCGGTGGCAAGGTCTTCATTGCCATGCTCGAAGTAGGCGCAGGAGTACACCATGCCCGGGTCCAGCCAGAGCCGGTAGAACGCGTTGGATACGTCGTAGTGATACTGGATCGAGGCCTTGTCCGCCGCCTTGGTGTGGGCGAAATGCTGGGCCACCCGTGCCAGTGCGCCACCGGCCTGCGCGCTGGCGGCGGCCGAGAAGCGGTAAGCCACGGCGATGATGTCGCTGAGCGTGCCGTCCAGGTCGATCTTTTCCTGGACATAGGCTTCGCCGAGATTGTCGAGGCTGGGCGTGAGCAGCAGGGGCAGGGCACCCGCCTCGCGTATGGTCAGGGTCACCGCGGGATGATCGAAGCGGCCGAGCGGATACTCGTTGCCGTTCCATAGCCGCAGCCTCACAGGGAGATTGGCCCGGTCGCGCAGATCGGCGATCCAGTGGTCCAGTTGCTTGTCCAGTGCTTGCTTGAAAAACATGCGGCCTCCCTCCTGATGGTTGCGGCACACTCCTCGAACTACAGCACAGGGCAGGCGGGGCCTGCTCCTGGTGGCCGCTTCCTCACAAAACCGGAAAGCGACCCTGACTTACTTTACGACAATTCCTAATTTTGTGCAGTGCGCGGCCTCGGCGGCCGGCGGCACCGCGCTCATGGCGCTCAGGGCGACAGGCGCACGATTTGCCAGCTGCCGTCCGGCGCCAGGCGGTAGGCGATCCGGTCGTGCAGGCGCGACGGGCGTCCCTGCCAGTACTCGATGCGGGTCGGCACCAGCCGGTACCCGCCCCAGTGCGCCGGCCGCGGCGGGTTATCGCCGAACTTGGCGCGGAAATCCGCTTCGCGCTGCTCCAGCACCGTGCGGTCCGCCACCTCGCGGCTCTGCTCCGAGGCCCATGCCCCGAGGCGCGAGCCGAGTGGACGCGTCGCGTAGTAAGCATCGCTCTCGCTATCGGTAACTTTTTCAACGCGTCCTTCCACGCGCACCTGGCGCTCCAGCTGCACCCAGTGGAACAGCAGCGCCGCGCGCGGGTTGGCGGCAAGGTCCAGGCCCTTGCGGCTTTCGTAGTTGGTGAAGAACGTAAAGCCCTGGGTGTCCATGGCCTTGAGCAGCACAATGCGTGCCGAGGGCTGGCCGTCGGCGTCGACGGTGGCCAGCGTCATGGCATTGGGTTCCGGGAGCTTGGCGTGGATGGCTTCATCGAACCAGCGCTGGAACTGGCTGATGGGATCGGACGCCACGTCGGATTCGGACAGCGATCCGAGTACGTAGGTGCGGCGGAGGTCGGCGAGTTGGGTCATGTCGGATCAGGTATCGAGTCAGCAGGCCGCGCGCGGGGCAAGCATGCACGGCGCCGGCGGCCTGTCTGATTTGAGTATAGCGAAAGCGCAGCGGACCGCATTTGCGCCTGAGCAACTCATGCGCGATGCCGTGGGCGCCTCAGGCCGGCGGCTGGGGCAGCTTGCGGGCCTGGCCGCGCGAGTAATAGCCGGCCACGCCCATCGCCCCTGCCATTGACAGGAAAATCGGCAGCATGCCAAGTGCCGTGCCGACTACGCCAAAGGTCAGCGGCCACACCACCTGGCTGGTATTGAGCACGGCCGAGCGCAATCCCAGGGCCTCGCCGGCGCGCCCGGTGGGCGAGGCCGTGTGCAGGATGTTCATGACGTTGGGCTGGGCGCTGCCGAGCGCCAGGCCCAGCAGGAAGGCCAGGCAGCACATCAGCCAGAACTCGGCCGCGAAGGGATAGAGCAGGTAGGCTACCGCCCCGACCAGCAGCGCGACCCGAATCACCTTCCACTCCGAGAGCCGGCGCGACACCAGCGGCATTGCCACACGGATGGCGAAGGTGGCAATGGCGAAGGCGCCCAGCACCCAGCCGACCGACGACGGCGAAAGGCCAACCCGGGTGCCCTGGATGGGAATGAGGAAGGCGTGCAGGTCCCAGGCCGCCGACAGGACCGCGCTGGCGATAAAGACCGCGCGCAACTCCGGGTGGGCAAGCAAGCCCAATGTGGAGTTGCGGGTGCCGTCCACGATGGCGCCGCGCGCGGCGCGCCCGCCGTGTGCCGGCAGCCGCCCGCGCATGAAGTACAGGCCGGCCAGCCCTGCGGCCGCTACCGCCACCAGCACAAAAAAAGCCGGGCGGTAGCCAGCGTGCTCGATCACATAGCCCATCATCACCGGGCCCAGCGTGCCGGAGAACGAGAATCCCAGCGCTTGGAGCGTGTAGTTGCGCAGCCGCGTGCCATCGGTGGAAATCTGCCCGATCAGCAACTGCATGGCGACCTGCACCAGCATGAAGCCGACGCCAATCAGCGCGCAGGAAAGGTAGAGCGCTGCGATGCCCGGCCACACCGCTGGCAGCAGCGTGCCCGCGACCACCATCAACGAGCCCGCGGTCATCGGCTTGCGCGGCCCGATCTCGTCGATGCGCTTGCCGGCATGGATCGCCAGCAGCATCGGCAGCAACGCATAGAGCGACATCAGGATGCCGAGCGTGACGGTCGAGGCTTTGAGCGAGAGGGCAAACAGTGAAACCACGACGCGGCTGGCATTGAAGGCTACGTGGTTGCACACCGTTAGGGCGATCAGGCAGCTGATCGGCGGGACGGTGGCATGTAGCGGCGTCATGCAGGGGCGGGGGCTGGAGGGGAAATCGGGAAAAACAAGTGCGGCCGAAACCGCACCCTGAGAAGGACGCCAGCCTCGAAATGGATCGGAGCCAGACATCCGCTTCATGCCACGTATTGGAAACTTCGTTGTAAATGGCCGTTTAATTATGCGGCCGAATGTGGGCGATGCACAACGATGCCTTGCGTTGCAATGCACCAAAGTGTTGCGTAATTGCGTCGACGGCGGGAGGGGTGTCGCAAGGTGTCGCAAGCAGGCAACGCCCGGCTTGCAACCGGGCGACGCACCGCCAGTTAGCCGCCCTGATAGAGCGTATTGCCTGGCGCTGGCCGATCGGGTGCGCCGGGGCGCGACGGTGCAGTGGGCTTGACTGGTGCCGTGGCGGCGGGCGCGGCTTGCGTGTCCGGTGAAGGGGCAGGGCCGGCCGCCTGGCTGGTCTTGCCGGTCTTCGGGTCGCGGTAGGCCTGCCCCGGCGGCGGCGCGGTCGGGCGCGTGCGAATCTCCGCCAGCAGCTTGCCGCACTGGCTGTCGGGTGCAGCCGATAGATCGATCAGGGGCAGGACTGCCGTGGCCACCGGCGCGACCAGCGCCAGTGCCACCACGCCGCCGGCGCGCAAGGCCAGCACGCCGATGTCCGGGCTGACCGTGGGCTTCTTCAGCGTGCCGCCCACATAGAGCGGCGAGCGCAGCGAGAAGATGCGCAGCCCCTTGGAATCCGGCCGCACGGTGAGCGCTAGCCGCTCACTGCCAAGGTCGATGGCGCCGCTGGTGTCGATCACGGCGTCCTGGGTGTCGATGACGAAGACGCGCGAGCGCGCCACGCCGTTGGTGAAGCTGAAATCGCTGACGCCGCAATGGATCTGCACCGGCTTGTCGCCGAACAGCTTGGAGATCACCACGCTGCCCACGTTCAGGCCCATCGCCTCGAGCAGGAACTTGCTGACCGTGCCGTTTTCCACCAGCAGCTTGGCCTCGCCATTGGACGAGCCCAACAACGCCGCCACCGAGTTGCCGGTGGCGCTTAGCTTGGCGCTGCCGTTGACCTCACCCACGCTGGCGCGCATCGACTCGAACTTCGGGAACAGTTGCTTGAGCTGGAGGTGGCGCGCTTTCATGTCGATGGTGGCGGCGAGCGGCTCGCGCTTGCCGTTGAGCTGCAGCGACGACGTCAGGTTGCCGCCGGCCACGCCAAAGTTCAGCGGGTCCAACGTCAGCACGCCATCGTCGAGCTTGAGGTGGGTGACGAGGTCGGTGATCGGCAGGTCGGCGGTGCGGATGATGCGCTTGCCGGTGAACTTCACGTCGGCGTCGATGCTGTCCCAGCGCTCGGTGCGGAACGGCGCCACCGGCAGCGCTTTGCCGGCGGGCTGGCGCACTGTGCTGTCGGATGCTGCCTGCCCGGGCTTGGCGTCCGCACCGATCAGCGGAGCCAGGTCCTCGAAGCGCAGTTGCTTCGATTCCAGTTCGCCCGACAGCAGGGCGCGTGGCTGGCGCTGCGTGTAGGTGAGCGAGCCGTTCAGGTCGCTGCCGCCGACGCGTCCGGAAAACTTGTCGTACCGGTACACGGAAGCACCTTTGCGCAAGGTGGCAACCAGCCGGCCGCGGGTCTCGTAGGGCGGGGTGCTCGGCAGCACGATGCCGGTCAGCGCGTACAGCTTGGCCATATTGTCGCCGGACAGCTGCAGGTGCATGTCGAGCGCGCCCAGGTGGGCAGGGTTGGTCAGCGTGCCCTCCACGACCGCGCGGGTGTTGCCCACCCGCATATCGGCCTGCAGCGGGAAGGGGTCCTGGGTGTCGCGCAGGCTGAGCACGGTGCCGGCCTTGCCGGTGGCATTGATGGTGGCCTGGTTGTAGCGTCCCGTGGCCTTCCAGCGCAGGCCATAGCGCTGGCTGGCGTTGCCGGCGGCGCCGGCGCCACCGGGCTGGCCGACCGCGCTGGCCGTGTTTGATGCCGGGGGCGCGATCAGGGCGCCGTCGCGGGTCTTGTCGTAGAGGGCGGCGTCGCCGATGGTGTCCAGGCGCGCCTGCAGCTCAATCTTCATTGCCTGGTCGTTCAGCGCCAGGTCGCCGCGCGCCAGCGAGATCTCGCCGATGTCGAGCCGCCATGGCGATGGCGCCTTGCCGGCGGGCGTGACGAAGGTCCAGTTGTTGCGCTGGTCGGCCAGCCGCTCCAGCCAGACCGCGGGGCTGTCGACGGTAATGCTGGGGATCGAGATCTGGTGGGAGAGCAGGGGCAGCGGGCGTAGTACGAAGATCAATTCGCGCACGGTGGCAAAGTTGGCCTCGTGTGCCCATTCCGGGTTGCCGACGGTGATATCCCGGGCAGACAGGCGTGGCCAGGGGACCCAGGTGTGCCAGCCGGTCTCGCCCTCGGCGCTGCGCCAGGTCAGGGTGAGGTCGCCATTGATGGCAAAGGGCCGGCCGATGGCCTCGGCAACCTTCTGGTTCAGCCACGGCTTGAGGCGGTTCCAGTCGAAGGTCAGAATGACCACGACAAGCGCCGCGATCAGCACCAGCGGTGTCAGTACACTCCAGAGAACGGTCTTGCGGCGCAGGGGCATGGGATCGGTTTCCTGGTTGGCGCCGGCAGCCGCGCGCGCTCTGCGAGACAATGCGGCGGTCGAACCACTGCTGTGGGTATTGTATAGTTGCGCGCCCCGCTCCCCTGTCGGCGCTTGGCTGACAAGGTGCGGCAACGCGCGCTTTTCCCCCGCAGTGTCCTCCAATTCAGCCAGCTTCGAGCGTAGAAATGAGCAACCCCGTCCCCGCAACCTCCACCCAGCCGGAACCGGAGCTGGCGCAACTGCCGCCGGCCCTTACCCACGAGAGCCCGGAGGATGACGACTACCACCGGCGCTTCGGCGGCGTGGCGCGCCTGTATGGCGCGGCGGGCCTGGCGCGGCTGGAGGCCGCCAGCGTTTGCGTGGTCGGCATCGGTGGGGTGGGCAGCTGGGCGGCCGAGGCGCTGGCGCGCAATGCGGTCGGCCGTGTCACGCTGATCGATCTGGACCATATCGCGGTGTCCAACACCAACCGCCAGATCCACGCGCTGGGCGACGCCTATGGCCGCGCCAAGGTGCAGGCCATGGCGGAGCGCATGGTGCAGATCAACCCGCGCTGCCGGGTGACCGAGGTGGACGATTTCGTGACCCCGGAGAATCTGGTCGAACTGCTCGACGGGCACGACTACATCATTGATGCGATCGACTCGGTCAAGGTCAAGATCGCCATGCTGGGCTGGGCCCGCCGCGTGGGCCGGCGCATCATCACCTGCGGCGGTGCCGGCGGCCAGCTCGACCCGACCCGCATCCGCGTGGTGGACTTTTCCCGCACCGTGCAGGATCCGCTGCTGGCCAAGGTGCGCTCCACCCTGCGCAAGGACTGGGGCTGGCCGCGCAACCCCAAGCGCAAGTTCGGCATCGACGCGGTCTTCTCCGACGAGCCGCTGCGCTATCCGGAGCCCGAGCAGCAGTCCTGCGAGATCGACGAGGCCCCGGAAGCCGCGCCAGGCGCCTCGGCTGAGCCGCCGGCCGGCCCGCAGGGGCTGGCCTGCGCCGGCTTCGGCTCCTCGGTGGCGGTCACCGCGGTGTTCGGGATGGTGGCGGCGTCCAGCGTGCTGGCCGCCCTCACGGCGCCGGACGTTTCCACGGCGCCGGAATGAGCATCGCGGCGGCTGGCTACGCCGCGAGCGTGGCCAGCAGGGCGTTCAGCGCGGCGTCGTCCGGCGCCGTATTGTCGAAGTAGGCCAACTCGGGGTACTGCGCCGGCTCGGGCATGAAGCGCCGGGTGCGGTAGTCGTCCCAGTGCGCCAGCTTGTAGGCATCGTTTGGATTGGCACGCTTGACGATGCGCGCATGCGCCTCGTTCTCCGGCAGGTGCACCCACAGGGTGCGCACGATGGTGCCGGCGGGCACGTGCAGCCATTCGGGATCGTGCAGCAGGTGGTCGCGCACCTCGCGCGATAGCGGGCCCACCACGATCACGCTGATGCCCAGGGCGAGGTTCTCCCGCGCGGTATCCAGCAGGCCATGATATTCCGCATTGCGCAGGTACTTGAGGTAGGTCGGGCTGTCGCGGTCGTTCGGGTCGCCAGTCAGCGCGCCCATTGCGGCGGCGCTATAGCCGCCGTAGAGCGTGTCCTTGTCGAGCAGGCAGAACGGCTCGCCGGTGGCCTGCATGAGTGGGCCGATCAGGCGGTGGGCCAGGGTGGTCTTGCCGGTGCCGGCATGGCCGCAGAAGAAGAGCAGTCGGGGCATGGGAAGCCAGGAATCAGCCTGGTGCGGTGATGGAGCCAGCCCTGAGCATACCCTGCGCGTGCCGCCGGCCTTGGCGGCGCTGCGGTTTGTCCTGGATCAGTCCGGGCCGCCGCGGATTCGGTATCCTTGCGGTTTTCGCGATGTTGTCCCTTCCGATATGACCGATTCCTCTTCGCCTGGCACCGCCACGCTGGCCCCCGACCTGTTGTTGGGCGAGCCGGTCACCGATGCCACCCATGCCGAATTCGTCCAACTGCTGGATGCCGCCACGCGCGCCGACGATGCGGGCTTCCTGGCCGCCCTGGACGAGTGGATCGACCACACCCGCCATCATTTCGGCCAGGAAGAAGCGTGGATGGAGGCGATGGCCTTCGGCCCGCAGCATTGCCACCGCGGCGAGCACGAGCAGGTGCTGGCGGTGGCCGGCGCGGTGCGCGACAAGGTGGCCGAGGGCGACCTGGCGCTGGGCCGGCGGCTCTTGTCGGAGCTGCCCGGCTGGTTCGACCAGCACGTGAAGGCGATGGACGCGATGATGGTCAACCACATGCGCGAGAACGGCTTTAGCCTGATCGAGGCACCGTCGGAGCAGGCGGGCTGAATGGCCTGGCTGGCCTAGATGCCCTGGATGGCGTCGGCGGCAGCCCGGTCGAGCACGACAAAGTGCTTGCGCACCGGTTCGAGCACCTCGAACAAGCCGGTGAAGCCGGCCGGGATCACGCAGGCGTCGCCGGGCCCGAATTCACGGGCGTTGCCCGCGTCGTCGCTGATGCGCAGGCGGCCGCTGATGACATGGAAGAACTCCTCCTTGCCAGCCGGAAACGCAATGCGCCACGCGCCCGGCTCGCAAGCCCAGATGCCGCAATCGAAATCGCCCTGGCTGGCGCTGTAGTGCGTCCAGGTGGTGCGGTCGGGGTTGCCGGCAACCAGCCGGTCCAGGCGTGGGCGATCGTGGCTGGGAAGCGGTTCGGGGTCGGTCTGGAAGTCGATCAGGCGGGGCGGGGAGGCAGTCACGGTGGAACAGGGCGGTTGCAGGGAAATAAAACGGCGGGCCCGGCCCGCCGCGTTCACCCGCCAGTTTAATTGAGCGCCGAGGCCAGCAGCCGGCGATAGCGCGACACCACGTCAGGCTGGTCGCTCATCAGCTTGAATACCGACAGCATGGCCGTGCGGCCGATATCGTCCTCGAAGGAGCGATCCGTGCGCGCGATGGCCAGCAGTTGCTCCAGCGCCGGCTCATATTGCCGATGCGCGATCAGTGCGCGCGCCAGGTCCAGCCGCGCCTGCAGGTCGCCGGGGGCGTCGGCGACACGGGCCGCCAGGGTGGCCGCGTCGGGCAGGTCCGAGGCACCGCGCATGGCCTCGATCCGGGTGCAGAGCGCAGCGTAGCCGTCCTCCTGGGCCGCGTTGGGGGACAACATGCCGAACTCCGACTGGGCCTGGTCCAGCGCATCCTCGTCCAGCAGGAAACCGATGTATTCAAGGCGAGCGGCATCAAAGCCGGGGTCGAACGCCAGCGCCGCCTGGAACGCCGACCTGGCCGCCTCGCGGTCGCCCGCGCCGGCAGCGTCGCGGGCAGCACGCAGGGCCACCCTGCCCGGGTCGGGCATCACCCGGGCAATGAACTCGCGCAGCCCGGATTCCGGCAGCACGCCGGTGAACTGGTCCGCCGCCTGGCCGTCGGCGAACGCCACCACGTGGGGAATGCTGCGCACGCCGAAATGCGACGCCAGTTCCTGATTCTCATCCACGTTCACCTTGGCCAGCCGCCATTTGCCGGCCGCCTCGCCCTCAAGCTTTTCCAGCATCGGCCCCAAGGTGCGGCAAGGGCCGCACCATGGTGCCCAGAAATCCACCAGCACGGGGATGTGGCGCGACGTCTCGATCACGTCGGCGTCAAAATTCTGCAGGGTTACGTCGCTCATGGCTTGGCCTCGGAGTGTGGAACGCCCGCGCGAAAGTCTCCACTCGCGCAACGACGTCTTCTCTTTCATATTGGGACCGCCCCGCCGAATGCAACCTTTGCACGCCGCGCGGCATGGATGCCGGCG
Source organism: Cupriavidus sp. 05L411 (assembly GCF_056398045.1). Lineage (NCBI taxonomy): Bacteria > Pseudomonadati > Pseudomonadota > Betaproteobacteria > Burkholderiales > Burkholderiaceae > Cupriavidus > Cupriavidus sp. 05L411. Next base: position 188,501 of record NZ_JBFTOQ010000002.1, on the reverse strand, counting down.
CAGGCAAGGGTAAGCGATGGATTGAAAAAAGAACGGTCGTTCGGTTATATTGCTTGACTGATTGCTGGTTTCGGCAAATTCATCTCTCGCCTCGCATCCAAGACCAGGTCGGATAGACCGAACAGGAGACCTTTATGCAGACCCCCCAGCCCGCGCGCCCGCATTTCCAGTTCTGGCCCAAGCGCGTGCCCACCAAGATCGTGCTGCCGGAGACCTCGCTCTGGTACAACCTGGTGGTCTCCGCCCATCGCTACGCCGACAAGGCGGCCATCCGGTATTTCGGCAACGCCATCACCTTCCGGGCGCTGGAGGCCCAGGCCAGCGCCATGGCGGGATGGCTGCAGCAAAAGGCCGGCGTGAAGAAGGGCGACCGGGTGCTGCTGTATATGCAGAACTGCCCGCAGTTCATCATTGCCTATTACGCGATCCTGCGCGCGGATGCCGTGGTCGTGCCGGTCAATCCGATGAACCGGTCTGAGGAGTTCAAGCATTACATCACCGACGCGCAGGCCAGCGTGGCGATCTGCAGCGCGGATCTGGCCATGGGCGCCGAGCAGGCCAGTAACGAGTTGCCGCCCGAGCAGCGCCTGCAGCACCTGCTGGTCACGCAATATAGCGATGCGCTGCCGGCCAGCTACGAGAACCCCGAAGACGCTCCGGGCGCCTGGCTGACCACGCAGCATCCGCTGCCGGCCGGCGCCACCCCCTGGGCCGAGGCACTCGCCGCGCAACTGGTGCCCGGCCCGCATACCGCGGGCCCGGACGATATGGCGGTGATGCCCTATACCTCGGGCACCACCGGCTTTCCCAAGGGTTGCATCCACACCCACCGCTCCGTCATGCATAACGTGATCGGCGGCGGCATCTGGAGCGGCAGCGGCGCGGAATCGACGATCCTGGCGGTGCTGCCGCTGTTTCACGTGACCGGCATGCAGTACGGCATGAACGGCCCGATCTACAGCGGCGCTACCGTGGTGATGCTGCCGCGCTGGGACCGCGAAGTCGCGGGCCGGCTGATCTCGCGCTTCCAGATCACGCACTGGACCAACATCCCGACCATGGTGATCGACTTCCTGGGCAGCCCGAACCTGGACCAGTTCGACCTGTCGAGCCTGCGCTATATCGGCGGCGGCGGCGCGGCCATGCCGCAGGCGGTAGCGGAGCGCCTGAAGCAGCAGTTCGGCCTTAATTACATTGAAGGCTATGGCCTGTCCGAGACCATGGCGCCGACCCACAGCAATCCGGGCGACCGGCCCAAGCTGCAGTGCCTGGGCGTGCCCACCTTCAATACCGACGCGCGCGTGATCGATCCGGTCACGCTCAAGGAAGTGGCGGTCAACGAGACTGGCGAGATCATCGTGTGCGGCCCGCAGGTGTTCAAGGGCTACTGGGGCAAGCCGGATGCCACGCGCGATGCCTTCATCGAGTTCGATGGCAAGACCTTCTTCCGCACCGGCGACCTGGGCCGCATGGACGAAGAGGGCTACTACTTCATCACCGACCGGCTCAAGCGCATGATCAACGCGTCGGGCTTCAAGGTGTGGCCGGCAGAGGTGGAGAACCTGCTGTACAAGCACCCCGACGTGCAAGAGGCCTGCATCATCGGTACGCGCGATGCGTATCGGGGCGAAACCGTGAAGGCGGTGGTGGTGCTCAAGACGCATGCCAAGGGCAAGACAACGCCCGAGGAAATCATCGAATGGGCCAAGGAAAACATGGCGGCCTACAAGTACCCGCGCGTGGTGGAATTTGTCGACGCGCTGCCCAAGTCGGGCACGGGCAAGGTGATGTGGCGCGCGTTGCAGGAAAGCGAGAACGCGCGCAGCGCGGAGCCGAAGCCAGCGGCCTGAGTGGCCTGAGCGGGTAGCGTCGCATCAGCGGGATGCGCGGGCACGTCCGTGCCCGTGTCAGTGCCCGCGCACGCGCACCAGCATCTTCACCATGGTCTTGTAGCTGCGCTCGCGGGCGTGCCGGGTTGGGGTGGTGCCATCCCGGTCGGCAAGGTTGGCGTCCGCGCCCGCATCCAGCAGCAACTGCACGGTGTCTTCATACCGCGCGCTGCCATCGCCCATGACGATGGTCTCCAGCAGGGCGGTCCAGCCCTGGCGGTTAACATGGTCGACCGCCACACCGGCTTTCAACAACACCTTCACTACTTCGGTATTGCCATGCTCGCACGCGGCGATCAGGGCGGTGTTGTCATAGCTGTCCGTGCTGTTGAGATCGGCGCCATGCGCCAGCGCCAGTTGCACCAGCTCAAGCTGCCCGGTGGCCGCGGCCAGCAGGAAGGGGCTGTTGGATTCCATGTCCTTGCGGTTGACATCAGCGCCGGCCGCCACCAGTGCCTTGGCGACCTCGGTATGGCGGCTGTAGACCGCCACCAGCAAGGCACTGCGGCCGCGTTCGTCGGCGGCCTGTGCGGAAGCGCCCGAAGCCAGCAAGCGCTTGACCAGTTCGAGATCTCCCAGCGTTGCCGCGGCAAGGAGATTGCGGTCGAGCCCGCCAACGCTATCGTGCGCGGCAGCGGCGGAGCCCGCAGCGCCTTGCCCGTGCGAGCGCGGCGATGACTGGGCCGGGCCATTGCTGGCAGGGCGCGCCGCCAGCGTCGATCCGCCGGGGCCGGCCAGCAGCGCGCCGCCCATCAGCAATCCGGTCAGCCCCAGCACTTCGGCAAGCACCAGTCGGCGGGGGCGGGCAGCAGGGCGTGGCATCCTGGTCGATCCTGGGTCAGGCGGGTTCGCTGACAGCCTGTGCGGCCATGGCATCCGTATCCTGCAGCCGGCGCCAGAGCCGGCCCAGGTAGGGATCGTCGACCCCGTTGGTGGCAAGGCCAAGCAGCGTCTGTTGCAGGTACTCGCGGGCCGGGCCATACAGGCCACAGGCGTGGCGCAGGCAGGCCACCACGCGGTCGTCCGGCAAGCGTCCGGCATAGGCTTCGTGCTCGCGGTTCATCACGAAGGCCAGGGCGCGCTGCCGCGGGCTGCCGTTCATCTTCACATTGAGCCAGCGGGGATGGTAGGCGCCGGTCAGCATCTCGCGGCGCCACAGCAGACGGAATTCCTGCTCGATCATATGATGGGGGATGCGGAAGACGACGCCCTGGCACGAGCCGCCGCGGTCCAGCGCGAGCACCAGGCCCGGGTCGTCCCAGGTGCCGCGGTTGATGCGCGAGTACAGGTAGAAGCCGCGGTGGTAGCCATGCACGGTAGCCAGCTGGCGGTCCGTGTGAATCACCATCGGGTTCCAGATCAGCGAGCCATAGCCGAACAGCAGGACATCGCCGGCCAGCCCGGGCGTATCCGGCCGCTGGTCCAGCGTAGCGCGCAGAGAACGCTCGAAAGCTTCTTCGGGAAGTAGCGAGGAAGCCACCGGCGTGCTGCAAAGAGAAGCACGCAGCCGATCTGTTTCGAGATCTTGTCGGGTGATGGCCATGATGCAAGCATAATCCAAAGCTGCGCGGCAGGCGGCATGGAAACCACATGGCACGCAGAAATGTCTGTAAGGTCCGGCAGGCTGTATGCGACTGACAACGGTCAGGCAGCCTTCGGAGGTCCAGCATGCACAAGCATCTCGAACAATCGGCCCAGGCCGATGCCATAGCGCACCGGGCAGCCGGGCCGCGCACCCCATCGCGGAAATCCTGCAAGCCCAGGTCTTGGCCTGTGCGCTGGGCACCGGTGCTGATGCTCGCCGCGCTGGCCGGCCCGGTGCGCGCGACGGCCGGCTCCGTGCCGGCAGCATGCCTGCACGACAGCCCGCCCCAGCGGCTAGCCCTGATCGAGCTCTACACCTCGGAGGGCTGTAGCAGCTGTCCGCCGGCCGATCACTGGCTCGGCACGCAGGCCGCTCGGCTGCCGGCCTCGCAGGCATTGGCGCTGGCGCTGCACGTCGACTACTGGGACAGCCTGGGCTGGCGCGACCGCTTTGCCAGCCCGGTGTTCACCGCTCGCCAGCGCACGCTGGCGGGCGCCGTCGGCAGTCATACGGTATATACGCCCGAGGTGTTTGTCGGCGCGCGCGAGCAGCGCCGCTGGCACGACGCAGGCGAGGTCGCGGCGCGCGTCGCCGAGATCAACGCGCAAGCGCCCGGCGCCTCGCTTCGGCTGGGCTGGCAGGCGCTCTCCGCCGGGCAAGTGCAGGTCGCGCTGAACGTGACGCCGGCAGCCCGCTCCGGGCCACTGCAGGCCTATGCCGCGCTGGTCGAGGACGGGCTGGTGTCGTCGGTGAAGGCCGGCGAGAACCAAGGCGCCACGCTGCATCACGAGCGTGTCGTGCGGCTCTGGCTGGGCCCCTTCGCGGTGCCGGCCGAGGGGCTGGCCTGGTCGGGCAGCGTGCCGCTGCCAACCGGGGCCGACCCGCACAAGCTGGCCTGGGTTGCCTTCGCGCAGCAGCCCGGCGCCGAGGTGGCGCAGGCGGTGCTGGCGCCGCGCTGCGAATTGTCCGGGTGACGCAGGGATTCCTGTCGCGGACTGGCACTATCTGCTGGGCAAGGTGGCGGTATCGCCTGCTATGTCTTTACAATGGGGCATCAACCAGGAGAACAGGCTATGGCGCGCACGCTCACGGTAGTTTTCGGTACCGGCAAGGAATTTGGCTTCACCATTGGCGACGCAGAGTTGGCGGCGGTCACCGAGGATGCTGGCTGGCGCTGGTTCGACCGCGAGTACGCCGAGCTTGATTGCCAGGCTTCCAGTCCGGTCGGCAAAGTGCTGGTGATCGACAAGATCCTGAGCGTGGCCAAGTTTTCCGGCGAGCAGCGCTTCAGCGGCGATGCCGCGTGGGCCCAGGACTACGCCCGCCATGCTGCCCGCCTGTTGGACCGCGACAAGGTCCGGGTCGACGTGGGCAACGCCGCGATCAGTTTCTGATCGCGGCCTGTCCGCAGCGCAATGCAAAGAGGGGCGCCCATGGGCGCCCCTCTTTTTTGTGCTATCCGCGCAAGGTGCGCATGGATGCGATCGGCCGCTGCCGCAGCGGCGGCCAGGCGATCAGACCGCCAGCAGTTCCACTTCGAACAGCAGCGTGGCGTTGGGCGGGATCACGCCGCCCGCGCCGCGCGCGCCGTAGCCCAGCTCGGCCGGGATCACCAGGCGGCGGGTGCCGCCAACCTTCATGCCTTGCACGCCTTCATCCCAGCCGCGGATGACGTGGCCGGCGCCCAGCGGGAACACGAACGGGTCGTTGCGGTCCTTGCTCGAGTCGAACTTGCGGCCGGCTTGCTCGTTTTCGTAGAGCCAGCCGGTGTAGTGCACCGTGACATGCTTGCCTGCCGTGGCTTCGGCGCCTTCGCCGGTGACGGTGTCTTCAAATTGCAGGCCGGAGGGAGTGGTATTCATGGATGGCTTCCTTGTGCTGTATCAGCGAGGGTCACGGGTTCGGTGAGGCTGGCGGCAAACCGGCCACACCGGGCGGATTGGTTGAACGGGTTTGGCTCAGCCCGCGGGCTGTTGCAGGACTTCGAGCGTGATGCGGACGTTGTGGTCGTCGTCGCTGACCCAGATCTCGCTATCCTGGATCGTCACCGACAGCCGCATGGCGCGCTGGGCCAGGGCAGCAAGTGCTTCTACCGCCTCGGCCGGCACATTGTAAATGGTCACGTTGCGCAGCTTGCCCGCCTTGCCGGCCATGCCCTTCCACCATTCACGCGCGCTCGCACCATTGTAGGTGAACACGGTGACGCGATCGGCACGGGCCGCGGCGCGCTTCAGGCGCGATTCGTCGGGCTGGCCCAGCTCGATCCAGTGTGCGATGTCGCCGGTGAGGGTCTTTTCCCACAGGTCCGGCTCGTCGGGCTCGTCCAGGCCGCGGGTGAAGGTCAAGGTGTCGCTGGCTTCGCAGGCAAAGGCCAGCAGCCGCACCATCATGCGCGCGTCGTTTTCCGACGGGTGCTTGGCAATGGTCAGGGCGTGGCTGCCGTAATAGGGCCGATCCATGTCGGAGACGGACAGTTCGGCCTTGTAGATGGTGGATTTAAGAGCCATGAAGGAAGCGGGGGCGGCAAAGGCTGCGAGAAGCGAAAGGCCGCATCATACGTGAATCGGGCGGGGCGATCTCGCGCCGGACTTTCAAGTGCCCGCTCAGGCGCCCACGGCGCGTAGCGCGATCGCGCTCAGCCGGTTGGCAAAGCCGGGCTGGTTCTGCCAGGCCTCGCCCAGCAAGTGGCCGGTATCCGGCAGGTCGATCACCTCCACGCGCTCGGCCAGGCCGGCGCGTCCGGCGAGCGTATCGGCGATGCCGGGCGGAATGACCGCATCCTCGGCGCCGCGCACCAGCGTCAGGCGGCCGCGGAACCCGGCAATGAGGTCGAAGGCGAGCGAGGCGCGCCAGCTGCCGGGGGTGCGCAGCACTGCCGTAAAGGCCGGGCCGAAGGGGAGTTCGAACGCGGCGGGGTCATAGGCGGCGCCCACGAGCGTCAGCAGCCGACCGATTTGGTTGCGCGGGTCGGCGGCCAGCCGCACGGCGATTTCCCCGCTCATGCTGATACCGATCACGGCCCGAGGGGCGGTGCCGTCAAGGCGCGCCAGCGCCGCCTGGGCCTCGCGCAGGCGTTTGGCCAGCGAGTTGGGCGTGCGCGCCGAGCTTTCGCCGTGGCCGGAAAAATCGATGGCAACGCTGCCCACGCCCCGCGCGGCAAGCGCCTGGCGCAAGGCCAGCCAGCGCGCGCGGTGGCTGGTGCCCGCGCCGTGCAGCAGCAGGCAGCTCGCGCCGTTGCCGGCGTCGATGCGGTCGGCAGCCAGCGTTTCGGCGCCGGCCTCGATGTCAAAGCGCAGGGGCGTGCTCATGGCGGGCTTGGCGGCGCTTCAGCGGGATTTCTTGTAATCGCTCAGGTAGTAGCGCAGCAGCGCCGACGCCAGCGTCAGGCAGAGAAAAGCGATGGCGATCACCATGGCGTGCCCGGCGGGGCTGTCGATCTGTCCCGACAGGGCCAGGCTGGCCAGCCAGCTGCCTACCGGCAGGATCAGCAGGGGCACCAGCAGCGCGCGGCGCCCATAGGTGCGCAGCGCCCACGCGGGGAAATTGCGCAGGAAGGCCATCGGGATGCTGCAGATCAGGCAGGCGCCCGCGGCGGCTAGCGAGGCCGCCACCACATCCCCAACTTGAATCGTGATCATTGTTCTCGGGTTCCCCGTTCAGGCGGAGGCCGGGAGAGGGCCGGCCGGAAAAATGCAAACCGCTGATTCTACAGAAGAATTTCGGCTTTCAGGTGTCTCAGGGTCGACATGTCGCAGCGGCAGGAAGGCGAGCGTGACGTGGCTGTCACTCCAGCGCCGGCAGTGCCGGCGTGGCTTCCACCGACAGGGTCAGGACCACGGTATCGCCCACATCCGGCAGGAAGCGCGTCATGCCAAATTCGCTGCGCGAGAGCACGGCGCGGAAGTCTCCACCGCACACGTGGCGCTTGATGCCGAACAGGGAGATCTCGCCGCAACTGAAGCGCTCGGCTTCCAGCCGCAGCGGCTGCGTGACGCCGTGCAGGGTCAGCTCGCCTTCCACGGCCACCAGCCGGTCCCCGTCCCGCACGAAGCGATTCGCGCGCAGCCGGACCACGGGAAAATTCTGGGCATCGAGAAACTGGGCTGAGCGCAGGATGCCGTCCAGCGTGCGGTTGCCGGAATCGACCGAGTCGGCATCGACCGTGAAATCGATCGCGCCGCCGCCGCTGGCTTCGTCAAAGCTGATGCGGCCATCGATCTTGCCGAAGCGCCCGCGCACCGAGGTCCGCTCAAAGTGGCTGGCGGCGAAGTACACCGTGGTGTGCGTCGGGTCCACCGTGAAGTTGACGGGCTCCGCCTGCGCCGTGCCAGGCAGGCACGGCGCCAGCAGGCAGAGCGCGCAAGCGACAGTTGTCGAAAGCCGCATGATGCGTGTCCTCAATGGACGAACACCGGCAACAGGAAGATACCGATCACCGACAGGAAGCCGATGGTCCAGCACAGCGTGCGCAAGGTGGCGCGATCGGCCAGGTAGCACACGGTGTACAGGATGCGCGCGGCGAGGAAGACCAGCGCCAGTTCATCGATGCGCGCCGACGGTGCTTGCAGGTGCGTGGCGCACAGCACGGCCGCGGCGAAGAAGGGGAAGGCCTCGAAGTGATTGCGGTGCGCCATGTCGGCGCGCCGCGCGCGCCCGGCCTGCTTTTCCAGCCAGCCGCGCGGGTCGTGGTTGTCGTAGGCGCGTCCGCTCGCCTTGGCCACGCCTACCGTCACGACGGGCAGGATTCCCGCCAGCAGCACACACCAGAATGCGATCGGCATTGTCATTTCCTTTGCTTGGAGGAAAACGCCCGGCGACCGGACTGGCCGGCCGCCGGGCGTGCTCGCGAAGGCGATGGCCTCAGGCTGCCACCACGCGGATTTTCACGCCGGCCACGCTGACCACCTGGCCGGCGCGGATCTTGGCGGTCTTGCGCGATTCCACCGCGCCATCGACCGAGACTTCGCCGGCCGCCACCAGCGCCTTGCCGGCGCCGCCGCTGTCGCACACGCCGGCGACCTTGAGCAGGTCGTTCAGGGCAATATGCTCGCCCTCCAGCGGGAAGGTTACGGTTTGCATGGGCTTATTTCCCCCAGCTGTCGCGCAGCCCGACGATGCGGTTGAAGACCGGCTTGCCCGGCTTCGAATCCACGCGGTCGGCCACGAAGTAGCCCTGGCGCTCGAACTGGAAGCGATCCTCCGGAGCGGCTTGCGCCAGGCCGGGTTCCAGGTAGGCCGTGACGATCTTCTTCGAGTCCGGGTTCAGCGCGTCGAGGAAGTTCTTGCCGCCGGCGTCCGGGTTCGGGTCGTTGAAGAGGCGGTCGTACAGACGCACTTCGGCTTCATAGGCATGCGCCACGCTGACCCAATGGATGTTGCCCTTGACCTTGACGCTGTCCGCGCCCGGCGTGCCGCTGCGGGTCTCGGGCAGGTAGTTGGCGTGCACGGCGATGACCTTGCCGTCGGCGTCGCGGTCCACACCCGTGCATTCGATCACGTAGCCGTGGCGCAGGCGCACCTTGCTGCCCGGGGTGCCGTCCTCCTTGGGCGCGAACAGGCGGAAGTAGCCCTTGGGCGGCGCTTCGCTGAAGTCGTCGCGCTCGATCCACAGCTCGCGCGTGAGCGGGAAGACGCGCATGCCGAGCTCCGGCTTCTTCGGATGCACCGGCGCCGTGCAGTCGTCGCTCTGGCCTTCGGGGTAGTTGTCCAGGATCAGCTTGAGCGGATCCAGCACGGCGGCGCCACGCGCGGCGCGCGCGTCGAGGTCGTCGCGCACGGCGCCTTCCAGCGTGCTCATGTCGATCCAGCTATCGGACTTGGCCACGCCGATGCGCTCGCAGAACAACTGGATCGATTCCGGCGTAAAGCCGCGGCGGCGCACGCCCACGATGGTGGGCATGCGCGGATCGTCCCAACCGTCCACGCGGTTTTCAACGACCAGTTGCAGCAACTTGCGCTTGCTGGTGATGGCGTAGGTCAGGTTCAGGCGGGCGAACTCATACTGGTGCGGCAGCGGCTCGCTGAACACGCCGCATTCGCGCAGCTGCGCCAGCACCCAGTCGTACAGCGGGCGGTTGTTCTCGAACTCCAGCGTGCACAGCGAATGCGTGATGTTTTCCAGCGCGTCCGAGATGCAGTGGGTGAAGTCGTACATCGGGTAGATGCACCACTTGTCGCCCGTGCGGTGGTGATGCGCGTGGCGGATCCGGTAGATCACCGGATCGCGCATCACGATGTTGGGCGCGTTCATGTCGATCTTGGCGCGCAGCACGTGCTCGCCGTCGGCGTACTTGTCGTCGCGCATGTCGCGGAACAGCTGCAGGTTTTCCTCCACGCTGCGGTCGCGGAACGGCGAGGGCGTGCCCGGGCGTGAGAAGTCGCCGCGGTTGGTGGCGATCTGCTCGGCGCTTTGGCTATCCACGTAGGCGACGCCGCGCTCGATCAGCTTTTCGGCGAAGGCGTAGAGCTGGTCGAAGTAGTCGCTGGCGTAATACAGGTGCGGCTGCTTGCTGCCGTCCTTGGCCGTGGTGTCCCAGCTGAAGCCGAGCCAGTGCACCGCGTCGATGATGGAATCAACGTATTCGGTGTCTTCCTTGACCGGGTTGGTGTCGTCGAAGCGCAGGTGGCAGCGGCCGCCGAAATCGCGCGCCATGCCGAAGTTCACGCAGATGCTCTTGGCGTGGCCGATATGCAGGTAGCCATTGGGCTCCGGCGGGAAGCGGGTGATGACGGGGGGCAACGGCTCGCCCTGGGCATCCTGGCGGCCGGCGTAGGTGCCGGCGGTGAGGTCCTGGTCGATGATGCTGCGCAGGAAATTGGATGCGGCGGTCGTGCTGTCGTTGGCTTTGGGGTCGTTGCTCATGGTGGCGCCGGTGGGCGGTTAAGTCAGGAGGCGGGGCGGCGGCCGGAGTCTGGCGCGCAGCCTGCCGCGCTGCTCGATTGCATGGCGGAATGCCGGATCGGGTGATTTTACCGTGCCGGGGACCAGAGTCGTGCAAACTCCGCGCACGGGCGCAAAAACACCCGGCGCGGCCTAGGATGGAGAGAGTGCACCCGCCCTGTGGAGCCTTGCCGCCATGCCGACGCCAACGATTTCCCAAGCCACCCGCCCAACCCCGCTAGAGGCCGTAGCCAGGCTTTGGCTGGCCGCCGGGCTGCCAGCCAAAGCCCTGGACCGGCTGCAGCTCAGCGGTGCCGATCCGGTGTTGCCGTCGTCGTTCGCCGTGGGCACGGCCGCCCAGGCCAGCCTGGGCGCGTCGGCGCTGGCCGCCGCCATGCTGTGGCAGCAGCGCAGCGGGCGCTGGCAGGACGTGGCCGTCGACATGCGYCACGCCSTGGCCGARTTCCGCAGCGAGCGCTACCTGCGCGTGGGCGGCGAGCCCGCGCCGGAGTTCCGTGACAAGGTGTCTGGCCTCTACCGCTGCGGCAACGGCCGCTGGGTACGCGTGCATGCCAATTTTCCCCATCATCGSGACGGCGTGCTGCGCATCCTGGGCTGCCCGCACGATCCCGCAGCGGTGCGCTCATCCTTGCAGAAATGGGACGCCGAGGCCTTCGAGGCCACCGCCTCCGAGGCCGGCCTGGTCGTGGCCGCCCTGCGCAGCTTCGACGAGTGGGACCGCCATCCGCAGGGGCAGGCGTTGCACGGCATGCCGCCACTGACCATCGAGCGCATCGGCGAAGCGCCGCCGCAGCCGCTTGCCGCGCTGCCCGCGGCCGGCGCGCGCCCGCTGTGCGGCGTGCGCGTGCTGGATTTCACCCGCGTCATCGCCGGGCCGGTAGCCGGACGCACGCTGGCCGCGCATGGCGCCGATGTACTGCAGGTGAGCGCGGCCCACCTGCCCAGCATTGCCCCGCTGGTGATCGACACCGGGCGCGGCAAGCGCGCCTGCCAGCTGGACCTGCGCGACCCCGACGACAAGCGCGCCCTGCACAAGCTGCTGCACGGCGCCGACGTGCTGATACAGGGCTATCGCCCGCAGGGGCTGGCGGAGTTGGGTGTGGGGCCGGAGGCGGTGGCCCGCGCCCGCCCGGGCATCGTCTATGTGACGTTAAGTGCCTATGGACATGTGGGCCCCTGGGCTGGCAAGCGCGGCTTCGATTCGCTGGTGCAGACTGCCAGCGGCTTCAATCAGGCCGAAGCGTTCGCGGCGCGCTGCGAGGAACCGCTGCCGCTGCCGGCGCAAGTGCTGGATCATGCGGCCGGCTACCTGCTGGCGCTTGGCGCCATGGCCGGGCTGCATCGCCGTGCGGCCGAGGGCGGCAGCTGGCATGTGCGGGTGTCGCTGGCGCAGGTTGGCCAGTGGTTGCGCGGCCTGGGCCGGGTCGAGGGCGGGTTGCAGGCGCCGGACCAGTGCTTTGAGGACGTGGAAGACCTGCTGGTGACCCTGCCGTCGGGCTTTGGCGAACTGCGCGCGGTGTCGCACGCGGGACGCTTGTCCGAGACGCCCGCGTACTGGGCGCTGCCGTCGGTGCCCCTGGGCACGCACGCGCCTGAGTGGCTGCCGCGCGCCTGAGCAGCGCATGGGCTGGGTTCGAAGCTGGCCGTGAGGGGGGCTTCAGGCGTTCTTCAGGCGCCAGTCATCCGCGCCATCCAGTCCGCCATGTCGCGCTCGATGGGGCTGCCTTCCTGCTGGGCAGCGAGAATGCGGGCGCGGTCGCCCGCCGGGCGGTTCTGGCTGAGCTTGAACTTGGCTTCGATGCGCGTGGGCACAATGCGCAGGCCCACGATCGCGCCCAGCATTTTCTGCTGGAAATCCTCCGGCAGCGCGCGCCACTGCGCAGCGTAGCCGGGCTCGTTCTGCGTGATCAACCGCTTGAGCAGCGCATCCTTGGCGTGGGCGTCATGGATGGTGGCGATCTCTGCGTACACGTGCACGGCCACGTAGTTCCAGGTCGGCACCGACAGCTTTTGCTCGTACAACGCTGGCGACACGTAGCCATGCGGCCCCTGGAACACCAGCAGGGCGCTTGGCGTCTGCTCCAGCCAGCGCCAGTGCGGGTTGGCGCGCGCCATATGGCCTTCGATCTGCCAGGCGTCGCCGCTGCGCTGGGCCACCACCGGCAGGTGGGTGGCGAAGGGCAGCCCATCGGCGTCGTTGCCGATCAGCGTGGCAAAGGGGTAGCGGCGCATGACCTCGTCGATGGCGTCGCTTTCGGTGCTGGCGAAGTGGGATGGCGTGTACATGGGATCAATACAGGGTTTGTTTCATCCGCGCGGGCTGCGACTCGTCGTAGGCGACGCCGTCGAAGGGAGCCCGGCTCACGGCGGCAAGGATGGTGCCGTTGCTCGGCAGGCTGCTGCGCGCCACCTGTGTTTCCGGGGCCCACAGCTTGGAGCGCACCAGCGCGCGGGCGCACTGGAAGAACACTGACTGGATCGAAATCACCAGCACGGTGGCCGGCGCCTTGCCATCCACGATGCAGCGCGCGATCAGCGCCGGGTCCACCGAGACATGGGCGGTGCCCGCCACGCGGATGGTCTCGTTGACGCCCGGGATCAGGAACAGCAGGCCCACGCGCGGGTCGGTGATGATGTTGCGCAGGCTGTCCAGGCGGTTGTTGCCGCGCCGGTCCGGCAGCAGCAGGGTGCGCTCATCCAGCACCTGCACAAAGCCCGGTGCATCGCCGCGCGGGGAGACTTCCGCGTACTCGCCGCCCACCGTGGACAGCAGGCAGAGCGGGGCGGCTTCGACGAAGGCACGGTAGTGCGGGTGCAGATAGTCGACTTCCTTGGCGAGCGAGGCTTCGCCGGCTTCGGCGTAGTGGGCCTCCAGCTCGGCCAGCGTGGTCAGGGCGTGCGGCGTGGTCATGTCGGGTGGCGCATGTGGGTGGCGCATGTGGGGGCGCTCGTCAGGACGTTGGGAAGACCTAGCAGTCACTCACTGTAACGCAGTAGCGCGCCCTTTGTCGCGTTGACGCCGCAGTCCTGCGTGTCACAGGTTGATAGTGCCGCGTCCCAGCTCGATCACGCGCCCGCCCACGCGGATGGCCTGCTCGCCGGTGACTTCCAGGCGCAGCGTGCACGGCCGGTCGACCGCCTCGCCCTGCGAGACCTGGTAGGCGGCCGGCAGCGCGTGGTCGTTGGCGATCAGCCAGCCGCCCAGGTTGGCGCAGGCCGAACCGGTGCCCGGGTCCTCGGCCACGCCACCACCTTGCTTGGTGAAGAAATAGCGCGACACCACCTGGCCCGGCCGGGTCGGGTCGAACGCGAAGACGTAAGCCGTCTTGCGGCCCAGGCTGCTCTGTGGCCAGGACGCCAGGCGTGCGCTGTCAGGCTGCGCGCGGCGTACCGCATCCACGCTCTTCACGGCCACCATCAACTGGTCGGCGCCGGTGTCGACCCAGATCGGCGCCGCCAGCAGGTCGGTCTCGGCGAGCCCGAGCAGCGATGCCATCTGCGCGTCCGGCAGGCCCGCCGGCGCCGTCCTGGGCGCGCCCGCATGCGGCGCGGTGAAGGTCCACACGTCGCCCTGCGCGGTCACCGGCACCACGCCCGCCTTGAACTCCAGCGTGAGCGCGTCGCCGGTTGCGGCCAGGTCGCGCACCACATGGGCGGTGCCCAGCGTGGGATGACCGGCAAAGGGCATTTCGTAGCCCGTGGTGAAAATCCGGACGTGTGCGCTGGCCTGCTCGGAAGGGAGGATGAAGGTGGTTTCGGACAGGTTGAACTGCAGCGCCAGGGCCTGCATGGTGGCCGTGTCGAGCCCGCGCGCATCCTCGAACACGCACAGGGGATTGCCGCCGAAGGTGGATTCGGCGAAGACGTTGAGCAGGCGGAAAGCGTAGGTGGTCATGGCGGCCGGAGCGAAAGCAAAGGTGAAGGCCTCAGTGTAGTGCCCTACGCGGCGCACACCATGCACAGTCGTCGCCATGGCAAGCAGGCCAGTTGCAGACAGTTAGGTGAAGCGCCTGGCTCAGCGCCGGCCCGGCGTGCAGACGCCGTTCGCGCAGCCGTAGCCCAGCAGCCGGCTGGCGCGATAGCGGTTGCGCGCAAACCAGCGGTAGAGGTGCTGCCACGCCGGGCGGGTAGCCTGCAGCCTGAGCGGCCACACCAGCCAGCCCAGGCCGATCAGCGCATAGCTCTCGGCGATGCAGTCGATGCCAACCAGCAATTGTCCGTCGGCGCGCACGCCATGCAGTGCCGTATCCATGGCGGCGAAGGTGGTGCCATAGGCAGCGGGATCGAAGCCCTCGCCGCGCATGTCGAGGTATCCCAGCAGGCCGTGGCGGTCGAGCCTGGCCATGCGCCGCATTTCGGCGGCACAGAGCGGGCAGTTGCCGTCGAAGAACAGCGTCAGTGCGGGCGTGCTCATGTCATGCTCTCCTCGCGTGGTGCGATCCGTCTTGTGTTTCGTCAGTAATTTCTGTCAACACAGAAATTAAAGGCGAGATCGCTTGCCACGTCAAGTCAATCTGAGCTGGCAGTGCACAGGCAAAAAGACGCCCACCTTGCGATGGGCGCTCCCAGTACTACCTACGGGTACTCAAAACCCTACGGCCTGCCCGTCGCGCCGGCTGTCGCTGGCGGCCACATAGCCATGCTCGGCGTCATCCGACAGGCGCCAGATAAACTGCCCCGAGCCGAAATCCATGTACGGGTCGTCGACCGACTTGAGCTGGTGGCCGCGAGCCTTCAGGCCAGCAACGACCGCCGGATCCATGGTGGATTCGACGTCCAGCGTGAAGTCGCGGTTGACCTTCCAGCGCGGTGCGCAGCAGGCGGCCTGCGGCTGCTGGTTGTAGTCCACCATGCGCACCACGGTCTGCAGATGCCCCTGCGGCTGCATGTCGCCGCCCATCACGCCGAAGCTCATCACCGGCTGGCCGTCCTTGGTCAGGAAGGCCGGGATGATGGTGTGGAAGGGGCGCTTGCCGCCGGCCACCACGTTGGGGGATTTCGGGTCCATCGAGAAGCCCACGCCGCGGTTCTGCAGGCTGATGCCGGTGCCCGGCACGACCACGCCGGAGCCGAAGCCCATGTAGTTCGACTGGATGAACGAGATCATCATGCCGTTCTCGTCGGCGGCGGTCAGGTAGATGGTGCCGCCGACCTTGGGCATGCCGAAATCGAAGTGCGTGGCGCGCTCCATGTCGATCAGTTTGGCGCGCGACTTCAGGTATGCGTCGTCCAGCATCTGCTCGGGCGTGACTTCCATGCTGCCAGGGTCGGCCACGTAGCGGTAGAGATCGGCAAAAGCCAGCTTCATTGCCTCGATCTGCAGATGCTGCGACTCGACCGAGTCCACCGGCAGCGCGGCCATGTCGAACTGGTCGAGGATGCCCAGCGCCACCAGCGCAGCGATGCCCTGGCCGTTCGGCGGGATCTCGTGCAGCTCGTAGCCGCGATAGGCCTTGCTGATCGGCTTGACCCAGTCCGGTTTGTAGTTGCGCAGGTCGTCGGCCGTCATGGCGCCACCGCATTCCTTGCTGAAGGCGACGATCTTCTCGGCGATCTCGCCTTCGTAGTAGGCGCGGCCTTTGCTGGCGCCGATCTTGCGCAGCGTGTCGGCGGCAGCCTTGAGCGTGAACTTTTCGCCCACATTGGGTGCGCGGCCATTGGGCATGAAGGCCTCGGCGTAGCCAGGCTGGTCCTTGAGTTCCGGCACGGCGGCGGCCCATTTGTGCGCCACCACCGGCGGCACGGCGTAGCCGCGCTCGGCGATCTCGATGGCGGGCTCCATCAGTTCGGCAAAGGGCAGCTTGCCAAAGCGCTCATGCAGCGCGGCCCAGCCGGCGATCACGCCCGGCACGGTGACGGCGTCCCAGCCGCGCACGGGGCGCTTGGCGATGCCGTTGGCATCCGTGCCGTACTTGCTTTTGAAATACTCAGGGTTCCATGCCGCCGGCGCCACGCCCGAAGCGTTCAGGCCATGCATTTCCTTGCCGTCCCACAGGATCGCGAAAGCATCGCTGCCCAGGCCGCACGAGACCGGCTCGACGATGGTGATGGCCGCCGCCGCCGCGATGGCTGCATCGACCGCGTTGCCGCCCTTGAGCAGCATGCGCAGGCCGGCCTGCGCCGCCAGCGGGTGAGAGGTGGACACCACGTTGCGCGCGAACAGCGGGATGCGCACGGAAGGGTAGGGATTGGTCCAGTTGAAGTTCTGCATGCTTGTCTCGGTTCGATGCGCTGGCAGCGCTTGGCCGCAATGCCGCGGCGGGCTTGCCAGCGTACGTACGTTATTCCACGGTGATCTTGCGATCCTTGATCAGCTTACCCCAGCGCGCGCTGTCCTTCTTGACCATCGCGGCGAACTGGGCCGGCGTGCCGCCAACGGGTTCCGCGCCCAGCTTGCCCAGGCGCTCCTTCACGTCGGGCGCCTGGATCGCCTTGTTGAACTCGGCGTTGAGGCGGTTCACCAGCTCGGCCGGCATCTGCTTGGGGCCATAGATGCCGAACCAGGTATCGGACTCGAAGCCGGGCAGGCCGGACTCGCTGGCGGTCGGGATCTCGGGCGCCAGCGGCGAGCGCTTCAGGCTGGTCACGGCCAGCGCCTTGAGCTTGCCGTCCTTCACGTGCGGCAGGCCCGAGACGATGCTGTCGAACAGGATCTGCACCTTGTTGGAGATCAGGTCGGGTACGGCCAGCGCGGTGCCGCGATACGGGATGTGCGTGATGAATACGCCGGCCTGCGCCTTGAAGGCTTCGGCGGTCAGGTGCACCACGGTGCCATTGCCGCTGGACGCGTAGTTCAGCTCGCCCGGATGCTTCTTGGCGTAGTCGATCAGTTCCTTGACGTTCTTCACCGGCAGGCTGTTCGGCACCACCAGCACGTTGGTGGCGATGGCCACCTGGCCGATCGGCGTGAAGTCGGTCTCGGTGTTGTACGGCAGGCGCGTGTTGATGTACGGCCCGATCGAATGCGTGCTGGTAGTCGCGATCAGCAGCGTGTAGCCGTCGGCCGGGGCCTTGGCGGCCATGTCGGAGCCGATAGCGCCGCCGGCGCCGGGCCGGTTGTCGACCACGATCTGCTGGCCCATGTTGGTGCCCACTTTCTGCGCGATGGCGCGAGCCAGCAAATCGGTCGCGCCGCTGGCCGGGAACGGTACGATCAGGCGGATCGGCTTGTTCGGGTAGGTGTCGGCGAGTGCCGGGACGGCGCTCAGCGCAAGTCCCGTGGCGAGGCTCGTGCCAAAGAGGCGCAGCCAGTGTTTCATGGTGATCTCCGGATCGGGGAAGCAAGGCAAACGCAGGCCGGGGCCGGCCCTCGGGCAACACACCCCGCCGCGGATGCTGCCAGGCGGTGCTGCGGATCAATTATTCCGTGCAGGTCATCATAATGAAAGCTAATATTTCTTTCTTATGTCTAAAGGTTTTCTTAAGTCTTGGTGCGCCGTCTTGGTGCGTCGAACAGGACATAGGCCAAGCCACACACCAAGCCGCACATCATGACGTTCTCCCCATGAGCACCATCCGTTTCCTGCGCACCTTCGTTGCCGTGGCCGACCACGGTTCCTTTGCCGCCGCCTCCGAGCGGGTGGCCCTGACCCAGGCCGCGGTCAGCCTGCAGATGCGCGCGCTGGAGATGGAGCTGCGCCGCGAACTGTTCGACCGGGGCGGCCGGGTGGTGGCGCTCAATGCCGGCGGACGCGAGCTGTTGCCGCAGGCGCGCCGCATGCTCGCGCTCTACGACGAGATGCGCTTACCCCCGGAAGCGCCGGACGCGATGGCCGGCGCGGTAGCGGTGGGCGCGGTGGTGTCGGTCATGGGCGGCCTGTCGCATGTGGTGGCGCGCATGAAGCGCGAGTACCCGGCGCTGGACGTGCGCCTGGTCAGCGCCAAGTCGATCGAGCTGGCGGCGCAGGTGGAATCCGGTGAGCTGGACGCTGCGATGCTGGTGGAAGGGGCGGGCCGCCTGCCCGGCACATTGGTATGGACGCCGCTTTACCAGGAGCCGCTGGTGGCGATTGCCGGGCGCGATAGCTTGGGCGCAAACGCACGCGAAGCGCTGGCGGCCAACCCCTTCCTGCGCTTCGACCGCGGACAGCGCACCGGCATGCTGGTTGAGCGGGCGCTGCGCCGCGCGCATCTGCGCGTCAATGAGTTCCTCGAGCTGAACTCGATCGAGGCGCTCGTCGAACTGGTGCGCCAGCAGGTCGGTGTGACCGTGGTGCCCTTGCTGCAGCGTGCGCGCTGGCTAGAGGACGAAGCGCTGCGCATCCTGCCGCTGGAAATCGGCGGCGCGCCGGTGCTGCGCACCATCGGCATGCTGGAGCGGCGCGACCAGGCGCGCCGCCACGTCACGGCGGCCGTGCGGGATGCCTGCGCAGGTCTGTTCGATGCCCCTGGCGCTGGCGAAAGGCACCTCGGGGGGCCTTGACTCTGCCCCTAAGGGCAAGCCTTACCCTTTGAGGCGCTTGCGGCAAGGTTCGCGCCCAAGGTTCGCGCCATAAGCCAAGCCAGGGCAAGCCGCCGGATGCCACTGGCGTTTCGTACTTTCGTACCAATGCAAGGAGGAACGGGGATGTTTATCGGAGAAATTGCCAGGCGCACGGGCGCGTCGCCGAAGGCGATCCGCCACTACGAATCGCTTGGCTTGCTAGGGCAGGTCACGCGCGCCGGCTCATACCGCGTCTACGCGGACGACGCGGTCAGGCAGGTCGGGTTGATCCGGCAGGCGCAGGCCCTGGGCTTTCGCCTGGCCGAGCTGCTCCCGGTGATGGATGCGGGCGCGGGGGAGCCGGACTGGCACCGGCTCGTGCAGCAGGTCGACAGCAAGCGTGCGAGCCTGCGCGAGGAAATCCACAGGTTGCGCAAGCTGGACGCCGAGCTTGGCGAGATCGGCGCGGAAATCCGTGCGTGCCTTGGCCGTGGCGAAGCGCGCGAAGCGGCTAGCGATCCACCGCACGACGCAATGGCGTGCCCGCGGCCTTGACTCTGCCTTAAGGGGCAAGCCTTACCCTCGCGGCGTCAACCTTTTGTGGAGAGCATAGCGATGCGGCAGCGAGTACTGGTGATCATGGGTCACCCTTCGAACGATGGCTTGTGCGGCGCCATCGCCAGGACCTATGCGGCCTGCGCCGAAGCCGCGGGGCACGAGGTCCGGCTGCTCAGGCTGGATGTGCTGAAGTTCGATCCCATCCTGCATGCGGGCTACAACGCCATCCAGGGCCTCGAGCCCGATCTGGTCGAGGCACAGGAAGCCATGGCCTGGGCGGGACACCTTGCGTTCGTCTTCCCGATCTGGTGGGGCGGCCCGCCCGCCTTGCTCAAGGGTTTCCTGGACCGCGTGCTGCTGCCCGGCTTCGCCTTCAAGTACCGCGCCGGCAAAGCGTTTCCCGAGCAGCTCCTGAAGGGCCGCTCGGCGCATCTGCTGGTGACCATGGATACGCCACCCTGGTATTTCAAATGGATCTACCGCATGCCGGGCATCCGCCAGATGCGCAATACCACGCTGGAGTTCTGCGGGATCAAGCCGGTCAGCACCATGGCGTTCGGCCCGGTACTGGGCTCGCAGCCCGGGCAGAGGGATGCCTGGCTGGCGCGAGCCGGCGCGCTTGCCGCCAGCATCCGGGCGCCGCAGCGGGCAAGGCATGAAAAAAGGTGCCTTGCGGCACCTTGAGGGTCTTCTCTGGCATTGTCGCTCGCGGCCGGCACGGATACCGGCCGCGGGACTTGCTCTCTTATTCTTCCTGGAAAGCTTCCTCGCGCTTGTTCTTGATCGACGGCAGCGCCACGATCAGGACCAGCACGGCGGCTGCGATCAGCAGGCCGAGCGACAGCGGGCGCGTCAGGAACACGCTGAACTCGCCGCGCGACAGCAGCAGGGACCGGCGGAAATTCTCTTCCATCATCGGCCCCAGCACGAAGCCCAGCAGCAACGGCGCCGGCTCGCACTTGAGCTTGATGAACAGGTAGCCGATCACGCCGAAGGCCGCGGTCTGGAACACGTCGAACGTGGTGTTCTGGACCGAGTACACGCCGATGCAGCAGAACACCAGGATGGCCGGGTACAGGTAGCGGTAAGGCACCTTGAGCAGCTTGACCCAGATCCCGATCAGCGGCAGGTTCAGGATGATCAGCATGAAGTTGCCGATCCACATCGAGGCGATCAGGCCCCAGAACAGCGCGGGGTTGCTGGTCATGACCTGCGGGCCCGGCTGGATGTTGTGGATGGTCATCGCGCCCACCATCAGCGCCATCACGGCGTTGGGCGGAATGCCCAGCGTCAGCAGCGGGATGAAGGAGGTCTGCGCCGCGGCGTTGTTGGCCGATTCCGGACCTGCCACGCCTTCGATGGCGCCCTTGCCGAACTCATGCGAGAACTTCGAGGTCTTCTTTTCCAGCGAGTAGGCTGCAAACGAAGCCAGCGCCGCACCGCCGCCCGGCAGGATGCCCAGCGCSGAGCCCAGGAACGTGCCGCGAAGCACTGCCGGGATCATGCGCTTGAAGTCTTCCTTGGTCGGGAACAGGTTGGTGATGTGGTCCGTGAAGGTTTCGCGGGCATCTTTTTGTTCCAGGTTCGCGATGATTTCCGCGAAGCCGAACACACCCATGGCGACCGAGACGAAGTTCAGGCCGTCGGTCAGCTCAGGCACGTCAAACGAGAAGCGCGCTGCACCCGAGTTCACATCGGTGCCGACCAGGCCCAGCAGCAGGCCCAGCACGATCATGGCGATGGCCTTGACCAGCGAGCCCGAAGCCAGCACCACGGCGCCGATCAGGCCCAGCACCATCAGCGAGAAGTACTCGGCGGGGCCGAACTTGAACGCCAGTTCCGACAGCGGCGCTGCGAACGCGGCCAGGATCAGGGTTGCCACGCAGCCGGCGAAGAACGAGCCTAGGCCGGCGGTGGCTAACGCCACCCCCGCTCGCCCTCGCCTGGCCATCTGGTAGCCATCGATGGTAGTCACCACCGACGACGATTCACCCGGCAGGTTGACCAGAATGGCGGTGGTGGAGCCACCGTACTGGGCGCCGTAGTAAATACCGGCCAGCATGATGAGCGCGGCCACCGGCGGCAGCGTGTAGGTCACCGGCAGCAGCATGGCGATGGTGGCCAGAGGCCCCAGGCCCGGCAGCACGCCGATCAGGGTGCCCAGCACGCAGCCCAGGAAGGCGTATGCGAGGTTTTGCAGGGTCAGGGCGGTCGAGAAGCCCAGGCCCAGGTTGGCTAGTAGTTCCATATGGCCGTCTCCTTATCCTGCCAAGAATGCCGGCCACACCGGCATCTGAAGATTGATGCCGTAGACGAAGGCGCCCAGGCTGATGATCACCAGGACGATGGCATTGACAACGGCACCCTTCCAGCTGAATTCATGGCTGGCCATCGACGACACCAGCACCAGCACCAGCACCGACAGCACCATGCCCAGCGGTTTGAGCATCAGGCCGAACAGCACCACCGAACCCAGGATCCACAGCAAGGTCTTGATGTCCCAGCGTGCGAGCTGGTCTTCTTCCTTCTTGGCGGACAGGGAACTCCACAGCACCAGCGCGCCCAGCAAGGCGAGCACGATGCCGAGCCAGAACGGGAAATACCCGGGGCCCATCTTCGCGGCTGTACCCATGGAATACCCGCGTGCGACCCAGGAAAAGCTGAATCCGACCAGGATGAACATCAGGCCGGAGGCAAAGTCCTTTTGGCTACGAATGCGCAAAATGATTCTCCTCGAAAAAACTGCTTGAAATCCGTGCGGCGATGGATGTTGCGGTGCGTCAAAAACGCGCGCGCGACCGTCCCGCCGCTGGCAGGGAGGAAATTAAGGGGAAGACCTTTCAGCTACCTTTCAGATGTCTGCAAAAATGGTCAATCTGCGGGTATCTCCCTAGGAGACATCCAGGGGCCGCCTGCTTCGTTGCCGGGTGCCGCTTTCACGTCTGCGCGGCAGAGTGGTCATAGGGCTGCGCTATCATCAACGGCTGCACTGCCGTGGCCGATGCGTGCGCAGCCCGTGGCCGATGCGGCACGGCATGGAAAGGGAAAAGGGAAAGCCGTTTTGGAAAGCATTGACCATGTCATCCTGATCGGCGCCGTCGTGATGTCGCTGGGCATTGTGGTGGGCGCCTTCTCGGCGCGCGTGGGCGTGCCCTTCCTGCTTGTCTTTTTATCGGTCGGCATGCTGGCCGGCGTGGATGGCCCCGGCGGCATCCGCTTCTCCAATACCTGGCTGAGCTTCCTGGTCGGCAACCTCGCGCTGGCGGTGATCTTGCTTGATGGCGGCTTGCGCACCCGGCTGGCCACCTTCCGGGTGGCGCTGAAACCCTCGCTGTCGCTGGCGACCGTAGGTGTGCTGGTCACGACCGGCCTGGTGGGCTTGTTTGCCGCCTGGGTGCTGGAGATCGACTGGAAGCTGGGCCTGCTGCTGGGCGCCATCGTCGGCTCGACCGATGCCGCGGCGGTGTTCTCGCTGCTCAATACCAGCGGCATCCGGCTCAAGGAACGGGTGGCGAGCGTGCTGGAGATCGAATCCGGCAKCAACGACCCGATGGCCATCTTCCTGACCCTCACCCTGATCGACTGGATCGCCGCGCCTGCGGGCCTGAGCCCCGGCGCGCTGTTGTGGCGCCTGGTGGTGCAGTTCGGGGTTGGCGGATTGCTCGGATTAGGCCTGGGCTACTGCATGGCCAACGTGATGGAGCGCATCCGCGTGGCCGAAGGCCTGCAGGCCATCCTGCTGTGCTCGGGCGGCGCCATGGTGTTCGCCATCGTGCAGACGGCGGGCGGCAGCGGCTTCCTGGCCGTCTACCTGACCGGCATCCTGGTGGGCAATCGCGACCGCGCGGTAGGCCCCGACACCATGCGGGCGATGGACGGCATGGCCTGGCTGTCGCAGTCCGCGATGTTCCTGTTGCTTGGCCTGCTGGTGGCGCCGCACCGGATCTGGGAAGTGGCACTGCCGGCGGTGGCGGTGGCGGCATTCCTGATGCTGGTGGCGCGCCCGGCGGCGGTCTGGCTGGCGCTGCTGCCGTTTCGCTTCAGCGCCCGGGAGAAGGGGTTCGTGGCCTGGATGGGCTTGCGTGGGGCGGTGCCTATCGTGCTGGCGCTGTTTCCCATGCTGCAGGGCATGCCTGATTCCGGCTTGCTGTTTCGCATCGCCTTTGCGGTGGTGCTGACCAGCCTGCTTCTGCAGGGCACCACCGTGCCGCTGGCGGCGCGGCTGGCGCGCGTGCTGCGTCCCGCCTATCCAGAGCCGCTGGCCCGCTCGCGGCTGCAGGGCACCCATGCGCCGGCGCTGGAGGTGATGCAGTTCAGAGTCGAGGCCGATTCGCCGGCTGAAAACCTGCGCGCCGACCAGCTCGAATTGCCGCCCCGTTGCCGGCTGCTGACCGTGGTGCGGGACAAAGCGCTGGCTGCGCCCGATCAGACCGTGCTGCGGGCTGGGGATATGGTGTCGATCCTGGCGCCGGGGACCAGCGTGCCGATGCTGGCGCTGTTGTTCCATCGGCCTGGGCCGGCACCTGCCTGGGGCAAGGCTAGCCATGATTTCCTGCTGTCCGGGGAGGCCATGCTGCGGGATGTGGCGGGGCTTTACGGGACGCGGGAGTTGAGTCCTGCCGAGGCGGCACGGACCCTGGAGGCCGCTATGCAGGAGGCCTTTACATCACCACCAGTGGAGGGTGACGCCGTCGAGATAGCAGGGCTGAAGCTGACGGTGACGCGGATGGACGGGCCGCGGATTATTCAGGTGGGGTTGTTGTTGCCGCGGGATGGGGAGGCTTGATGTGGTGGCTGTAACTGGAGCGGAGAAATCAGTTTCAGGTTCAAGGGCTTGGCTTGGCTGCAACTGCAACTGCAGTTTCACCACCCCTGCGGGGCGGCGACCTACTTTCTCGTCTTGCCAAGAAAGTAGGCAAAGAAGGCGCCCCATACGGCATAGGTGAACCTCCACGGCTCGCTTCGCATCGCGTTTGGGTGATTCCCGCCCCTTCGGGCGGGAATCACGGCTACCACATTTGGTTGATCTTGCCGCTGGTTGGCACCCCTCTCCCCCTGAGGGAGAGACAGCCGTCGTCATGGCGCGCGGCTTTGGCCTGTTCGGCGGCATCGGCAAATGCTCCGGGGGTATCAATCCACCTTGGCGCCCGACACCTTCACGATCTGCGCGTACTTCTTCAGCTCGCGCTGCACCAGTGCGCCGAACTGCTCCGGCGTGGTCGGTGCCGGCTGGGCGCCGATGCGGGCCAGTTTTGCCTTCATGTCGTCGGTCTTGAGAATGGCGACGATCTCGTGGTTGAGGCGGTCGACGATCTCTTTCGGGGTGTTGGCCGGGGCGAACACGCCGAACCACGTGGAGATGTCGAAGCCTTCCAGGCCGAGCCCCTTGCCGGCTTCCGCGATAGTGGGCAGCTCGGGCAGGGCGGCGGCGCGGGTGGCGGTGGTGACGGCGAACGCCTTGAGCTTGCCGGCCTTGATGTTGGCCGAGGCGGAGGCGAGGTTATCGAAGATCATGTCGGTCTGGCCGGACAGCACCGACAGCTGCGCGGGCGAGGCGCCGTTGTAGGGGATGTGGACCATGCTGACCTTGGCCATGCTCTTGAACAGCTCGCCGGACAAATGTCCAGCGCTGCCGTTGCCGCCCGAGGCGTAGTCCAGCTTGCCGGGGTTCTTGCGCGCGTATTCCACCAGCTCACGCACATTGTTGATATGCAGTTCGGCAGCCTTGCCGGGATGCATGACGAGTACGTTGGGCACGTCGGCCACCAGCGTGATCGGGCTGAAGTCCTTTACCGGGTCGTACGGCATCTTGGCGAAGAGGCTGGGGTTGATGGCGTGGGTGGCCACGGCGCCCATCACGATGGTGTAGCCGTCGGCCGGCTGCTTGGCCACGTAGTCGGCGCCGATATTGCCACCGGCGCCCGGGCGGTTTTCCACCACCACGGGCTGGCCCAGGCTGTCCTTGAGCTTGTCGCCGATGGCGCGCGCCACCGTGTCCAGCGGGCCGCCGGCCGGGTAGGGCACGACGAACTTGAGCGGCTTGGCCGGGTAGGCGGCTGCCGCTGCGGCGGCCGGCGCGGCGCTAAATGCGATAAGGGTGCCAATAGCGGGCAGGGCGGCGGCGAGCAGCGCCGCGGCGAGTTTTTTCTTGAGCATGGAGATACGTCGGGTTGGATCGGGAATCTGGTGCACCAGGCGCTGCGGCCTATTTCATGCCGATGCCGCGCGCCATCATCACCGCGCACAGCGGCAGCAGGATCAGCAGGTGGGCCTGGATCATGACCCAGCGCCGCGCGGACTTCAGCTCGGTGGGCATGGGCACGAAGTCCGGCAGGCTGCGCGCCTGGCGGCGCCACCGCTGGATGGCGAAGGTGGGCGGCAGCGAGCACAGCGCGATCACCACGAACACGGTGATCTTGGCGTGGAACCACGGGTTGTGCAGGTAGAACGGCGCGCCCTTGGCGCCGTAGAACAGCCGCAGCAGGCCGGTTGCCAGCACCGCCATGGCAGTGAGGAAGTAGAGCAGGTCGTAGATCGACAGGCGCTTGAGCACGGGCGGCGTCATGCCGGGGCGCAGCACGACCGCTTCGGCGGTCATCAAGGCGATCAGCAGGAAGATGAAGGTGTAGTGCAGGAAGGCCAGCAGGGCGTCGGTCAGCATCCAAACTCCTCTTGTGGTCAGGCATGCGCCGTACGCCGGCGCGCGCGGGGTCAAGGTTCTCGCTTTTTTTTTGCTACGGCAACGGCTACGGCAACAACGACGGCAAAAACGATGGCAATTACAACGACGACAAACTTCAGCTTGCGCGCCCGCGCGCCGCCACTGCAGGCACACAGGCGGCAAGCACCTTACAGCACGCCCTTGGCGCGCAGCGTGGCAATCTGTTCCGGCGTGTAGCCCAGCATGTCGCCAAGCACCGCGTCGGTGTGCTCGCCCAGCAGCGGTGGGTGGCGCATGGCCTCGGGCGGCGTCGCGCTCATCTTGATCGGGCTGCCCACCAGCTTGACCTCGCCGGCGCTCGGGTGCGGCAGGTCCACGCGCAGGCCGCGCGCCTTGACCTGGGCATCCTCGAACACGTCATCCAGCGTGTTGATCGGGCCGCAGGGCACGCCGGCGGCTTCCAGGTCGAGGATCCACTGGGCGCGGGTGCGCGGCTTGACCATGTCGGCGAGGATCGGCACCAGCACGTCGCGATGCGCAACCCGCTGCGGGTTGGTGGCGAAGCGCGGGTCGTCGGCCAGTTCGGGGCGCCCGCCGGCAACGACGAACTTGCGGAACTGGCCGTCGTTGCCCACCGCTACGATGATCCAGCCGTCGGCCGCCTGGAAGGTCTGGTAGGGGACGATATTGGGGTGCGCGTTGCCCCAGCGCCTGGGCGCTTCGCCGCTGGCCAGGTAGTTGGTGTTCATGTTGGCCAGCATGGCCACCTGCACGTCGAGCAGGGCCATGTCGATGTACTGGCCTTCGCCAGTTCGCTCGCGGTGGGCCAGCGCGGCCAGCACGGCGATGGTGGCGTACTGCCCGGTCATCAGGTCGGAGATGGCCACGCCGGCCTTCTGCGGGCCGCCGCCGGGCAGGTCGTCGCGCTCGCCGGTCAGGCTCATGAAGCCGCCCATGCCCTGGATGATGAAGTCGTAGCCCGGGCGCGCCGCGTAGGGGCCGGTCTGGCCGAAGCCGGTCACCGAGCAATAGATCAGGCCCGGCTTGATCGCCTTGAGGGAGTCGTAGTCCAGGCCGTACTTCTTTAGCTGGCCGACCTTGTAGTTCTCCAGCACCACATCGCTCTGGGCGGCCAGCGCGCGCACCAGTTCCTGGCCCTCGGGCGTGCTGATATCGCAGGTCACCGAGCGCTTGTTGCGGTTGGCGGCCAGGTAATAGGCAGCTTCCGCGGTATCGCGGCCTTCGCCATCCTGCAGCCAGGGCGGGCCCCAGGTGCGGGTATCGTCGCCGGCGCCGGGGCGCTCGATCTTGATCACGTCGGCGCCGAAATCGGCAAGGTTCTGGGCGCACCATGGCCCGGCGAGAACGCGGGTCAGGTCGAGGACGCGGAGGTGGCTTAAAGCTCCCATGGGGTGTATTGCGGATCCGGCAAGGGGTGGGCGAGGGAAGGCCGGGCGGCCCCGCCGTCTGGTCTGGGTGGCGGCTTGCACGGCAATCGGAGGCTGGCGCGAAACCAGGCTCGGGGGCGTCCGGCTGGGACAGCCAGCACTTTACCACCGGCAGGCCGCCGGGAGCACATCGCGGCCGGCCCGGATCGCGGCGGGGCGCGGTGTTGCGGGCGGCGCAAGGCGAATCCCCGGCGGAATGCCGCGCGCTCAGGCTTCCCCGTATAATCAACGGTTTGCAAAACCATCTTGACCGACAGCGCCCTGCCACGACGTGGGACGCCCTTGCCCAGAACATGAAAGTCTCCGACATCCGCAGCAAGTTCCTGCAGTACTTCGAATCGAAGGGCCATACCGTGGTCCGCTCGTCCAGCCTGGTGCCGGGGAACGATCCGACGTTGCTGTTTACCAACTCCGGCATGGTGCAGTTCAAGGACGTGTTCCTGGGCACCGACAAGCGCCCGTACACCCGCGCGACCTCGTCGCAGCGCTCGGTGCGCGCCGGCGGCAAGCACAACGACCTGGAGAACGTGGGTTACACCGCGCGTCACCACACCTTCTTTGAAATGCTCGGCAACTTCTCGTTTGGCGACTATTTCAAGCGCGAGGCGATCCAGTACGCGTGGGAGCTGCTGACCAAGGTCTACCAGCTGCCGGCCGAAAAGCTGTGGGTCACGGTGTACGCGGAAGACGACGAAGCCTATGACATCTGGGCCAAGGAAGTCGGCGTGCCGCCCGAGCGCATCGTGCGCATCGGCGACAACAAGGGCGCGCGCTACGCCTCCGACAACTTCTGGCAGATGGCCGACACCGGCCCCTGCGGCCCGTGCTCGGAAATTTTCTACGACCACGGCCCTGACGTGTGGGGCGGCCCCCCGGGATCTCCCGAGGAAGACGGCGACCGCTACATCGAGATCTGGAACCTGGTGTTCATGCAGTTCAACCGGGACGAGCAAGGCAATATGCCGCGCCTGCCCAAGCCCTGCGTCGACACCGGCATGGGCCTGGAGCGCATCGCCGCGGTGCTGCAGCACGTGCACAGCAACTATGAGATCGACCTGTTCCAGGCACTGATCAAGGGCGCTGCGCGCGAGACCGGCACCACCGATCTCAACAACAACTCGCTGAAGGTCATCGCCGACCACATCCGCGCGTGCTCCTTCCTGATCGTCGACGGTGTGATCCCTGGCAATGAAGGCCGCGGCTACGTGCTGCGCCGTATCATCCGCCGCGCCATCCGCCACGGCTACAAGCTGGGCCGCAAGACCCCGTTCTTCCACAAGCTGGTGGGCGATCTGGTGGGTCAGATGGGCGAGGCCTATCCGGAACTGTCCGACGCCGAATCGCGCGTCGTGGAAGTGCTCAAGGCAGAAGAGGAACGCTTCTTCGAAACCATCGAGAACGGCATGTCCATCCTTGACTCGGCACTGGCCGACGTCAAGGCCAAGGGCGGTACCGTGCTCGACGGCGAACTTGCCTTCAAGCTGCACGACACCTTTGGCTTCCCGCTGGACCTGACGCAGGACGTGTGCCGCGAGCAGGAAATGACGGTGGACGAAGCCGCCTTCGACGCGGCCATGAACCGCCAGCGCGAGCAGGCCCGCGCCGCCGGCAAGTTCAAGATGGCGGCCGGCCTGGAGTACAAGGGCGACAAGACCACCTTCCACGGCTACGAAAAGCTGGGCGTGGATGGTGCGAAGATTACCGCGCTGTATGTGGACGGCGCATCCGTCGACACGATGCAGCCCGGCCAGACCGGCGTGATCGTGCTGGATAACACGCCGTTCTACGCTGAGTCCGGCGGCCAGGCCGGCGACCAGGGCGAACTGAAGAGCGGCAGCGCAGTATTCAGCGTGGTCGATACCACCAAGGTGCAGGCCGATGTGTTCGGCCACCAGGGCACCCTGGCGGGCGGCGCGCTCAAGGTGGGCGACAGCGTCACCGCGCAGGTGGATGCGCCGCGCCGCGCGCGCACCGTGCGCAACCACTCGGCCACCCACCTGATGCACAAGGCATTGCGTGAAGTGCTGGGCAGCCACGTGCAGCAGAAGGGCTCGCTGGTCGACGCGGACAAGACCCGCTTTGACTTCTCGCACAACGCGCCGATGACCGACGAGCAGATCCGTCGCGTCGAGGAGATCGTCAACGCCGAGATCCTGCAGAACGCAGCCACCGGTGCTGAAGTCATGCCCTTCGACGACGCGGTCAAGAGCGGTGCGATGGCGCTGTTCGGCGAGAAGTACGCCGACGACGTGCGCGTGCTGTCGATCGGCAGCTCCAAGGAACTGTGCGGCGGCACCCACGTGACCCGCACCGGCGATATCGGCGTGTTCAAGATCGTGGTGGAAAGCGGCGTGGCAGCGGGCATCCGCCGCGTCGAAGCCATCACCGGCGACAACGCGCTGCATTACCTGCAAGCATTGGACGCCAAGCTGAACGAAGCCGCCGCCGCGCTCAAGGCGCAGCCGTCCGAACTGGTGCCGCGTATCGGGCAGGTGCAGGAACAAGTGCGTGCGCTGGAGAAGGAACTGGAGCGCCTCAAGAGCAAGCTGGCTGCTTCGCAAGGCGACGAGCTGGCGGCGCAGGCCATCGACGTCAAGGGCATCAAGGTGCTGGCCGCACAGCTCGACGGCGCCGACGTCAAGACGCTGCGCGAAACCATGGACAAGCTCAAGGACAAGCTGGGCACCGCGGCCATCGTGCTAGGCGCGGTGGCCGACGGCAAGGTCAGCCTGATCGCTGGGGTGACCGCCGATGCCACCGCCAAGGTCAAGGCCGGCGAGCTGGTCAACTTTGTCGCGCAGCAGGTCGGCGGCAAGGGCGGCGGCCGTCCGGACATGGCGCAAGCTGGCGGCACGGAGCCGGCCAACCTGCCGCAGGCGCTGGCGGGTGTCGGCGAGTGGGTCGCGGGCAAGGTTTGAGGCAGATCTGAGGCATTCGCCGAAGCCGAGGAACGGGCCAAAACCGCGTGCCATGACGACGGCTGTCTCTCCCTCTCCCCTCAGGGGGAGAGGGCCGGGGAGAGGGGTGGCTTAGCTAGGGGCCACTTGAAGCGAAGCCCATGGTTGTTTCCAACATGGCGGCGTGACGAGCGCCCACCCTCTCCCCCAGCCCCTCTCCCGCAGGCGGGAGAGGGGAGACCACCTGCACAGATTCACCTTTGTCAGCAGTCTGAGGCGCCCCAGGCGCCTTTTTTCACGTCGACTCGCGGCTCAGCTTCCCCACCAGCGTCAAGATGTCGATGGGCAACGGAAACACGATCGTCGAGCTCTTGTCGCCGGCAATCTGCGTCAGCGTCTGCAGATAACGCAGTTGCATCGCTTGCGGTTCCCTTGCCAGCATCTGCGCGGCTTCCAGCAGCTTCACCGAGGCCTGCAACTCGCCCTCGGCATGAATGACCTTGGCGCGCCGTTCGCGTTCGGCCTCGGCCTGGCGCGCGATGGCGCGGATCATGGTTTCGTTGAGGTCGACGTGCTTGATCTCCACGTTGGAGACCTTGATGCCCCAGCTATCGGTCTGGGCATCGAGCGCTTTCTGGATGTCGATGTTGAGCTGCTCGCGCTCGGCCAGCATCTCGTCGAGCTCATGCTTGCCCAGCACCGAGCGCAAGGTGGTCTGCGCCAGCTGGCTGGTGGCCTCGAGGAAGTTCGCCACCTGGATGATGGCGCGCTCCGGGTCGATCACGCGGAAATACACCACCGCATTCACCTTGACCGACACGTTGTCGCGCGAGATCACGTCTTGCGGCGGCACGTCCATCACCACCGTGCGCAAGTCCACGCGCACCATCTGCTGCACCGCCGGGATCAGGATCACAAGCCCCGGGCCCTTCACTTTCCAGAAGCGCCCCAGCATGAACACCACGCCGCGTTCGTACTCGCGCAGCACGCGGATCGAGGAAACAATGAGCAAGGCAATGATGAAGACCAGACCGCCTGCGCTGAATCCAAATGCCATGATCATGCTCCTTGGGTGGGTGGGGGAATCGGGGTGGCGCTTGCCTGCGCGCCGTCCATGGCGCGGACCTCGAGCAGCAGCCCGTGGCGTCCGATGACCAGCACGCGCTGGCCGTGCGTCATCGGCATGGCACTGTGCACCTGCCAGCGTTCGCCGCGTATTTCGGCCCAGCCGTCATCCCACAGATCCTCCAGCACCACGCCGGGCATGCCGATCATCGCGTCGCCGCCATTGATCGAGGGCATGCGACGGGCGCGCCAGAGCAGCGTCCAGACGGCGAACAGGAACACCGCGCTGGCCAGCGCCAGGCTGCCGATCAGCCACAGCGGAATGYCGAAGCCGGGCACATTTGTATCGATCAGCATCACCGCGCCGAAGATAAAGGCGATGATGCCGCCCACGCCCAGCGCGCCAAAGGTGGGCAGGTATAGCTCCGCCACCATGCAGCCGATGCCCAGTGCGATCAGCCCCAGGCCCGCGTAGCTGACGGGCAGCATATGCAGCGCGAACAGCGCCAGCAGCAGGCAGATCGCGCCGCCAATGCCGGGCACCACCATGCCCGGCGTGGAGAACTCGAAGATCAGGCCGTAGATGCCGGCCATCATCAGGATCAGCGCCACGCTGGGATCGGTGATGACCTCCAGGAAGCTGTCGCGCCAGTCCGGCTCCAGCACCTGCACCGGCGCGTGCGCCGTGCGCAGCACGCGCTCCGCGCCGGCGGCCTGGATGTGCTTGCCGTCCACGGCGCGCAGCAGTGCAGGCAGGTCGGGCGCGATCAGGTCGGCGACCTTCTGCGCGACGGCCTCGCTGGCCGACAGGCTGACCGCCTCGCGCACCGCGCGTTCGCCCCACTCGGCATTGCGCCCGCGCAATTGCGCCAGGCCACGGATATAAGCCGAGGCGTCGTGCATCTGCTTGCGCTCCATGGTGTCCTGCGGCGGCGCGCCGGCAGGGGCGGAGGCTGGGGCCGCCTCCGGTTTTTGCGGCCCGCCAATGCCGATCTGCACCGGGCTGGCCGCGCCCAGGTTGGTGCCTGGCGCCATCGCGGCGATATGGCTGGCGTAGAGGATGTAGGTGCCGGCGCTGGCCGCGCGCGCGCCGCCCGGATAGACATAGCTCGCCACCGGTACCGGTGAGGCCAGGATGCCCTGGATGATCTCGCGCATCGACAGATCCAGCCCGCCCGGGGTGTCCATTTCCAGCACGATCAACTGCGCGCCGGCATCGCGCGCGCGCGCCATGCCGCGCTCGATGAAGCTCGCGCTGGCCGGGCCGATCGCGCCTTTGAGCGGGATGACGAAAACGGGCGGGACGGCGCCGGCGGGCGCGGGCGCGCTCGCCTGCGCATTGGCCGGCGTGGCGGGGACCAGCGGTGTCGCCACCAAGGCAACGAGGGCTAGCCAGAAGGCCGTTGCAAGCCATCGCAGGAGCATCGGGACATGCTTCATGGCAATGACGCCGGCACGTGGAGTGCAAACGCGGCGCCACTTCCAGTGTAGGCGACCGGGCACATCTTGCCCGGTGTGGCGGCAGCTGGTGGACTCAGGCGGCCGCGGCCAGTCCTGACCGCGGGGCGCGGAACGTGTCGGCCAAGGCGCCCAGCGCAGTATTGGCCATGGCCGGATGCCAGGCCAGCAACGTAGTGACTTTCCCGGCTTGGCCGAGGTCGTGGAGGCTGATCTTGGGCAGGTCGCGGTACAGGCCAAGTACCGAGTGCGGCACAATCGCCACGCCAATGCCGGCTGCCGCACAGGCAATGATGGCGTGATACGAGCCCAGCTCCAGCACCCGGCGCGGCGGGCTGCCGCTGGCGCCGAACCAGGCTTCGAGCCGCCCGCGGTAATTGCAGCCGGACTCGAACGACAGCATGGTGCGGGTTTCCAGGTCGGCCGCGCTGTGGATGGGGGCATGGTGCTCGCGGGCGATCAGCACCAGTTCTTCCTCGAACGCCGGCAGCCACGCCAGCGCCGGATCGTCCAGTGGCTGGGCCACAAAGGCGCAGTCCACCTCGAAGCGCGCCAGCGCCTGCAAGGCCTGGCGCGTGGGGCAGGTCACCAGCTCCAGCTCCACGTCCGGCCACGCCTGGTGATAGGCGGCCAACACGGCGGGCAGGCGGCTGGCCGCCGTGCTCTCCATCGACGCGATGCGCAGGCGGCCTTGCGGCCTGGCCGGCAGCACGGCCTGGCGGGCTTCTTCGGCCAGGTCCAGCACACGGCGGGCGTAGTCGAACAAAGTCTGTCCGGCCGGCGTCAGCACCATGCGCTTGCCGTCACGCAGGAACAGATCGACCCCGAGCGAGGCCTCTAGCTGGCGGATGCGGGTGGTGACGTTGGACTGCACGCGGTGCAGGCGGGTGGCGGCGCGGGTGATGCCGCCTTCCTCCACGACGGAGCGAAAGATTTCCAGGGAAGCCAGGTCCATTGCGATTCCCTTACGGGTGTGATGATGCCGTGACGACGAACAAACGATCATCTCTGGAAAAGATGATTGAGTTCTCAATTATTCATTTTTCGGTTCGCTGCTCGGAGCGTAGCATGCGCCTATGAAATCCACATCCACACTGGCACCCCCCGACGCCGCCGCGCCGGCGCAGGCACAGCCTGGCGTCTGGGCCGTGGCCCTGGCGGGGCTGGTGGCGCTGGGCGTGGCGATGGGCGTTGGCCGCTTCGCCTTTACGCCGCTGCTGCCCATGATGCTGCACGACGGCAGCGTCACGCTGGGCGAGGGCGGCTGGCTGGCCACGCTGAACTACCTGGGCTACTTCGCCGGCGCGGCCGCTTGCCTGTTCATCCGGCCCGACCCGGCGCGCATGGTCCGGCTCGGCATGGCGGCTACCGTCGTGCTGACGTTTGGCATGGCTGCGCCCGGCGGCATGGCGGCCTGGGGCCTGTGGCGCGCCGCGGCCGGCGTGGCCAGCGCGATGGTCATGGTCTACGGCTCGGCCTGGTGCATGCACCGGCTGGCCGAACTGGGCCGGGCGTCGCTGGGTGGCGTGATTTTTTGCGGGCCGGGCATCGGCATCGTCATCACCGGCGTTTCCGTCTTTGCCATGGTGAGCGCCGGCTGGCGGGCCAGTTGGGGCTGGCTGGCCTTCGGCGTGCTGGCGGTGCTGCTGGTCAGCGCGGTCTGGCAAGTCTTCACACCCGCGCCGCGCACCGCGCACGCAGCCGGCCCTGCCGCACCGGCGCAAGCGGCACCCCGGCTGGGCCGCGAGACCTGGCTGCTGACCTTCGCCTACGGCCTGGCGGGCTTCGGCTACATCATCACGGCCACGTTCCTGCCGGTGATCGCGCGCCAGGCCATGCCGGGGTCGCTGTGGGCAGACCTGTTCTGGCCCATCTTCGGCGTGGGGGTGACCATCGGCGCTTTCGTCGCCTCGCGCGTCAGCACGGAGCGCGACAATCGCCGGCTGCTGGCCTTTACCTATGTGATGCAGGCGATCGGCGTGGCCATCGCGGTGGTCTGGCCAACGGTGGCGGGTTTCGCGCTGAGCAGCATGCTGGCCGGGTTGCCGTTCAATGCGCTGGTGTCGTTCGCCATGCGCGAGGCGCGCCGGTTGTGGGGCACACAGGCGCAGCGCCTGATGGGCTTGATGACCGCCAGCTACGGCCTCGGCCAGATCGTCGGGCCGCCGCTGGCCACGGCGCTGGTGGCACGTACCGGCGGCTTCGCCGCCTCGCTTGGCTGCGCAGTGGCGGCCCTGTTGCTGGGTGGCGCGATCTTCGCCTGGATGAGCCGGCAACAACGCAGTTAATCCGGCCTCTCCAAGGCGCCGGGGCGCGTCCTGACGCAGCGCCTGCCTTGCGCTACAGTATCGCCTTTGCCGCCCCCGGCGCCGGTTGGCTGAACCGGCGCGCGGCACCCGCGCGGCGCAGGAGCCGAACCATGTCCTTTGCCTTGCAGCCCGCCCGTGCCGCGGGCGCCACTCAACCCGTCACGCAAGCCGAGTCGCGCATGCGCGTCGACCTGGCGGCGGCTTACCGCCTGTGCGCCCGGCAGGGTTGGGACGACCTCATCTACACCCATATCTCTGCAGCCGTGCCGGATGAGCCCGATCACTTCCTGATCAATCCGTTCGGCTTCGCCTTCGACGAAATCCGCGCCAGCGACCTGGTCAAGATCAATGGCCGCGGCGAGGTGGTGGGAGACAGCACCCATGCGGTCAACGTCACCGGCTTCGCGCTGCATGGCGCGGTGCATGCTGCACGCCCCGACGCGGTGTGCGTGATGCACCTGCACAACAGCGCTGGCGTGTCGGTATCGGCCCAGGCCTGCGGCCTGCTGGCGCTCTCGCAGCACGCTTTGCGCTTCTATGGCCGGATTGCCTATCACGACTACGAAGGCCTGGCGTTCACGCCCGCCGAGGGCGCGCGGCTGACCGCGTCGCTCGGCCGGCATCCCGCCATGCTGCTGCGCAACCATGGCACGCTGACGGTTGGCCGGACCGTGGCCGAGGCGTACGTGCTGATGGCGACGCTCATCAAGGCCTGCGAGATCCAGCTTGGCGCGCAGGCTGGCGGACAGGTCGTGCAGCCGCCGCATGCGCTGGCACAACGGGCGTCCGAGCAGCTTGACGACGGCGGCGCCGTCGAGGGCGAACTGGAATGGCCGTCGCTGTTGCGCAAACTCGATAGAATCGATGCTTCGTACCGCGATTGACTTTGACGGGTGCTGGCAGATCCCTCCGCGCATCGCCAGGGCAATCCGCAACGGACCACGAAAAACAAAACGACAACAGGAAACAGGAAACAAGCCATGCCGACCTACCACGTAGAACTCTTCGAAGGCCGCACCATCGAGCAAAAGCGCAAGCTGGTCGAGGAAGTCACCCGCGTCACCTGCGAGACGCTCGGCTGCTCGGCCTCGGCCGTGGATATCATCATCACCGACATCAAGCGCGAGAACTGGTCCACCGGCGGCCAGCTGTGGGCTGACAAGAAGTAAGCCACGCGCAGCTACGCAACAGACAGCCCCATAGCAGAAACCGCCCCGGGCCAAAGGCCACAAGCCCCGACGCCCATGGCACGCGCCACGCCACCCGCCACGGATCTCCCATGCAGCATTTCGCCTCCGACAACTACGCCGGCTTCTGTCCGGAATCGCTCAAGTATTTCCTCGAAGCCAACGGCAGCGGCCACGAGCAGGCCTATGGCGACGATTCGTGGACGCAAAAAGTCTGCGACCGGATCCGCGACCTGTTCCAGACCGATTGCGAGGTATTTTTCGTCTTCAACGGCACCGCGGCGAACTCGCTGGCGCTGTCCGCGCTGTGCCAGTCCTACCACTCGGTGATCTGCCATGAACTGGCACATATCGAGACCGACGAGTGTGGCGGCCCGGAGTTTTTCTCCAACGGCTCCAAGCTGCTGACCGCGCCTGGCGCCAACGGCAAGCTCACGCCCGATGCGGTGGAAGCGCTGGTGACGCGCCGCTCCGATATCCACTATCCCAAGCCCAAGGTGGTGTCGCTGACGCAGTCGACCGAGGTCGGCACGGTGTACACGGTGGAGGAAGTGCGAGCCATTGCCGCCATCGCCAAGCGCCGCCACTTGCGCGTGCACATGGACGGCGCGCGCTTTGCCAATGCCGTGGCATCGCTCGGCGTGCATCCGTCGGAGATCACCTGGCGCGCAGGGGTGGACGTGCTGTGCTTTGGCGGCACCAAGAACGGCCTGCCGGTGGGCGAGGCGGTGGTGTTCTTCGACCGCAAGCTGGCCGAGGACTTTGCTTACCGCGTCAAGCAGGCCGGGCAACTGGCGTCCAAGATGCGTTTTATCTCGGCCCCGTGGCTAGGCTTGCTCGAGAACGATGTGTGGCTCGGCAACGCTCGCCATGCCAACGCCATGGCGCAGTTGCTGCACGAGCGAATCGCCACCATCCCCGGCGTGCGCATCATGTTCCCGACCGAGTCCAACGCCGTCTTTGCCGAGCTGCCGCTCGCGGCCATCGAGGCGCTGCGTGCCAAGGGCTGGCGCTTCTATACGTTTATCGGTGCCGGCGGCTGCCGCTTCATGTGCTCGTGGGACCTGCAGCCGGAAACCGTCGAGGCGCTGGCCGCGGATATGCGCGTGGCCTGCGGCGCGTGAATGCCGCCGCCCTTATAAAATGACAACATAACAAGACGACAAAAAAGGAGCTCCCGCATGGCCGTTTACCGATACTGTCCGCAATGTGGCTCGCCGCTGGAATTGCTGCCGCATTCCGGCCGCGAACGTGATGCCTGCATCCAGCCAGAGTGCGGCTTTGTCCACTGGAACAATCCGCTGCCCGTGCTGGCCGCGGTGGTGGAATATGAAGGCAAGCTACTGCTGGCGC
Source organism: Cupriavidus sp. 05L411 (assembly GCF_056398045.1). Taxonomy (NCBI): domain Bacteria; kingdom Pseudomonadati; phylum Pseudomonadota; class Betaproteobacteria; order Burkholderiales; family Burkholderiaceae; genus Cupriavidus; species Cupriavidus sp. 05L411. The sequence continues at coordinate 150,768 of NZ_JBFTOQ010000002.1, read as the reverse complement.
GAAATGCCGCGTGGCCGGAAAAAATGTTCGCGCTGGTGACCGGCTTCATGGAGCGCGACGAGACGCCGGAGCAGGGCGTGGCGCGGGAGCTCAAGGAAGAAACCAACCTGGACGCGCACTCGGTATCGCTGATCGGCGTGTACGAGTTCATGCGCAAGAACGAGCTGATCATCGCCTACCATGTGCAGGCGAGCGGCACCATCGCGTTGTCCGAGGAGCTGGCCGACTACAAGCTGGTGGCGCCCGAGGATATGCGGATCTGGTCGGCGGGCACGGGCTTCGCGGTGGCCGACTGGCTGGCCTCGCGTGGCCATCCGGTGCGGTTCTTCGATCGCCAGACTGGCGAGGACATTCCCGACCCGCGCCGGCGCGATGGCCTGGGACAGCCGGGCATTTCGCTACAATACCGGCCATAATCATCAGTCATCGATGTGACAGCGGCAGGCACGGTCCCAATGGCCTATGGCTACTAACGGCCACAACGGGCCATGCCGGGCCCTGAGCGCACAGAACCAAGGAAGAGAGGAATGGAGTTCCAGAAAGAAGTGGATGCGCGCGGGCTGAACTGCCCGCTGCCGATCCTGCGCACCAAGAAGGCGCTGGCTGACATGCCCAGCGGCGATGTTCTCAAGATTCTCGCCACCGATCCTGGCGCCACACGGGATTTCCAGGCGTTTGCCAAGCAGACCGGCAACGAGCTGCTGTCGCACCAGGAAGTGGACAAGGTCTTCGTGTTCTACATGCGCCGGCGTTAAATCAACGACAGCTTGACGCGGGCGCGCCCCGCGCCAAATGAAAAAAGCCGCATTTCTGCGGCTTTTTTCTTGGTTCCAGATCTTCAGGTACTCAGATGCTATTGGTGCGCGCGCGCAGGTAGGTGCTGAATTCGTCCATCACCTCCGGGTGCTTGAGCGCAAACTCCACGGTGGCCTTCAGGTAGCCCAGCTTGCTGCCGCARTCGTAGCGCACGCCCTTGTAGCGGTAGGCCAGCACCTGTTCCTGGCTGAGCAGGGACTGGATSGCATCGGTGAGCTGGAACTCGCCGCCSGCRCCCGGCTTGAGGTTGCGGATATGRTCGAAGATSCGCGGSGTCAGGATRTAGCGTCCAACCACGCCCAGGTTGGAAGGTGCGTTCTCCGGCGCTGGCTTCTCGACGATGTCCGACACCTTGATCACGCCTTCGTCCCATTCGCGGCCATCCACCACGCCGTAGGAGCGGCTCTGCTCCGGCGCGATCTCTTCCACGCCCAGCACCGAGCAGTTGTAATGGCCGTACAGGTCCACCATCTGCTTCATGACCGGCGGATCGCCATCCAGCAGGTCATCGGCCAGCATCACGGCGAACGGTGCGTCGCCCACCAGCTTTTCCGCGCAGAGCACGGCGTGTCCAAGGCCGAGCGCCTCGGGCTGGCGCACGTAGAAGCACTCCACGTGCGACGGCTTGATCGAGCGCACCAGGGTGAGCAGGGCCTGCTTGTTCTTTGCCTCGAGCTCCGCTTCGAGCTCATAGGCCTTGTCGAAGTGATCTTCGATGGCGCGCTTGGAGCGGCCGGTGACGAAGATCATCTCGGTGATGCCGGCAGCCATGGCTTCTTCCACGGCGTACTGGATCAGGGGTTTGTCGACCACCGGCAGCATTTCCTTCGGGCTTGCCTTGGTAGCCGGCAAAAAACGAGTGCCGAGACCGGCTACCGGGAAGACAGCCTTGGTGACGCGGGTTTCCATATCGGTTTTCCTTATCAATTCGGTGTAGACAACCCTGCTGGTGATGCAAAGCTCATGCCGGCAAACGCTGTAGTTGATCCTGCAGCTTGACCAGCGTCTGTTCGAAATCCGACAGACGCTGGGTTTCTTGCGCGACGACGGCGGGCGGTGCCTTGGCGACGAAGCTCTCGTTGGACAGCTTGCCACGGCACTTGCCGAGTTCGGCGCTGATGCGCTCTATTTCCTTGGACAGGCGCACGCGTTCCGCGGCCACGTCGATTTCGATCTTCAGCAGCAGATGGTTGCCGCCGACGATGGCCACCGGCGCGCCGGCACCTTCCGCCATCAGGGCATTCTGATCTTCGAATACCTTGACCTCCGAAAGTTTCGCCAGCGCCTGCACATAAGCCTGGGCCGACGTCAGGAACGCGCTGTCGCCCTCAGCGTACAGCGGAATGCGCTGGGCCGGCGAGATGTTCATTTCGCCGCGCAGGTTGCGGCAGGCGTCGACCACGGCCTTGAGCTGCGCGGTCCATTGCTCGGCGGCCTCGTCGATCTTTGCCATGGCGGGCAGGGGATAGGCCTGCAGCGCCAGCGTCTCGCTGCCGTCGCCCTTGGCGCGTCCGGCCAGCGGCGCTACCTTCTGCCACAGCTCTTCGGTGATGAAAGGGATGATCGGGTGGGCCAGGCGCAGCACGGTTTCCAGCACGCGCAACAGCGTGCGGCGGGTGGCGCGCTGCTGCGCGGGCGTGCCATTCTGGATCTGGACCTTGGCCAGTTCCAGGTACCAGTCGCAGTACTCGTCCCAGACGAACTTGTAGATGGCGCTGGCGATATTGTCGAAGCGGTACTCGGCAAAGCCCTTTTCCACTTCGGCTTCCACGCGCTGCAGCAGCGACACGATCCAGCGGTCCGGCTGCGAGAAATGCAGGTAGCCGTCGGGGCCGCAGTCGTTGCTGCACGGGCCCATGCCGCAGTCGTGCCCTTCGGTGTTCATCAGCACGAAGCGCGTGGCGTTCCACAGCTTGTTGCAGAAGTTGCGATAGCCTTCGCAGCGGCCGGTGTCGAAGTTGATGTTACGGCCCAGCGTGGCCAGCGAGGCGAAGGTGAAACGCAGGGCATCGGCGCCAAACGCCGGAATGCCCTCGGGGAATTCCTTCTTGGTCTTTTTCTCGATCTTGGGCGCGTCCTTGGGACGGCGCAGGCCGGTGGTGCGCTTCTTGAGCAGCGGCTCGAGCTCGATGCCATCGATCAGGTCGACCGGATCCAGGGTGTTGCCCTCGGACTTGCTCATCTTCTTGCCTTCCGAATCCCGCACCAGACCGTGCACATAGACGGTATGGAACGGCACCTTGCCGGTGAAGTGCTTGGTCATCATGACCATGCGCGCCACCCAGAAGAAGATGATGTCGTAACCGGTAACAAGTGCCGACGACGGTAGAAAATGTTGCAACTCCGGCGTCTCGGCGGGCCAGCCCAGCGACGAGAAGGGCACCAGGGCCGAGGAGAACCAGGTGTCGAGCACATCGTCCTCGCGGCGCAGCGGGCCGGTGCTGCCGGCTGCGCGCGCCTGGGCCTGCGCCTCTTCCTCGGTACGGGCGACGAAGCACTTGCCGGCCTCGTCGTACCAGGCCGGGATCTGGTGGCCCCACCACAGCTGGCGCGAGATGCACCAGTCCTGGATGTTCTCCAGCCACTGGTTGTAGGTGCTGTTCCAGTTATCGGGGATCAGCTTGATCTCGCCGCTCTGCACGGCGTCCAGCGCCACTTCGGCAATCGAGCGGCCCGGGTGGAAGGTGCCTTCCGGCGCCGGCTTGCTCATGGCGACGAACCACTGGTCGGTCAGCATCGGCTCGATGGCGCTGCCAGTGCGCTCGCTGCGCGGCGTCATCAGTTTGTGCTTCTTGACCTCGGCCAGCAGGCCCTGGGCATCCAGGTCCACGACGATGCGGGTGCGCGCCTCGAAGCGGTCCAGGCCGGCATAGGCGGCGGGCGCGTCGGCGACGATCTTGGCGTCGAGCGTCAGGATGGACAGCTGCGGCAGCTTGTGGCGCTGGCCAACCGCATAGTCGTTGAAATCATGGGCGGGCGTCACCTTGACCACGCCGGTGCCGAATTCGCGGTCGACGTAGTCGTCGGCGATCACCGGGATATCGCGGCCGGTGAGCGGCAGGCGCACAAACTTGCCGATCAGGTGCGCATAACGCTCGTCCTCCGGATGCACCATCACGGCCACGTCGCCCAGCATGGTCTCGGGGCGGGTGGTGGCCACCGTCAGGTGGGTCAGGCCGTGCACGGTATCGGCTTCGGCCAGCGGATAGCGGATGTGCCACATCGAGCCATCTTCCTCGACGTTGTCCACTTCCAGGTCGGACACCGCGGTGCCCAGCACCGGATCCCAGTTGACCAGGCGCTTGCCGCGGTAGATCAGGCCTTGCTCGAACAGGCGCACGAAGACTTCGGTGACCGCCTTGGACATCTCCGGCGACATCGTGAAGTACTCATGGCTCCAGTCGATCGAGGCGCCCATGCGGCGGATCTGGCGCGTAATCGTCGAGCCCGACTCTTCCTTCCACTCCCACACCTTTTCGACGAACTTCTCGCGGCCTAGCGCATGGCGCGATACGTCTTGCGCTTCCAGCTGGCGCTCCACCACGATCTGGGTGGCGATGCCGGCGTGGTCGGTGCCCGGCACCCACAGGGTGTTTGCGCCGCTCATGCGGGCATGGCGGGCCAGGCCGTCCATGATGGTCTGGTTGAAGGCATGGCCCATGTGCAGCGTGCCGGTCACATTGGGCGGCGGCAGCTGGATGCAGAAGTCCGGACGGTCCGGGTCGAGGGTCGGCTTCGCGATGCCGCGCTTCTCCCACTCTGGGCCCCACTTGGCCTCAATGGCGGCGGGTTCGAAGCTCTTGGCAAGGGACTGGTCTTGGGCGGTCATGCTCGGATGTCGATGATTACGTCGGATTCTGCGGGCCAGGCGGGCAGGGGCAACGCGCCGGGAAAACATCAAATTATAGGGGAGGCGGGTGGGGGGCGCGCGATTTCGGCCCGGGCTCGGCCGCGCGGCGTCATTTTGCAGGTGCTTTGTCCTGCCTGAAAGTGCTCTGCTTACCTCTCGCGAGGGGATCCGCCGCGCTTTTTTGCGCCATTTTGCGTGGTTCCCGGCCCGCTGCCGGACGATCCCCCTGTCCGGCGGCCGGGGCCGCGCGGGCACGGGGGGCGCCCCGGTATAATTCGGGGCACTCCACAAGGCCTCCCCGATGTCCGACCTGCTTGCCAATCTCAATGCTGAACAACTAGCCGCCGTCACTTTGCCTGACGAGCCGGCGCTGATCCTGGCTGGCGCGGGCAGCGGCAAGACGCGTGTGCTGACCACCCGCATCGCGTGGCTGATCCAGAACGGCCGGGTGTCGCCCGCCGGCCTGCTGGCGGTGACCTTTACCAACAAGGCCGCCAAGGAAATGATGACGCGGCTGACGTCGATGCTGCCGATCAACACGCGCGGCATGTGGATCGGCACCTTCCACGGGTTGTGCAACCGCATGTTGCGCGCGCATTACCGCGATGCCGGCCTGCCGCAGACCTTTGCCATCCTCGACAGCCAGGACCAGCTCTCCGCCCTCAAGCGCCTGCTCAAGTCGCTGAACGTGGATGACGAGAAGTACCCGGCCAAGAACCTGCAGTACTTCATCAACAACGCCAAGGAGCAAGGCCTGCGCCCGGCCGACGTGGAGGCCAACGACGACTTCAACCGCCGCTTCGTCGATCTCTACGCCGCCTACGATGTGCAGTGCCAGCGCGAAGGCGTGGTCGACTTCGCCGAGCTGCTGCTGCGCTGCTACGAGCTGCTGCGCTACAACGACGCGATCCGCCAGCACTACCAGCACCGCTTCCGCCATGTGCTGGTGGACGAGTTCCAGGACACCAACGTGCTGCAGTACCAGTGGCTCAAGATGCTGGCSGGCTTCGGCACGCAGAACCCGGCSGCGGTGTTCGCGGTSGGCGACGACGACCAGAGCATCTAYGCGTTCCGTGGCGCCAATGTCGGCAACATGCGCGATTTCGAGCACGAGTTCCGCGTGCGCCACATGATCAAGCTGGAGCAGAACTACCGCTCCCACGGCCACATCCTGGATTCGGCCAACCACCTGATTGCCCACAATTCGCGCCGCCTGGGCAAGAACCTGCGCACCGATGCCGGCCACGGCGAACCGGTGCGGGTGTACCAGGCCGGCACCGACGGCCAGGAAGCCGGCTGGATCGTGGAGGAAATCCGTGACCTGATCGCGCAGGGCATGAGCCGCTCGGAAATCGCCATCCTCTACCGCAGCAATGCACAGTCGCGGGTGATCGAGCACGCGCTCTTCTCGGCCAGCATTTCCTATCGCGTGTACGGCGGCTTGCGCTTCTTCGAACGTGCCGAAATCAAGCACGCGCTGGCTTACCTGCAGTTGCTGGAAAATCCGCGCAACGACGCTGCCTTTGGCCGCGTGGTGAATTTCCCCACGCGCGGCATCGGCGCTCGCTCGCTGGAAGCCCTGCAGGATGCGGCGCGCCAGTACAACTGCTCGCTGGCCGAAGCCGTGGCCTTCRTGCCCGGCAAGGCCGGCAGCACGCTGGGCGCCTTTGTGCGGCTGATCGAGCAGATGCGCGCCGAGACGCGCCGCATGACGCTGCCGGAAACCGTCGAGTACGTGACCAACACCAGCGGCCTGATCACGCACTATCGCGCGGAAAAAGAAGGCCAGGACCGCATCGAGAACTTGCAGGAACTGGTGACGGCGGCGCAGGCGTTCGTGACGGAGGAGGGCTTTGGGCTGGACGCGCTGGCCAGCGCGATTCCGGTCGGGCGCGATGGCGCGCAGCCGCTGCCCGCGCTGGCCGAGGGCGACCAGGCCCAGCAGGTGCTGGATCCCGAGGCGCTGCCGGCGGTGATGACCCCGCTGGTGGCCTTCCTCACCCATGCCTCGCTGGAAGCCGGCGACAACCAGGCGCAGGCGGGCCAGGACGCCGTGCAGATGATGACGGTGCATGCCGCCAAGGGGCTGGAGTTCAACGCGGTCTTCATCACCGGGCTGGAAGAAGGGCTGTTCCCGCACGAGAACAGCGCCACCGAGGCCGACGGGCTGGAGGAGGAGCGTCGCCTGATGTACGTGGCCATCACGCGTGCGCGCGAGCGGCTCTATCTCTCGTTTGCACAAAGCCGCGTGCTGCATGGGCAGATGCGCTACCACGTGCGCTCGCGCTTCTTCGAGGAGTTGCCCGAGGAATCGCTCAAGTGGCTGATGCCGCCTGCGCAGGCCTATGGCGGCGGCGGTTCACAGCGCCGCCAGCAGAACGAGGGCGGCTGGGGCCGCGACTGGTTCAAGAAGGCGGAGGACGTTCCCTATTCGGGCACCCAGCCTACCGGCGGCATGGACACCGGCAACGGCTATGCGGACGCCAAGCGCCAGGCCGGCTCCGGCTTGCGTATCGGCCAGAGCGTGTTTCACAACAAGTTTGGCGAAGGCGTGATTGCCGGGCTCGAAGGCGAGGGCGATGCCGCCCGCGCGAATATCAAGTTCAAGCGCCACGGCGCCAAATGGCTGGTGCTGTCGGTCGCCAAGCTGGACCCGATCGACTGAGCGGACGGGCGGTCAGGCAGCGTGACGGAGATTAGTCCAGCTGGATGTTGCCTTCCTTGATCACCTTGCCCCATTCGGTGGTCTGGGCCTGGACGAACTTCGCCGCCTCGGCCGGCGTGCCGGCCACGATCTCCCCGCCCAGGCTGGTCACGCGCTCGCGATTCTCCTGCAGGTTGATGACCTTGCGGATCGCATCCGACAGGCGCTTGACGATTTCCGGCGGCGTGCCCGCCGRCAAGAACACACCATTCCACTCGTAGACCTCATAGTGCGGCACGCCTGCCTCGGCCAGCGTCGGCGTGTCCGGCAGGATGGCCGTGTGCCTGGCGCCGGTCACGCCCAGCACGCGCAGCTTGCCCGCGCGCACATGCTGCAGGCCCGACGCCGTGTTGGCGAAGAACACCGGCACCTGCCCGGCAATCACATCGGCCATGGCCGGGCCGCCGCCCTTGTATGGTACGTGCAGCAGGTCCAGCTTCATGCGCTGCGCGAACAGCGCGCCCGCCAGGTGCTGGGCCGAGCCGTTGCCCGAGGACGCATAGGCAATGCTCCCCGGCTTGGCGCGTGCCATCGCGATCAGCTCCTGCGTGGTCTTGGCCGGGAACCGCGGGTTCACGACCAGCATGTTGGGATACAGCGCCAGCACCGAGACCGGGATGAAGGACTTGACCGGGTCGTAGGGCAGCCGCTTGTAGAGCGAGGGGTTAGCGGCAAACGAGGCGGCGTCGAGCAGCACCGTATAGCCGTCCGGGGCGGACTTGGCGACCAGGTCCGTGCCGATCTGGCCGCCTGCGCCGGGCCGGTTGTCCACCACGATGGTCTGGCCCAATTCCTGGCCCAGGCGCGGCGAGATCAAGCGGGCCATGGTGTCGGCACCGCCGCCGGGCGCATAAGTGACGACCAGCCGGATGGGCTTGGCCGCGGGCCAGGCCTGTGCGTGCGCAAGGCTGCTGGTGCCGGCGGCGAGCCAGCACAGGGCGGTGGCGCAAAGACGGATCGGGAATCGCATGGGTCTCCTCGGAATGTGTAGGTCTGGGGGCTGCGCCGGCCCGCGCTTGCGGCGGCGCGCGCGGGTTCAGCGAACTTCGGCGCGATAGTGGAAATCGTCGGCATTGCCCAGCGTCTGGCGGAACTCCACGCGCCGGCCCGCCAGGTCAAATGCCACGCGGCTGACCGCCAGCGCGGGATGGCCCACTGGGAGGCTCAGCTGAGCGGCCTCGCGCGCGCCAAGCCGGGTGAAGCGCAGGTCGTCGACAGCGCGGCCGACCGTGACGCCGCAACGCTCGGCATACATTGGGTAGAGCAGGGGCGCGAACTCGGCCGGCTTGAGCGTGGCCAGCGCGCCGAACAGCGGCGCCGGCAGCCAGATGGTCTCGAGCAGGCGGACCTGGCCTTCCCAGCCGCGCTGGCGCAGTACGCGCAACACCGGTGTGCCCGCAGCCAGGCCAAGCTGCACGGCGACATCCGCCGGCGCCGCCAGCGTGCGCAGCGACACGATGCGCGATTCGGGAATCTCCGAGCCGGCATCGCCAAAGCGGAAGAACCGCGCCATGGTGGCGCCGGTCAGCGCGCCGCGCACAAAGGTGCCTCGGCCATGCACGCGTTCCAGCAAGCCTTCGTCCACCAGTGCCTGAATGGCGGCGCGCATGGTGCCCAGCGCCACGCCGTAGTGCTCCGCCAGTGCGCTCTCGGCCGCAATGGCGGTGCCGGAAGCCCATTCGCCGGCCAGGATGCGGCCCTTGAGCGCGGTCGCGATGCGGGCCCAGCGTGGTGCCGCCAGGCTGGCTGGCGTGGCGTCGAGGCCGGCTCCCGTCGGGGCGGGCAGGGCGGAACGGTCTGGCATTCGTGTCTCCATGCGTGCCCCGGCGGCGGTGCCTTTCCGGGGAGAGAGTGGACTCTAGTCATCTATAGGACTAGAGCATAGAATGGAGGGGCGCAGGTGTCAACCGGCGCTACCATTCATGGCGGCATGCGCCGTTCCTTGGGCCTGAACATGTTCCAGATTGATTCCCATTTTCACGTGTTTTCCGCTAATGCCCCCGCCGTGGGCGGGGCGCGCTACCGGCCCGCCTACGGCGCCAGCCTGGCGCAGTGGCAAGCCATCTCCGGGGCCCATGGCGTGCGCGCGGGCGTGGTGGTACAGCCAAGTTTTTTCGGCTGCGACAACAGCGAGCTGGAAGCAGCGCTGGCGGCTTCGCCCGCGCTGCGCGGTGTTTGCGTGGTGGGCCCGGAGGCATCCGCTGGCGAGCTGGCGCGGCTGCACGGCCTGGGCGTGCGCGGCCTGCGCTGGAATATGGTGGGGCGGCACGACGACGCATCATGGCGCGATGCGCGCTGGCCCGCGCTGCTGGAGGCGGCCCACGCGCTGGGCTGGCACCTGGAGCTGCACACCGATCCGGGCCGGCTCAACGAGCTGCAGGCCTGGTTGCCGGCGGTGCCGATCGCATTGGTGCTGGATCATTTCGGCAAGCCCGCGCCCGGCCCGCAGGCAGACATGCCGATGCTGGCTTGCGCCGCACACTGGCGTGGGCAGAGGGAGGTCTACGTCAAGCTGAGTGCGCCGTATCGCGTGGCGGCGGACCTGGCCGGCGTGGTGGCTGGCTGGCACCACTGCCTGGGCGAGCAAGGCTTGCTATGGGGATCGGACTGGCCTTGGACCAATCACGAGGCCGAGGCCGGCTATGCCGGCCTGCAGCGCAAGGTGTGGGAGTGGCTGGGCCCGCTGTGCGAGGCGCCGGACCGCAACGCGGCCCGGCTGTTCGGCCTGCGAGCCGCGTGACCCGGGTGACCGGCGTGACCCGCCTTCAGGCGGCCAGGTCCGGCCTGCCGGCGGCTTCTTCCGGCACGACATTGAAGCAGCCGCGGTAGGTGGCGTAGAACGAGCAATACATGATCGCCAGCATCAGCAGCGAGTACGGCGTGACCAGGAAGGACAGCACCGCTTCAGCCCCTAATGCGCCGAACAACGCCTCCAGGAAAAAAGGCACCGCCACCAGCAGGACCGCGAACACCACGCCATAGGCCAGGAACGCGCCACGGTTGCGCCAGCACGCGGTCCAGCTGAAGAACAGTGCTTTGACCGGCGGCACGTTGTGCCACGCGGTGAGCAGCGGCGCAAACCAGAACAGCATGGCAATCGGCGTGTACAACGCGGCCCCGATCATCAGCGCGAAGTAAAGCTGCCGCACGGATTCCGCTGACGGCGCTTCTTCCTTGAGCAGGATCGGCACCAGCGTGCTGATGTCCACCAGGCTGCCCGCGATGAGGCTCAGCACGAAGACCAGGCCTGCGTAGATGCCACCCAGCACCAGCAGGTTGCGGCTTGCCTGCTTGCCGTTGCCGCGAAATCCCGCCAGTAATACGGTCGGCAGCACGCGCTTGTTCAGGATCACCTCGCGGCAGGCGGTCATGATGCCGACCGACAGGCCCGGGGTGACTACCAGCAGCGCGATGATGCCGATCAACGGCACGAACACGGCCAGTTGCGCCGCGATCAGGTAGACAAATAACAGCATCAGGAAGGCGAGCGGGTTCTTGCGGAACAGCCAGACACCCTGGCGGAACCAGACATAACCTTCCTTGGCGGAGACTTCCAGTAATTGCATGACGGTCAGGTCCAGGGCAGCGCGGCGGCTTCGATGCGCCGGCGCAGGATGCGTTCAAAGTGGGTCGGGTCATGCGGTTGCAGCATGTCGGCCTCGCGTGGCAGGTAGAAGTCCCACAGGCGGGAAATCCAGAAGCGCAGTGCGCCAGCGCGCAGCATGTCGCGCCAGTGCTGCGCCTCGATGGGGCCCAGCGGCCTCACGGCATGATAAGCCCGTAGCAAGGCCTGGCAGCGGGCGGCGTCGAGCGCGCCGCTGGCCAGGTCGATGCACCAGTCGTTGACGGTGACGGCCAGGTCGAACAGCCACTTGTCGTTGCCGGCGAAGTAGAAATCAAAGAACCCCCCCAGTTTCTCCTGCCCGGCGGGGCCGTCCTCGAACAGCGCGTTGTCACGGAACAGGTCGCAATGGCAAGGGCCGCCGGGCAGCGCCGCGTAGTCCGCGCCGCCGAAGAAAGCGGTCTGGTGGGCCAGTTCCTCGCGCAACAACGCTTGCTGGCCGGCATCCAGGAAGGGCAGGATCTCGCCTTCCGTTTGCTGCCACCACGGCAGGCTGCGCAGGTTGGGCTGCTGGCGCGGATAGTTCTGGCCGGCAAGGTGCATGCGGGCCAGCATGTCGCCGACTTGTGCGCAGTGCCCCACGCCTGGCGCTAGCTGCGAGCCGCCCGGCAGGCGCGTGACGATGGTCGCCGGCTTGCCCTTGAGGGCCCGCAGGATCTCGCCGTCGCGGCCCGGGATGGGCGCTGGCACCCGGATGTCGTGCGCGGCCAGGTGGGCCATCAGGTGCAGGTAATACGGCAGTTGCTCGAACGTCAGGCGCTCGAAGATGGTCAGCACGTACTCGCGCGTGACCCCATCCTGTTCCATGGTCAGGAAGAAATTACTGTTCTCGATGCCCGAGGCAATGCCGCGCAAGTCGCGCATTTCGCCCAGGTTGTAATCAAGGAGCCAACTGGCGATCTCGTCCGGCGAGACCGTGGTGAATACGGCCATACTCTTTGTGTGAATCGAAACGGATGGCGGCGGGCGCAAGCAGAGCTTGGCTTTCGCGGCATGGATGCCGGAAGCGCCGGCGCGGCCCCGCCGTGATCATCTGGCGGGGTCGTGTGAAATCGGAAAACAGAAAACAAGAAGCAGAAAGCGAAAACCAGGACCCGCGAGCCGGCGTGCTAAAACCCGGCACGCCGATGCTCAGAATTGCAGCACTTTGACCGATGGCACGCGGTTCGTGTCGTGGTCCCGGATCTTCGGCGAGCTGTCTTCCGGCTTGCTCATCTGGTATTTGGTGCCCATGCCGGACTTGACCTCGATATCGGTGGCCTGGCCTTTGTTCTTGTATTCCCGGATCTGGGTGCCATCCCGCTCATTGAGCTGGAAGCTCGGTTCGCGCGGCTGGTTCAGCTGGGTCTTGGCCGGCGAGGTGATCGGCCGGTCGTTGATCTGGTTCAGCTCTTGCTGGGTCAGCGCGCCGCCTGCCTGCTCGGCCGGCTGCGCCATCACCGCGGCCGGGGCGCCAAGCGCCACCAATGCCGCAAAAGCCAGCGCGCGCAGGGCGGCCGGACGGGGGGCTCCAAGCGGCTCCGGCGCTTGCGCGCGGGCGGTGGCCAGGAGTGAGGGGGAGGTCATTGAAGGCTCCTGCGCGGTGCAGCAGGCCGGGGGCATGCTGCGCCACAAATGGCGCTGCAGCCCGGCGGCGCCGGGCTTTGGCAGTGTGTCAGGCTTCCATTCTAGCAATTCCTGCCCGCGCCGGGCCCCCCGCGGTGACCCTGCGGGCACCTTTGCGGGGCGGGCGGCGCGTCCGGAAGCTGCCTGGCGGGCTTGTTCTACCTGGCTTACAGGTAGAACATCTCTTCCTTGGGCGGGATCGGGTTGTCGCCACCGCGCTGCTCGTAGTACTCATATACCGCTTCGAGCACTTCGTGCGGCTCGTCCACGATCTTCATCAGGTCGAGGTCATGCTCGGCGATCAGGCCCATCGGCAGCAGGGTGAAGCGGAACCAGTCAAGCAGGCCCTTCCAGAAGCGGCTGCCGAACAGCACCACCGGCACGGCGCGGGACTTGCCGGTCTGCACCAGCGTCAGTACTTCGGCCAGCTCATCCAGCGTGCCGAAACCGCCCGGCATCACGATAAAGGCGTCCGAATTCTTGACGAAGGTGACCTTGCGCGTGAAGAAGTGGCGAAAGCGCATGGCGATGTCCTGGTAGGGATTGCCTTGCTGCTCGTGCGGAAGCTCGATGTTCAGGCCTACGCTGGCCGACTTGCCCGCGTGGGCGCCCTTGTTGGCCGCCTCCATGATGCCCGGGCCGCCGCCCGAGATCACCGCGAAGCCGGCGTCGGAGAACAGGCGGGCGATCTCGATGGTGCGCTGGTAGTAAGGCGAATCCTCGCGCAGGCGCGCGCTACCGTAGATCGATACCGCCGGGCGGATCTCCGAAAGGTACTCGGTCGCCTCGATGAACTCTGCCATAATCGTGAACATTTGCCACGAAGCGCGCGCCTTCTTTGCAGTCGCGCGGTCTTCGTCGGCCAGCGCACGCAGGCTGGGAATCATCTTGCGTGGGTTGGCGCGGATGCCGGCGGCGGGAGACGTATCTCCCGGGCCATCGGCAGCGGTGCTGACCGTCACGTTCACGTCCATATCGGCCGCGGTGGTAATACTGCCTTGCGCGGCCTGCTTGAGGGCCGCCGCCGGGTTATCGGCGCCGGCTGCGTCGGAAGGGGGGGCGGCGTTCGCACCGCCTGCGGCGGCACCAGTCAATTTTGAGTCCATGGGAATGTCGGATAGTCCAAAAACACTCTTGCTCGTCGATGGGTCGAGCTATCTGTATCGTGCGTATCACGCTCTGCCGGACCTGAGGAACGGTGAGGGCCTGCCCACAGGGGCAATCTACGGCATGATCAATATGCTGCGCAAGCTGCGCAGCGATTTCCCGGCAGAGTATAGCGCCTGCGTGTTCGACGCCAAGGGTAAGACCTTCCGCGACGACCTGTATCCGGCCTACAAGGAGCATCGCCCGTCGATGCCCGAGGACCTGGCCAAGCAGATCGAGCCGATCCACGAAGCGGTGCGTGCGCTGGGCTGGCCCATCGTGGTGGTGGAAGGCGTGGAGGCGGACGACGTGATCGGCACGCTGGCGCGCCGGGCCACCGCCGAAGGCATGCGCACGGTGGTTTCCACTGGTGACAAGGACCTGGCGCAGCTGGTCGACGACCATGTCACGCTGGTCAACACCATGAGCGGGGAAATTCTCGACCCGCCCGGCGTGGCCGCCAAGTTCGGCGTGCCGCCGGCGCGCATCGTCGACTATCTCTCGCTGATTGGCGACGCCGTGGACAACGTGCCCGGCGTGCCCAAGGTGGGCCCCAAGACCGCGGTCAAATGGCTGACCGAGCACGGCACGCTCGACGATGTCATGGCCAATGCCCCCGGCATCAAGGGCGTGGTGGGCGAGAACCTGCGCAACACGCTGGCGTGGCTGCCCAAGGCGCGCGAGCTGGTGACGGTCAAGACCGATTGCGACCTGACTAGCTCGTTGGCCGACTTCCACCAGCTCGAGGGTGGCAGCGAGGACAAGGACAAGCTGATTGACTTCTTTGCGCGCTATGGCTTCAAGACCTGGCTGCGCGAGGCCACCGGCGAGAGCCTGCCCAACCCGCGCGCCCAGGCACGCGCAAGCGCGGCGGCGCCCGCGGCTGGCGGCGCCGCGGCGGGAGCCGACGCGGGTCCGGCCCAGGGTGGCCTGTTCGACAGCGCCCCGGCCCCGGCCCAGATCCGCTACGAAACCGTGGCCACCGATGCGGCGCTGGAGGCCTGGATGCGGCGCATCGAAACCGCGCCGCTGGTGTCCATCGATACCGAGACCACGTCGCTGGACCCGCTGCAGGCCCAGCTGGTCGGCATCTCGCTGTCGATCGAGCCGGGTGAAGCCTGCTATATCCCGGTGGCGCACCGCGGCCCGGATGTGGTGGGCCTGGAAGCCAATGGCCAGCTCACGCGCGAGGCCGTGCTGGCGCGCATGCGCGCCTGGCTCGAAGACCCGTCGCGCGGCAAGGTCGGCCAGAACCTGAAGTACGATTCCCATGTCTTTGCCAATCACGGCGTCAGCCTGCGCGGCATCGTGCACGACACCATGCTGCAAAGCTACGTGCTGGCGTCCCACCGCAATCATGGCATGGACAGCCTGGCCGAGCGCCTGCTCGGCCTGAAGACCATCAGCTACGAGGAAGTGTGCGGCAAGGGCGCGAGCCAGATCGGCTTTGACCAGATCGACATCGCGCGCGCCACCGAGTACGCGGCCGAGGATGCCGACGTCACGCTGCGCCTGCATCGCAACATGTATCCGCAGGTCGAGGCGTTGCCGGGGGTGCATTACGTCTACGAAAAGATCGAGATGCCGGTCTCGGTGGTGCTGCAGAAGATCGAGCGCAACGGCGTGCTGATCGACGCCGAGCGCCTGGGCGCGCAAAGCACGCAGCTCGGCCAGCGCATGCTGGCGCTGGAGCAGGCCGCGTACGAGGCTGCGGGCCAGCCTTTCAACCTGGGCTCGCCCAAGCAGATCGGCGAGATCCTGTTCGGCCAGATGAAGCTGCCGGTGGTCAAGAAGACCGCCAGCGGCGCGCCGTCCACCGACGAAGAGGTGTTACAGAAGCTGGCCGAGGATTACCCGCTGCCCAAGCTGCTGCTGGACTACCGCGGCCTGGCCAAGCTCAAGTCCACCTACACCGACAAGCTGCCGAAGATGGTCAACCCGGCCACTGGCCGCGTGCATACCAGTTACGGGCAGACCACCGCGGTGACCGGCCGGCTGGCTTCCACCGAGCCCAACCTGCAGAACATCCCGGTGCGCACCGAGGAAGGGCGGCGCATCCGCGAGGCCTTTATCGCCGGGCCGGGCAACGTGATCGTGTCGGCCGACTACTCGCAGATCGAGTTGCGCATCATGGCTCATATCTCTGGCGACGAGAACCTGATGCGCTCGTTCGCCGAGGGCGAGGATGTGCACCGTGCCACCGCCGCGGAGATCTTTGGCGTGGCGCCGGATGCCGTCAGCAGCGAGCAGCGCCGCTATGCCAAGGTCATCAACTTCGGCCTGATCTACGGCATGAGCGCTTTCGGCCTGGCCGGCAACCTTGGCATCGAGCGCGAGGCCGCCAAGCACTACATCGACCGCTATTTCATGCGCTATCCCGGCGTGGCGCGGTACATGGAAGAAACGCGCCAGACCGCGCGCGAGCAGGGCTTCGTCGAGACCGTGTTCGGCCGCCGCCTGTGGCTGCCGGACATCAATGGCGGCAACGGCCCGCGCCGCCAGGGCGCCGAGCGCGCCGCCATCAACGCGCCGATGCAGGGCACGGCCGCCGACCTGATCAAGCTGTCGATGATCGCGGTGCAGGACTGGCTGGAACGCGATGGCCTGGGCACGCGCCAGGTCATGCAGGTGCACGATGAACTCGTGCTGGAAGTGCCGCAGGCCGAGCTGGAACTGGTCAAGGTGAAGTTGCCGGAACTGATGTGCAACGTGGCCGAACTGCGTGTACCGCTGGTGGCCGAGGTTGGCGCCGGCAGCAACTGGGAGGAGGCGCACTAAGCTTGCGGGGCGGCCTTCGTGGCCGCCCCGGGATTGCACCCGTCCCGGTATTCCTGCATCCTGGTTTCGATTGAAGCGACCGCTGAATCGGTGAATGGCGTCTTGCCAGTTGTGCTGCTGTGCAGCAGACTGATGAAACGCCGAGGTCACTGGCTCGCGTCAGGCCCCGCAAAAGAATATCGACGACACTGGGTAGATCATGAGCACAGAGGGAAGGGCGCATCGCATCATCGTAGTCGGAGGAGGAGCAGGCGGGCTGGAGCTGGTCACGCGGCTGGGCGACAAGCTCGGCAAGGGCGGGGCCGCGCAGGTGGTACTGGTGGACCGCTCCCCCACGCATATCTGGAAACCGCTGCTGCATGAAGTTGCCGCCGGCAGCATGGATCCTCACACCCATCAGCTTGAATACGTGGCGCAGGCCCGCTGGCATCATTTCGAATTCCAGCAAGGCGAGCTGACCGGCATCGACCGGGATCGCAAGACGATCTCGGTGGCGGCCTGTGTCGATCTCGACGGCACGGAGCTCTTGCCCGCACGCGATCTTTCCTATGACACCCTGGTGCTGGCGATTGGCTGCGTCACGCATTTCTTCGGCGTGCCTGGCGCTGCCGAGAACGCCATCGCGCTCGACACCGTGGACCAGGCGGAGCGCTTCCGCCGCAAGCTGATCTCGGCCTGCGTGCGCGCCCAGAACGGGCGCGGGCGCATCGGCGAGGACGGCCGCCCGCGCGTGGACGTTGCCATCATCGGTGCCGGCGCCACCGGTGTCGAGCTCTCCGCCGAGTTGCGCAATACCGCGCACGTGCTCAGCGCCTACGGGCTGCATCAGCTCGATCCGCGCCGCGATGTGCGCATCCACGTGGTCGAGGCCGGCCCGCGCATCCTGCCCGCGCTGTCCGAGCGCGTGTCCACCGAAACCACCAAGCTGCTGCACAAGCTCGATATCGAAGTCCTCACCGCTGAGCGCGTGACCGAAGTCACCGGTGACGCGGTGCTGACCGCCAGCGGCAAGCGCATCGACGCCGACCTGACGGTGTGGGCCGCCGGCATTACCGCGCCGGCGGTGCTGTCCACCCTGGGCCTGCCGGTCAGCCGCATGGGCCAGATCATCGTCAAGCCCACGCTGCAAAGCGAGGCCGATCCCGATATCTTTGCCTTTGGCGATTGCGCCAGCTGCCCCTGGCCAGAGAAGCAGGGCGCGGTGCCCCCGCGCGCGCAGGCCGCGCACCAGCAGGCCACGTTCCTCTACGGCGCGTTGCGCGCGCGCCTGGACGGCAAGCCGCTGCCGTCGTTTGGGTTCAAGGACCTGGGCTCGCTGGTGTCGCTGGGGCATTTCAGCGCGGTCGGCAGCCTGATGGGCGGCCTGATCGGCGGCTCTATGTTTATCGAAGGGCTGATGGCGCGCGTGATGTACAGCTCCCTGTACCGCATGCACGTCATGGCGTTGCACGGCGCCGTGGGCATGGGACTGGATACC
This sequence comes from Cupriavidus sp. 05L411, assembly GCF_056398045.1. Lineage (NCBI taxonomy): Bacteria > Pseudomonadati > Pseudomonadota > Betaproteobacteria > Burkholderiales > Burkholderiaceae > Cupriavidus > Cupriavidus sp. 05L411. Next base: position 132,770 of record NZ_JBFTOQ010000002.1, on the reverse strand, counting down.
GTGACCCACTGGCTGCGCAGCAAGACCAGCCCGCGCGTCAAGCTGCACTGACACGGGCCGGTGCGGGGCGAATCGCCCCGCTTGCCGGCTGCGTGCGCTGAACTCCATGTTTGCTTAGAATCGGATCTCGCCACGGCGGCGGTGCCACCCCGTGCGCTGTCCATCCAGATTCGCCATCCACGCCAGACAGGAGACCGCATGCTGAAGCCAGAAGTTGAAAGCCTCGTACCCAGCCAGTCCTTTGACCGCCGCGCCTTCGTCAAGACGGCGCTAGGTTCGGCTTTTGCCGCAGCAGCCTTGCCCGTGATGGCACAGGCCATCAAGACCGATTTCGCAGGCCTTGCCGCCGGCGAGGTGACGATTCCCTCGGGCGGCTTCAACATGCCGGCGTACCGCGCCCAGCCGGAAGGCAAGACCAACCTGCCGGTGGTTCTGGTGGTGAGCGAGATCTTCGGCGTGCATGAGCACATCGCCGACATCTGCCGGCGCTTTGCCAAGCTGGGCTACCTCGCCATCGCGCCGGAGCTGTTCGCGCGCCAGGGCGACCCGAGCAGCTTCGGCACCATCCAGGAATTGCAGGCGAAGCTCATTTCCAAGGTGCCCGACGAGCAGGTGATGGGCGATCTCGATGCTGCCGTGGCTTGGGCCAAGGGCAACGGCGGCAATACCAGCCGGCTCGCCATCACCGGCTTTTGCTGGGGCGGGCGCATTACCTGGCTGTACGCCGCGCATAGCCAGCAGATCAAGGCCGGTGTGGCCTGGTATGGCCAGCTGGTAGGCGAGCCAACCCCGATCAAGCCGCGCAACCCGATCGACCTGGCCGGCCAGCTCAAGGTGCCGGTGCTGGGCCTCTACGGCGGCAAGGACACCGGCATCACGCAGGAACAGGTCGAGAAGATGAAGGCGGCGCTGGCGGCATCGAGCGACCCCTTTGCCAAGGCTTCCACCTTCGTGGTCTACCCGGAATCCGGCCATGCCTTCAACGCGGACTACCGCCCGAGTTACCGGGAAGCCGATGCCAAGGACGGCTGGCAGCGCTGCCTGGCCTGGTTCAAGCAGCACGGGGTTTGAGGCGCGGCCCGCCCTGGCGCGCGTTTGCAGCAGGGCCCGGCATCGCCACGCCCGCGGCACAAGGCCGACTTGTGCCGCGGGATTTGCAAAACCGGCTGCAATCTACGTACAATGCGGGCTTCGTTTCTTGCAACAGTGTTGCGTTTGAGGTCGATGCCGCTCTCCAAGAGCGGAATACCGATCCCAGGAGCCCATCATCGATTCCACGCTTGTCTACATCCTGCTTGCCGCCACCATCTCGGGGGTGGGCAGTATCTTTGGCGCGGCGCTGTTGTCGCTGACCGTGGCTTCGCGCGTGGTCGAGCGCATGGTGAGCTTTTCGGTAGGGGTGCTGCTGGCCACGGCGCTGCTGCATTCCCTGCCCGAGGCGTTCGAGTCCGGCGCCGATCCGCGTGCCTTGTTCGGTACCTTGCTGGCCGGCCTGCTTGGCTTCTTCCTGCTGGAAAAAGTCGCGCTGCTGCGCCACTCGCATCATCACGAGGGCGATGGGCACCACCATCACCACGGCCATGACCGAGAGGAAGCTGGTCGTAGCGGCATGACCATCCTGGTCGGCGATACCTTCCACAATTTCGCCGACGGCATCGTGATCGCCGCGGCCTTCCTGGCGGATCCGCATATTGGCCTGGTCACCGCGCTGGCCATCGCCGCGCACGAGATCCCGCAGGAGGTGGGCGATTTCATCGTGCTGCTCAACGCCGGGTTCTCGAAGGCGCGCGCCTTTGCCTTTAACCTGCTGTCCAGCCTGGCGGCCATCGCCGGCGGCGTGGTGGGGTATTACCTGCTCGACCAGATGAGCGGCTGGATTCCCTACGTGCTGGTGATTGCCTCAAGCAGCTTCGTCTATATCGCCGTCAGCGACCTGATGCCGCAGATGCAGCGCAAGCCGCGCTGGCGCGAATCGATCATCCAGGTCGTGCTGGTCGCCACCGGGATCTGCGCCATCTTCTTCATCACCAATGGCGTGCACGAAGCGCATGGCCATGGTCATGGCCATGCACATGGCGTGGCGGCTGCCGCCAGATAAGCTGGCCCGGGCGGCTTGCGCCGCTCGCCATCAGGACCCGCTTGCCACTGGCCGCGCCGGGTCGGCGCACCACTCGCTCCACGAGCCCGGATAGAGCGCGGCGCCCGGCATGCCCGCCACTTCCAGTGCCAGCAGGTTGTGGCAGGCGGTCACGCCCGAGCCGCACTGCATGATCGCTTCGCTGGCCGGCTTGCCGCCCAGCACTTGCCCGAACTCCTGGCGCAACGCGCTAGCCGGCTTGAAACTGCCGTTCCCCCCCAGGTTGTCCTTGAAGAAGCGGTTGGCGGCGCCGGGGATATGCCCACCCACGGGGTCCAGCGTTTCGTTCTCGCCACGGAAGCGGTCTGCCGCACGGGCGTCCACCACCAGCCGGGTCGGGTTTGCCAGGTTCGCCAGCACGGCGTCGGCGTCCACCGTGGCCACCAGCGCCGCCTTGCGCGTCAGGTTGCCCGGGGTTTCGGGCTCCGGCGTGTTGCCCGCCTCGAGCGGCAGGCCTGCCGCCACCCACGCATTCTTGCCGCCATCCAGCACGGCCACCGCGCTGTGGCCCAGCCAGCGCAGCAGCCACCAGGCGCGCGCCGCATACATGCCGCCCTGCGCGTCGTAGGCAATGACCTGGGTGTCATCGTTTACGCCCAGCACGCGCAGGCGCGCGCTCAGCGTGGTCGGGTCCGGCAGCGGGTGCCGGCCGTTGGTGCCGGTTTTCTCGCCGGACAATTCATTGTCCAGGTGCAGGTAGAAAGCGCCGGGCAGGTGGCCCACGTGATAGGCCTCGCGTCCGGCGGCCGGGTTGGCCAGGTCGAAACTGCAGTCGATCACGACGCTGTGGCGGCTGCCGTCGTCGCGCAGCGCGCGCAGGTCCTGGCTGGAGATCAGGGTGGTGAACATGGCGTAACCTTGGGTTGGGATAGTCGCGCCGCAACGGCACGGGCGGGCGCGGGCGGCGGGGTGAGCACGGTCCGCGACCCCCGATGCTACACCTCGGGGTGCACTTCCGCCTCGGCCGACTTGACCGGGGTATCGGCGGTTGGCTGCCGGTTGGAGCCTTCGCGCGCCCGGGTCAGCGTGGTGGCAATACCGCTGGCAATGATGAGTGCCATGCCAACCCAGGACAGCCAGTTGAGCTGGTCGCGCCAGACAATCATGCCCCACAGGCTGGAGAACACGATGCCGGCGTATTGCAGGTTGGCGGTGAGCAGCGTGTTGCCGCGCTTGTAGGCGCGCGTCATCGCGGTCTGGCCGAGCGTGGCCAGGATGCCGATAGCCAGCAGCAGCCCCGCGCCGCGCCAGGTGTGGGTGCTCGGGCCGGTGTACAGCATCCAGGCCAGGCCTACCACCATCCCGACTGCCGAGAAATAGAACACGATGCGGCCTTCGGGCTCGCCCAGCTGGCCGAGCTGGCGCACTTCGACATAGGCCAGCGCGGTGAACATGCCGGAGATCAGGCCGATCAGGCCGCCGGTGAGCTGGTTATGGCCGACGGAAGGCTGCAACAGGCAGATTACGCCGCCGAACGACATCAGGATGGCCCCGATCAGCTTGCGGTCCGCGCCGCCGGTGCCGGTCAAGGCTGCGCCGGCGCCCAGGATCAGCGCGATCCAGACCGGCGACATGTAATTCAGGGTCATCGCCGTGGCCAGCGGCAGCATGGTGATCGAGGTGAACCACAGCAGCAGGGCGGTCACGCCGAACAAGCTGCGCTTGATATGCATGGCCATGTGCGGTGTGCGCACCGAGGTGCCGGATGAAGCCAGCACCGTCCACATGATGATCACACCGATCAGGCTGCGGTAGAACACGATCTCGCCCGTGCCATAGATCTCGGATGCCAGCTTGACGCCCACCCCCATTAACGAGAAGGCGAAGGCGGCGAACAGCATCCAGAGCGATTGCATGGTGGGGCGAAAGGAAGAATGGACAGCGCGCGAAGCGGCTCCTGGCGGGGGCGCGGAACTGGATCGCGAAAGGCTCCGCATGGGGCGGATGGCCGGCAAGGCTGGCGGCGAGGCGCCGGGCGCACACCGGAAGCGGCGATTGTATCAGCGAGTGTGCACCGCACCAAAGGCAAAACGGACCGCCTGGGCGGTCCGTTTTGCTTGCGTCTGCGCTGCGCTATCGATGCCGCGGCCCGCTGGGCCTTGGCTGGCGGGTCAGTCCGTGAAGGACATGGCGCGGCGATACCATTCATGAAAGTGCTGCATACCGTCTTCCATGGGCGACTGGTACGGGCCGGTCTCGCTGACGCCGCGTTTGGCCAGCGCCCGGCGCCCGGCATCCATGCGCTCTGCGATCTCATCGTCCTCGACGCAGGTTTCCATGTAGGCGGCGCGCTCGGCCTCGACGAACTCGCGCTCGAACAGCGCGATTTCCTCGGGGTAGTAGAACTCCACGACGTTGCGCGTCTTGTTCGGCCCGAGCGGGTGCAGGGTGGAGACCACCAGCACGTTCGGATACCACTCCACCATGATGTTGGGGTAGTAGGTGAGCCAGATCGCGCCGTACTTGGGCAGCACGCCGTTGTTGAAGCGCAGCACGGCCTCATGCCACTTCTGGTACGTAGGGCTGCCCGGGCGCTTCAGGCCCGCGTGCAATCCGACCGTCTGGACGCTGTGCCAGTCGCCGAACTCCCAGCTCAGGTCGTCGCAGGAGACAAAGCTCCCGAGGCCTGGGTGGAACGGCACGACGTGGTAGTCCTCCAGATAGACCTCGATAAAGGTCTTCCAGTTGTAGTTGCACTCGTGGATCTCGACGTGGTCGAGCAGGTAGCCTTCGAAATTCAGGTCTTCGGCCACGCCCAGGCGTGCCAGGTCGGCCCGAACGTCGCGCTGCCCCTCGAACAGCAGGCCGTTCCAGTTCTGTAGCGGCGAGCGGTTCAGATGGACGCACGGACGCTCGGCGAAATGCGGCGCGCCGAGCAGTTCGCCCTTCAGGTCGTAGGTCCAGCGGTGCAAGGGGCAGACAATGCTCTTCGCATTGCCGCGGCCATTGAGCATGATGGCCTGCCGATGGCGGCAGACATTGGACATGAGCTCGATCCCGTCGGCATTCCGCACCAGGATGCGGCCCTCGTCCTCGGCGGCCAGCGCCTGAAAATCGCCCGTTTCGGGGATCATCAGTTCGTGGCCGACATAGCCCGGGCCCTTCTTGAACAGCAGTTCCAGTTCTTGTTGATGCAGTGCCTCGTCGATGTAGACGTTTACGGGCAACTGCGTATCAGCCGGCACCAGTTTCAGCGCGGTGCTGAGATTGGACATTATCCCCACTCCCTATGACAGGCGAAAGCAGTGAACAACCCAACCATCGAAAAAGAAATCGATATGGGAAAGACAGTCAGTCGCGCCCTGGCCCGCTTCCGGACCGACGGATGGAGATCGCGCTGACGAACCGCGGATTGTACCCGAGCGAAAAAGTTAAGGGACTGATTATTTAGCCTTTTTAGCGAAAAAGTCGACCCGGGTCGTCATGGAGGTGTCGTTCGGGGCGCATTCGGAAAGACGACCCAAGCGCACAAGTCACTTTCCGGCAACGCTGTCCATGCCCCCTGTTGCATGGGATGCGGGCAATGTCCCGCTTTGGCGTAAAATCCCAGCTTCCCCAGATTCAATGTCCGCAATGCCAAAGACTACGAGCTCCCCGGCCCAGGCCGATCCGGCCGCGACCGACCAGCGGTCCGCCTCCGCGCCGCCCGCCTCCTACGAGGCCGCCATGGCCGAACTGGAGGCGCTGGTCGCCAGCATGGAGGGCGGCGCCTTGCCGCTGGAAGATTCTTTGGCCGCGTACAAGCGCGGGGCCGAACTGGTCAGGTACTGCCAGCAGATGCTCGAACGCGTGGAACAACAGGTTAAAGTGCTGGAGGGCGATGTGCTCAAGCCCATGGCCGCCGACGCCGGAGACCTGGAATGAGCGAATCGCATCAAACTATCGAAGCCGGCGAATTCGCTGCCTGGATGCGCGCCACGGGCGCCAGGACCGAGGCCGCGCTCGACGCCGGGCTGCCGGCTGTGGAAACAGTGCCTTGCACGCTGCACGAAGCCATGCGGTATGCTGTGCTCGGCGGTGGCAAGCGGGTTCGCCCCTTGCTGGTGCACGCGGCCGGTGAAGTAGCGGGCGCTGCCCCCGAGGCCTGCGACGCGGCAGCCAGCGCGGTGGAGATGATCCACGCGTACTCGCTGGTGCATGACGATATGCCCTGCATGGACGATGACGATTTGCGTCGTGGCCGTCCCACCGTGCACAAGGCCTACGATGAAGCGACGGCGCTGCTGGTGGGCGACGCGCTGCAGACCCAGGCCTTCGTGGTGCTGGCCGAATCGTCCTCGCTGGCCTCGCTCGACGCTGCCGCGCGCCTGCGCCTGGTAGCGGAACTGGCCCGGGCCTCCGGCTCGGTGGGCATGGCAGGCGGGCAGGCGATCGACCTGCAGCATGTCGGCCAGGCCATGTCGCTGGAAGAACTGGAAGGGATGCACCGCATGAAGACCGGTGCGTTGCTGCGCGCCAGCGTGCGCATGGGGGCTTACTGCGGTGCCGTGGACGAAGCCGGCCTGGCCGCGCTTGACCGCTACGCCGCAGCCGTGGGCCTGGCGTTCCAGGTGGTGGACGATATCCTCGACGTGACCGCGGATACCGCCACGCTGGGCAAGACCGCCGGCAAGGACGCGGCAAACGACAAGCCGACCTACGTGTCGCTGATGGGGCTCGAGCCTGCACGCCAATTGGCGCAGCAGCTTCGGGCCACGGCGCACGAAGCGTTGGCGGTGTTCGGCGCGCGCGCCCGACGCCTGGGCGAACTGGCCGATCTCATCGTGCTGCGCTCGAATTGAATGGATACGCAGGAAAAACTGACAACCGGGCACAAGAATCCGGCCGCCGAACGGACATCATGACCTACGCACTGCTCAAAACTATTGACGACCCCGCAGCCCTTCGCAGGCTGGACCGCCGCCAGCTCAAGACGCTGGCCGACGAACTCCGCGCCTACGTGCTTGAATCGGTGTCGCAAACCGGCGGCCACCTGTCGTCCAACCTGGGCACGGTCGAGCTGACCATTGCCCTGCACTATGTGTTCAATACACCGGACGACCGCGTCGTCTGGGACGTGGGGCACCAAAGCTATCCGCACAAGATCCTGACCGGTCGCCGCGACCGCATGCATTCGCTGCGCCAGTGGGGCGGCATCTCGGGCTTCCCGCGCCGCTCGGAGAGCGAGTACGACACCTTTGGCACCGCGCATTCCTCCACCTCCATCTCGGCCGCGCTGGGCATGGCGCTGGGCGCCCGCACGCTGGGCGAGAAGCGCGTTTCCATCGCCGTGATCGGCGACGGCGCGATGACCGCCGGCATGGCTTTCGAGGCCATGAACAACGCCGGTGTCTACAAGGACCTGCCGCTGCTGGTGGTGCTCAACGACAACGACATGTCGATCTCGCCGCCGGTGGGCGCGCTCAACAGCCACCTCGCGCGGCTGATGAGCGGCAAGTTCTACGCGGCCACCAAGAAGGGCATCGAGCGCGTGCTGTCGGTTGCCCCGCCGGTGCTTGAGTTCGCCAAGCGCTTCGAGGAACATGCCAAGGGCATGATGGTGCCGGCGACGCTGTTCGAGGAATTCGGCTTCAACTACATCGGCCCGATCGACGGCCATGATCTCGAATCGCTGGTGCCGACGCTGCAGAACATCCGCCAGCGCGCCCTCGAAGGCGGCGGCCCGCAGTTCCTGCACGTGGTCACCAAGAAGGGCCAGGGCTACAAGCTGGCCGAGGCCGACCCGATCCTGTACCACGGCCCCGGCAAGTTCAACCCGGCCGAAGGCATCCGCCCGTCGACCAAGCCCGCCCGCAAGACCTACACGCAGGTGTTCGGCGAATGGCTGTGCGACATGGCCGCCGCCGATCCCAAGCTGGTGGCGGTGACGCCGGCCATGCGCGAAGGCTCCGGCATGGTCGAGTTCGAGAAGCGCTTCCCCAGCCGCTACTACGACGTGGGCATCGCGGAGCAGCATGCCGTGACGTTCGCCGGCGGGCTGGCGTGTGAAGGGCTCAAGCCCGTGCTGGCGATCTACTCGACGTTCCTGCAGCGCGGCTATGACCAGCTGATCCACGACGTGGCGCTGCAGAATCTGCCGGTGGTGTTCGCACTCGACCGCGCCGGCCTGGTCGGCGCCGACGGCGCTACCCACGCGGGTGCCTACGACATCGCGTTCCTGCGTTGCATCCCCAACATGATGGTGATGACGCCGGCCGACGAGAACGAGTGCCGCCAGTTGCTGACCACCGCGTACCARCAGGATTGCCCGACCGCCGTGCGTTATCCGCGCGGCGCGGGCACTGGTGTGGCGACCGAGGCCGCGCTCACCGCGCTGCCGGTGGGCAAGGGCGAGATGCGCCGCACGGGCGGCGCGCGCGCCGGTCAGCGCGTGGCCTTCCTGGCGTTCGGCTCGATGCTGCATCCGGCGCTGGGTGCGGCCGAGGCGCTCGACGCCTCCGTGGCCAACATGCGCTTCGTCAAGCCGCTCGACGAGGCGCTGGTGAAGAAGCTCGCGAGCGAGCATGACTACCTTGTCACCGTCGAGGAAGGCTGCGTGATGGGCGGCGCTGGCAGCGCCGTGCTCGAAGCGCTGGCCGCCGCCGGCATCGCCATGCCGGTGCTGCAGCTCGGCCTGCCTGACCGCTTCGTCGATCATGGCGACCCGGCCTTCCTGCTGTCGCAGTGCGGGCTGGACGCCAAGGGCATCGAGCAATCGGTGCGCGAGCGCTTCAACCTGGCGCAGCCTGCCGTCGCCACCCGCGTGGCCTGAGCCAACGGCGCGCCCGCGGCTTGCGGGCGCGCCGGTATTCCTGATGGTTTCCTGATGCCATCACCCGTGCTCCCCGTACGGGTATCGCCCCCCTCGTGGGCAGTCAAAGACAAATTCCCTTAGAATCCAAGGTTCTGTGTTCGCAGCTGCGGGAGGCCATCGGCTTTGCCATCCCCGCGGTTTCACACTCGTTGCGCGGCAAGGTTGACTGCGAAAAATGCCGCGACCGTAGAGGAAACCTGATCGATATGAATGACATCAATCCCGCCTTTGTGATGCCCGACGTGCAGTCGAGCCTCGACACCCGCCAGATCCCCATCCAGCGGGTTGGCGTGAAGGGCGTGCGTTACCCGCTGTCGCTGAAGACGCCGGCCGGCGTACTGGCCACCGTCGGCACCTTCAATCTCGACGTGCATCTGCCTGCCGACCAGAAGGGCACGCACATGTCGCGTTTCGTCGCGTTGCTGGAAGAAGAGCGCGAGCCGCTGGAACTGGCGAGCTTCCGCACGCTGCTCGACAAGATGCTGGTCAAGCTGGAAGCCGAGGCTGGCCGCATCGAAGTGATCTTCCCGTATTTCATCAACAAGACCGCGCCGGTATCCGGCGTGCAATCGTTGATGGACTATGAAGTCACGCTGATCGGCGAAGTGCGCAACGGCGCCACCAAGGTCTTCCTGAAAGCCCTGGTTCCGGTCACCAGCCTGTGCCCGTGCTCGAAGAAGATCTCACAGTACGGCGCGCACAACCAGCGCTCGCACATCACCATGAACGTCGAACTGGCGGCCGACCTGCCGGTCGAGGCGCTGGTGCGCATGGCCGAGGAAGAAGCCTCGTGCGAGTTGTGGGGCCTGCTCAAGCGCCCGGACGAGAAATTCGTCACCGAGCGCGCCTACGAGAACCCCAAGTTCGTCGAGGACCTGGTGCGCGATATCGCCATGCGCCTGAATGCGGACGATCGGATCGTGGCCTATGTGCTGGAGGCCGAGAACTTCGAGTCCATCCACAATCACAGCGCCTACGCCGTGATCGAGCGCGACAAGCGCGCGCAGTAAGCCCGCCGTGCCGCAGTAAAAAAGCCACCGTGAGGTGGCTTTTTTACTGCATCGAGGCGTTCGCTTCAGGCGGCGGGGCGCTCCGGCAGCCGGATGTCCGACAGCTCCCAGCGCGGCGTCACGCCGTAGCCGTAGTCGCGCTTGGCCAGCTCCGGCGCGGCTTGCAGGCGCATGGCGCCGGCGAAGGCGATCATGGCGCCGTTGTCCGTGCAGAAGGCCAGGTCCGGATAGTAGACCTCGATCTTCTTCTGCGCGCCAAGCTGGTTCAGCCGCTCGCGCAGCTGCCGGTTGGCGCCCACGCCGCCGGCCACCACCAGGCGCCGGTGCCCGGTCTGCTTGAGGGCGGCCATCGACTTGGCGGTCAGCACGTCGACGATGGCATCGACAAAGGAGCGTGCCAGGTTGGCCCGGTCCTGCTCGCACACATTGCCCAGCTTGCGGGTTTGCGTGAGCACGGCGGTTTTCAGGCCGGCGAAGGAGAAATCGAGGGTGCCCGAATGCAGCATTGGACGCGGCAGGGCGTACGTGCCGGGCACGCCGAACTCGGCCAGCCGCGAGACTTCGGGGCCGCCCGGGTAGCTCAGGCCGAGCAGCTTGGCGGTCTTGTCGAACGCTTCGCCGGCGGCATCGTCCAGGGTCTCGCCCAGCAAGGCGTAATCGCCGATGCCGCGCACTTCCATCAGCTGTGTGTGCCCGCCCGAAACCAGCAAGGCAACGAACGGGAATGGCGGCGGATTGGGTGTCAGCAGCGGCGACAGCAGGTGGCCTTCGAGATGGTGCACGCCCAGCATCGGCACGTTCAGTGCGAAGCCCAGGGCATTGGCCACCGATGCACCCACCAGCAGCGCGCCGGCCAGGCCAGGGCCTTGGGTGAAGGCAATCGCATCGATGTCGGCGCGGGTGCGGCCGGCTTCGTCGAGCACCTGCTGCAACAGCGGCAGCACGCGGCGGATATGGTCGCGCGAGGCGAGTTCAGGCACGACGCCGCCGTAGTCGCGGTGCATGGCGATCTGCGAATGCAGGGCGTGGGCGAGCAGGCCGGATTGCGTGTCGTAGAGCGCGAGGCCGGTTTCGTCGCAGGAGGATTCGATGCCGAGGACAAGCATGGGAGAGGCAAGGCCGGCATCAGCGAGGCCGGCAAATCAAGGGGTTGGAGCGGGCTGACGACCATCGGGCCGGCAGCCGGGCATGAGGCCAGCAGGGTAGCACAGCGGCGCTGGCCATGCTTTTCGCTACAATCGCCGCTTCTTCCGCAGGCACTAATCAGGCATTCATTGGGCAAGACAGACATGGGCAGCAAGCAGACCACAGAGACCGGCCAGGCCGGCGCGCGCGCAGGGCGCTTCGACGTGGCGGTGCTTGGCGCCGGGGCCGCCGGCATGATGTGCGCCGCTGTGGCGGGGCAGGGTGGCGCCAGCGTGGTGCTGATCGACCACGCTACCAAGGTGGCGGAGAAAATCCGCATCTCCGGTGGCGGGCGCTGTAATTTCACCAACCTGCAGGCGGGGCCGGCCAATTTCTTGTCGGCTAATCCGCACTTCTGTCGTTCCGCGCTCGCCCGCTACACGCCGCAGGATTTCCTCGCGCTGATGCGCAAGCATGAGATCGATTGGCATGAGAAGCACCGCGGCCAACTCTTCTGCAACGACAGCGCCGAGCAGGTGATCGAGATGCTGCGTGCCGAATGCGGCGCGGGCAACGTGCACTGGCGCACCGGCTGCGGCGTGGACGAGGTCAGGCGCGAGGGCGACGATTTCCTGCTGATGACGGCAAGCGGGCCAGTGCGTGCCGGCGCGCTGGTGGTGGCCACGGGCGGCCTGTCCATCCCGAAGATCGGCGCCACCGATATCGGCTACCGCATTGCCCGCCAGTTCGGGCTGGGCGTTGTCGAGACACGCCCGGCGCTGGTGCCGCTGACGTTCGACGGGCAGGGCTGGGCGCCATTCGTGCCGCTAGCGGGCGTGTCGATGGAGGTAGACATTGCGACGGGAAGCGGCAAGACGGCCGGCGCCTTCCGCGAGGACTTGCTGTGGACCCATCGCGGCCTGTCCGGCCCGGCCGTGCTGCAGATTTCCAGCTTCTGGCGCCCTGGCACGCCGATCACCATCGACCTGTTCGACGGCAACGACGCCAGTGAATGGCTGCTCGAGCAAAAGGGTGGCAGCCGCAAGCACCTGGCCAACCTGCTCGCCGAGCGCCTGCCCGCCCGTCTGGCCGACGCCTGGTGCGCGGCGGCCGGCCTGAACGGCGCGCAGTCGCTGCACGATATGCCGGACAAGGCACTGCGCCGGCTCGGCGCGGCGCTCAACAGCTGGCAACTGGTGCCGGCAGGCACGGAGGGCTACCGCAAGGCGGAGGTCACACTCGGCGGCGTGGACACGCGCGCGCTGTCGTCGGCCACCATGATGGCGCGCACCGTGCCCAACCTGTATTTCATCGGCGAGGTGGTCGACGTCACCGGGTGGCTGGGCGGGTACAACTTCCAGTGGGCGTGGGCATCCGGCGTGGCCGCCGGGCAGGCCGTGGCGGAGAATGCAAGGGCCATGGCGGCGGGGACGGCCCGAGTGTCGTAAGCAGCATGCCGGCAAAAAAACCGCCATACGGGCTTGACAGCGGTTGTGCTACACTTGTAGCTTTCGTAAAACCGCTAACAGCTGCTACTTATTTCAGCAAAATGACCACGATCCACCTTAAAGAAAACGAGCCGTTTGAAGTTGCCATGCGTCGTTTCAAGCGCACCATCGAGAAAAACGGCTTGCTGACTGAATTGCGGGCTCGCGAGTTTTACGAAAAGCCGACGGCGGAGCGCAAGCGCAAGAAGGCTGCCGCCGAGAAGCGCCACTACAAGCGCATCCGCAGCCTGATGCTGCCGAAGAAGATGTACTGAGCGTACCCTTCGCGTTCCGCATCAAAACCCGCTGTGGGCAAGGCTCCGGCGGGTTTTTGCATTGGCGGCCCGACGGCCGGCGTTGCGCCCGGCCGGCACCGTCCCGCCCTCACTTTCCTGGAATAATGCGATGTCCCTCAAAGCCCGTGTAACCGAAGACATGAAGGCCGCCATGCGTGCCCGCGAGACCGAGCGCCTCGGCACCATCCGCCTGTTGTTGGCCGCTATCAAGCAACGGGAAGTGGACGAGCGCATCGAGCTCGACGACGCCGCCGTGCAGGCCGTGATCGAAAAGCTGATCAAGCAGCGCAAGGACTCCATCTCCCAGTTCACCCAGGCCGGCCGCACCGACCTGGCTGACAAGGAAAGCGCGGAAATCGACGTGCTCAAGGTCTACATGCCGGCGGCCCTGTCGGATGCGGAAGTGGCCGCCGAAGTGCAGGCTGCGGTCACGGAAACCGGCGCCACCGGCCCGCAGGACATGGGCAAGGTCATGGCCGTGCTCAAGGCCAAACTGGCCGGCCGTGCCGACATGACCGCCGTCTCCGGTCTGGTCAAGGCCGCGCTGGCGGGGCGTTGATCGGGGCGGGGCGCTAGCTGGCACTTGGCGGCCGGAGGCTGCGGAGTATGCTTAAAGGCACTTTTCGCCCGGCACCCCTCGCTGGCGCTGGCTGCAATCCGTTGCGTCTGCACTACAATGTAGTGTTAAGAGGCCGGAAAGCGCTGTGCCGGTCACGCACTTCATGAACCAGATATCGCCGCCGCCCTGTTCCACGGGCAGTTCGGCCATAGGACGACAAGCCGGGTGATTCCGCAATCCTTCATTCAGGACCTGCTCAACCGTGTCGACATAGTCGATGTGGTGGGCAAGTACGTGCAGTTGAAGAAGGGTGGCGCCAACTTCATGGGGCTCTGCCCCTTTCACAACGAGAAGTCGCCGTCGTTCACGGTCTCACCGACCAAGCAGTTCTATCACTGCTTTGGTTGCGCGGCGCATGGCTCGGCCATCGGCTTCCTGATGGAGTACTCGGGGCAATCCTATCCCGATGCTGTGCGCGAGTTGGCGCAATCGGTCGGCCTGTCCGTGCCCGAGGAGCGCGACCGGCTGCCGCCGGCCCAGCGCGCTGAAGTGCAGGCGCGCTCGCTGGCGCTGTCCGATGCCATGACCCGCGCGACCGAGTTCTACCGCAAGCAATTGCGCAGCGCGCCGCAGGCGATCCAGTACCTCAAGAGCCGCGGCCTGACCGGCGAGATCGCGGCGCAGTTTGGCCTGGGCTATGCCCCGGACGACTGGCAGGGGCTGGAGTCGGTGTTTGGCAATTACCGCGACGATGCGATCGCCGGGCCGCTGGTGGAAGCCGGCCTGATGATCGAAAGCGCCGAGAAGCGCGACGCCGACGGCAAGCCGCGGCGCTACGACCGCTTCCGGGACCGCATCATGTTTCCCATCCGCAGCACCAAGGGCCAGGTGATCGGCTTTGGCGGGCGCGTGATGGGGCAGGGCGAGCCCAAGTACCTGAATTCGCCGGAAACGCCCCTGTTCAGCAAAGGCACCGAGCTATATGGCCTGTTCGAGGCCCGCCATGCGATCCGGGAAACCGGCTATGTTTTGKTGGTCGAAGGCTATATGGACGTGGTGGCCCTGGCGCAGCTGGGGTTTGCCAACGCCGTGGCCACGCTGGGCACGGCCTGCACGGCGGTGCATGTGCAAAAGCTGTTGCGCCAGACCGATGCCGTGGTGTTCTCGTTCGACGGCGACGCCGCCGGGCGCCGCGCGGCGCGCCGGGCGCTGGAGGCCTGCCTGCCGTACGTGGCGGACAACAAGACCATCCGCTTCCTGTTCCTGCCCGCCGAGCACGACCCGGACAGCTATGTGCGCGAACAGGGCACCGACGCGTTTGCCGCCCAGGTGCGCGATGCCATGCCGCTGTCGCGCTTCCTGCTGCAGGTGGTGTCGGAGGGGCAGGAGCTGCGTCAGGCCGAAGGGCGCGCACGCGCCCAGTACGAGGCCAAGCCGCTGCTGCAGTCCATGCCCGCAGGCGGCCTGCGGCTGCAGATCGTGCGCGAGCTGGCCGATGCCACCGGCACCACGCCGGCCGAAATCGAAGCCGTCTGCGGGCTGGCGAGCGACCCGGCGCGGGTCGGGCGCTTTGCCCAGCCGCGGCCGCGCACCAAGCGCCAGGCCCCCACCGGGCTGGAGCAGCGGGTGCTGCAGTTGCTGATGCGCTACCCGCAGCTGTCGAGCCGGCTCGATGCCGATAGCCGGGCACTGCTGCTGGAAGACGAGCAGGCGGACGCCGAGGTGCTGGCGCACTTGGTGTGCGCGTGTGACGAGTTGCAGGGCGAGGTGAATTTCGCGGCCTTTAGCGAGCATCTCGCGCAGTCGCCGTACGCCGAGGTCTACGCCAATGTGCGCGCCGCGGTACTGCGCGAAGAGATCGATGAGGAACCTGCCGAGCAGGAGTTCGATACCGCCATCGCCAAGCTGCTGGCGGGGCCGTTGCGCCGCGAGCTCGACATGCTCCAGCAGTCGGTGATCATGGGCACCGCGGATGAGCAAGGCAAGAGCCGCATGCGATGGCTGGTCAGCGAGATCAATCGCCGGCGGCAGTTGGGTTGAATCAGATTGACCGTCCGGTAGGTCGGGCAAGGTGAGTGGTGACAAATAAATGAAGGTTTGGCGCGGCCTGGCTACGCTTAAGCCTTGATTTTTCAGGTGAAAACCTCACCTGTTGGGAAGCCGGCTAATTGCTAGTGCTACAATAGCCGGTTTGGATAGCGAGATCTTTCTCTCCCCTTCTGGTGAAAGTGAGCGTGCCAATGGCAAAGGCCAAAGCAACCGAAAAGGTTTCCACTAAAACTCCCCAATCAGGGAGCGGCAAGGCGTCCGTGAAAACAACGGCGGCTGCGAAGACAGCCGCGCCAGTCAAGGCGCCAGCCCAGCCTGTGCCTGCTAAGACAGCTCGGAGCGCCAAGGCGCCCGCAGCGTCCACTTCCACCGGGATCCGCCTATCCGAAGACCTGAAGCCCTCGACTTCGGCACACGAGAGCGGCGATAGCGCCAATACAAGCGGCAAGAACGCCGCATCTGTACCTGTGAAAGGCAAGAGTATTACCGTGGCGAAACAGCAGAATACCGAAGTCGAGAGCAAGAAAGCGGCAGCGACCAGCGCCAAGACCGGAGACGCCAAGCCAGGCGCCGCCGAGCCCGAGGCCACGCCGAATGCCACAACTTCCGCCCCCGTTGCATCCGAGCGTCCCGCCGCTCCGGCAGTCAAGCCGGAGCCGAAGAAGCGTGGCCGCAAGCCCAAGGCCGGAGCGCAGCACGACGACAGCACACCAGACGACGTGACTGAAGAGCTTTACGAAGACGAGATCCCCGCAGCGGCAACGCCGACTGCCGCGCCCAAGAGCGACAAGCAAAAGGCTCGCGACCGCAAGGCCAAGGAAAAGGCTCTGCTGAAGGAGTTCGCCTCGACGCAGCAGGGTACCGAGGAAGAACTGGAAGTACGCCGCCAGAAGCTCAAGGCGCTGATCAAGCTCGGCAAGTCGCGCGGCTACCTGACGTACGCGGAAATCAACGATCACCTGCCGGACGACATGGTCGATTCGGAAACGATCGACACGCTGGTCGCCACGCTCAACGACATCGGCATCGCCGTCTACGAACAAGCGCCGGACGCCGAAACGCTGCTGCTCAACGACAACGCACCGTCGGCCACGAGCGAAGAAGAAGCCGAGGAAGAGGCGGAGGCGGCACTTTCCACCGTTGACTCCGAGTTCGGCCGCACCACCGACCCTGTGCGTATGTACATGCGCGAGATGGGCACGGTGGAGCTGCTGACGCGCGAAGGCGAAATCGAAATCGCCAAGCGCATCGAAGCCGGCCTGAAAGACATGGTGATGGCGATCTCCGCCTGCCCGGTCACGATCTCCGAGATCCTGGCCTTGGCCGAGCGCGTTGCCAGCGATGAAATCAAGATCGACGAGTTCGTCGACGGCCTGATCGACCCGAACGCCGCGGACGTACCCGTGGCCCCGCCGGCTCCGGCCGTGGTGGCGGCTGCCGAGGAGGACGAGCCGGAGTCTGACGGCGAAGAATCGGACGAAGACGAGGATGACGATGCCGGCGGCCTGGCTGCCTCGGCACGCCAGCTCGAAGAACTGAAGCTGGCCGCGCTGGAAAAATTCCGCGTGATCGCCGAGCAGTTCGACAAGATGCGCCGCTCGTTCGAGAAGGAAGGCTACAAGTCCAAGTCCTACGTCAAGGCCCAGGAAGCCATCCTGAACGAGCTGATGAGCATCCGCTTCACCGCCCGCAACGTCGAACGCCTGTGCGACACGCTGCGTGGCCAGGTGGACGAAGTGCGCAAGCTCGAGCGCTCCATCCTGAAGATCGTTGTGGACAAGTGCGGCATGCCGCGTGCGGATTTCGTCGCCCGTTTCCCGGGCAATGAGACCAACCTCGAGTGGATCGACACGATTATCAAAGACGGCAAGTCGTACAGCACCATCGTCGAACGTAATGTGCCGGCCGTGCGCGAGCTGCAGCAAAAGCTGATCGACCTGCAGATGCGCGTGGTGCTGCCGCTCAAGGAGCTCAAGGAAGTCAACCGCAAGATGAGCGAGGGCGAGAAGCGCGCCCGCGAAGCCAAGCGCGAGATGACCGAGGCCAACCTGCGCCTGGTGATCTCGATTGCCAAGAAGTACACCAACCGCGGCCTGCAGTTCCTCGACCTGATCCAGGAAGGCAATATCGGCCTGATGAAGGCGGTGGACAAGTTCGAATACCGCCGCGGCTACAAGTTCTCGACCTACGCAACGTGGTGGATCCGCCAGGCCATCACCCGCTCGATCGCCGATCAGGCGCGCACCATCCGTATCCCGGTGCACATGATCGAAACGATCAACAAGATGAACCGCATCTCGCGCCAGATCCTGCAGGAAACCGGCAACGAGCCGGATCCGGCAACGCTGGCCGAGAAGATGGAGATGCCGGAAGACAAGATCCGCAAGATCATGAAGATCGCGAAGGAACCGATCTCCATGGAAACGCCGATCGGTGACGACGACGACTCCCATCTTGGCGACTTCATCGAAGACACCAACACCCTGGCCCCGGCCGAAGCGGCGCTGCACGGCTCCATGCGCGACGTCGTCAAGGACGTGCTGGATTCGCTCACGCCGCGCGAAGCCAAGGTGCTGCGCATGCGTTTCGGCATCGAGATGAGCACGGACCACACGCTGGAAGAAGTCGGCAAGCAGTTCGACGTSACCCGCGAGCGSATCCGCCARATMGAAGCSAAGGCMYTGCGCAAGCTGCGTCACCCGAGCCGYTCGGATAAGCTTAAGAGTTTCCTTGAAGGCAGTTGATCGGTATCATGCCGGTCTGACTTTCCAGGGCCTCTAGCTCATGCCTGGTTAGAGCAGCGGACTCATAATCCGTTGGTGCCGTGTTCGACTCACGGGAGGCCCACCATTGTTGAAAAAGCCCCGCAGATTCCTGCGGGGCTTTTTCTTTGCCGCGTCGGACTTAAGCTAAGCAGGCTGCCCTATTTGTCCATGCCGGCAGCGGGCGATTTTTTCTGGCTTGACGCCTTGCCAGGCGGCTTCTTGGTAGAAGCCTTTGAGTCGGTGAGCGCCGAGGCCGTGTTCTGGTTGGCACCCTGGGTGTACGGGTCAAACTTGTCGTTGGCCTTTGCGGTGTCCGGCACGTAGCCGTCCTTGTTGGTAGCGCGTTCGGCGTCGGGTACGTAGCCGTCTTTATTGGTCGTGCGCTGAGGGTCCGGCACATAGCCGTCCTTGTTGGTGCTACGCATGTTGTAGTCGTAGCGATCCGCTGGATTTGCAGGGCCTGCGGCGTAGACGGTAGCAGGCAGGAGAACTGCAATTGCCGTTGCGATAGCGATCTTCATGGATGACTCCTTCCAATCAAAGTCGATGCGAAGCCGGTGACCCTCGCGCGCTCAGCTGGCGCAACGGTCCGCCTATTAGCGTAGCCGTCAGGCTTGCAGAATTCCAGTGATCATTTTGCTGCGCGCTTGTGGTTGAGCCCATGTCTGCTGTTCGCTACTTCAACCGCATCCAGTGACAACGCGGCCGGCCGGGCCTGCCGCGTTTGCTGCGATTGCTGTGTCTTCCTCCGTTTCCTCGCCATCGCGCCGGAGGTACTATTCTGACCGGGCTCAGGCAAGGAGGGTGTATGCCGCAAGATTTCCACACCAGTCGCAAAGCGCATCGCATTGCCCTCGCCGGAGCATGCCTGTTGGTTTCTTGCGCCGTTGCCCAGGAGGCCGCGCCGCCTGAGCTCCAGCCCGCCGACGTCCATCGTACGATCGCGACCCTGCATGCGTCCGGCGTGCAGATCTATGTATGCAAGCGCGATCGGGGCAGTGCATTGGCGTGGGCGTTCAAATCCCCCGAAGCGGATCTGCGCGACGATTCCGGCAAGCTCATCGCCAGGCACTACGCCGGGCCGACCTGGGAGGCGCCTGACGGCAGCAAGGTAACCGGCAAAGTACTGCGGCAGGCCGCAAATGCCAGAACGCCCGACAGCATTGCGCTATTGCTGTTGCAGGCGACGAGTTCCGGAGGGGCGGGCTTGCTAGCGGGAGTGCATTACGTTCAGCGCTTGAACACGCAAGGCGGCATTGCGCCCGCTCAGGCCTGCACCGAGGAAGGACAGGAAAGCCGCGTGCCTTATCGCGCGGACTATGTATTTCTCGAATAGACGCGTCTCGTCGAGGCCGGCGCGTTCGTTCCGATTTATAGCCTCCTTGTATGGGGCTTGTGGGAAGGCTCCGCCCAACCAAAAGCAGAGCCCTTGGCCGTAGTGGTCCAGGGCTCTAGGTGGTAGCGGGCAGATTGCGGATTGACCTGCCGTGCCTGAGCGGCCCGCCATTCACGGCATCGGCAGTCCCTTATCCTCGGCGTTGTGGGTGGGCAGGGTACAGCAGCGGTGTGGGCATGCCGGCAGGAAATCTATGGAGACGGAGCGGGTAGGTTGTCCCTGTATCTTCACGTTGTACGACGCGCCCGGCCTCTCGATATGGACTCGATCCGGGCGGAAACCCCGGTCGGTGAGAAACCGGCAAGCGGTATCCGCGCGGGCCTCCGCCAAACGCCTATCCCCACGCTCGGATGCATCAACGTGGCCGACAATGAAAAAGCTCTCATAGTTCGGGAACGCCGTCTTCAGCTCGGCCACCCAATCGCCCAGGCGCATAGCCCCCGCAGCATTCAATGCCGCCGATTCATCGCCGAAAGCCAGGTCCAGCCCTCGAACCGGACTGCACGCGAACGAAGCCGAATGGGTGAAACATCCAAAAAGAAGGACGGCGCCGGCCTTACTCCGAACAAACGACATAGCCTGCGATGTTGTCAGCATTTTCTGTTGTCCTCGTATCTTTGGCATCTGCACGATCCTTGGCGTTGTGGGTGGAATACCAGTGGTCGCGGGAGCCAAAAACATCGGAGAAATGGGAAATCTCGTGGACCAGTGTTAGCAGTTGCGAATCGAACCGAGGATGTCGCGCCCGCAACGTACAGAAGTCGAGGCGGATTGCGATCGTGTGCGTGGCCGTATCCGGTGCACACACCTCAGCGACAGCTCCAGGGCTGATTTCACGCGAGACGCAACCAATCGCCCGCATGGCCTCGGCGGAGTAGCGGATGAAGTTGGCGGGCGTGAGGGCCGCAAGTATGTTCCGCATCCTGGCTAGACCGGTCGCTATCGCAACGCGGGCAGCGCGCTCCGTTGTTCCAAACCAGAGTAAGAACCACCTCGCGTCTGCGGGCTACCAGCGATTGAGCTCGGCTAGGCGATTCACCACAAGGGCAAGCGCCTCATCGCGCAACCCAATGATATGGACACGAAACTCGGCATTCGTCATGTTGGGGCAGATGCGTTCGCTATCCGTCCCTTGATCCGCCTCAGATCCGACGCAGGCAAGTTTCTGCATCGAATACTCTGGCGCGATGGCAGTGGCTCCTGACGCTAGCGACACCGCAGCCGCGCTCTCGGCTCCATCGTCATACCGGTCATTGCCAGCAAGCGTGGCAACAATGCGCTGTGGGGTCGGGCACTTGCACAACACAATGTCCTCATCCAGAGCCACCTCTCCCATGAAGTTCATCCGGCGCGGACCGCCAGCCTTGGCAATGATCCCGGTGCGCTTGCAGGCTTCGCAGTAGGCTTGGCCGCCGATTAGCGCCGCCTGGTGGCCGGCATTGCCGAACGTGCAAGTACGGCCGACATAGGGAAGAATTTTCCCGCCGTCTTTCAGTGCGTCGCCGACGCAGGCAATTCTGCGCATCATGGCGCTGCCTCCCCGCTGCCGGCGGGCCAATTGGCGTTCTGCATAGGGACTCCTGTGGACTCATTACTACGCAAATGCGCACTCCTATTTATGCGGCAATGCGGCACCAGAATCAATCAGACAAGTCCGAATATGGATGGATTTTTCTTCTCTGCGGTACACCGGAGGTGATAGCGTAGCCTTCGCGGGCCGAATCCTACGATTTGCAGATTCTCCTTTCTGTGCGTGTCCAGGCGGCTCCGCCCACAATCCTACGGGGCCTGTTCCTTTCTACAATGGCATGCATCGGCCTGTGCGCCGCTGAGTATTGCTATGCGAACGTTCAAAGCTTCTGCACGGCAGCCAGGTCGAATATCTTCGCCCAGCGCAACGCCTCCTTCCGGCTTGCCATCGGGATCTGCCAACTGCCTTGCGCTTGGTGTTCAAGGCGCAAGGCAAGCATCCATGCGCTGCCGTTCTCCAGCGCGGTGGCACTCGCTATATCCGCAAAAATAAACTTCGCCTGCTGTCCGTCGACATCCAGTGCGCCACGTTTGCGTTCCGGATCCACGCGCATCGTCCCCCATGCGCCCTCCAGCGACAGGATGCGCTCGCCCTTGATCTTGACGCCGTGGATCGCGCGGTAGCGGCGGACCAGGCTTGCGACGAATGCCACCAGCAGCGCCGTGCAGAACACGACAGCGGCGGTCCCGGCGATCGCGCCATAGGCTGCGGCGACCGTGGCGTACAGGCGGACCGCGCCGTAGATGAGGGCACCGATCAAGGCGAGGCCGGCGATGATGAATGGCACGTCTTTTCCCTTAAAGAAATTGTGGTGAATGAACTAGCTTGCGGCTAATGCGGCTATGGCCGCTGCGGCGTGACCGATGTGCCGAAGGTATTGCCCATGCGGTGGCTGGTCGCCGAGTAGTTGAACAGTCCCAAGGCGTTGGAGGGACGCTCCACGATGGCCTCGGACGCCAGCTTGCGCTCCGAGGGGGGCTGGCCCGGGGCGGGCTTGGGGCTTAGCTTCTGCGTCAGGCAAGGAAACGACGGGGCCCGCATGCCATTGACTTCGACCTCGACACAGCTCGCCGTGCCGTCCCCCGTTGGTGGGGATGCTTCCGCAGCGAGTAGCGGGCAGGCCGCGCCAAGGCTACCTGCGGCAATCACTACAGCGTTCAGCCATCTGCGCATTTCGTGCTCCGTCTTCATTGATTGCCAACCACGCCATTGGCGATATGCCTGAAGTGTAGCGCTCCATTCCGAGTAGCGCGGCATGCAATTGCTCTGCGATATCGCCGCCGTTGAGGCGCATCGCCATGCGCCGCGCCCGCACATGAAGCTTTCGTGACAAACGACAGTCGGCGCGCGGGCCGTTCGTCTAACCAATCGTACGCGGCGCTGAAATGATGACCGCTCATCATGGCCTCATCGGATGCGATCGCCTACGACTTGCCTCTGGTCGAGGCGCCGGCGCAAGGGAACGACGGCAATTGTTTCGCAAGGGATTGAGCAAACACATGCATGACAAGAACAAGAACGATGCGTCCGCGCGCTGGAGGGCGCTATGTCTGGCGGTGCTAGGGCTAGGGACGCAGGGAACCGCGATGGCGCAGGCCCCCGCTGCCACCGAGGCGGCAACGCCTGGCGTGCAGGCTGATGCGGAACGGCGCGTCGACATCAACGAGTACATCGTGCGTGGGAACACGGTGCTGGATGCGCGCGCGATCGAGCGCGCGGTCACGCCTTACCTCGGGCCGAAGCGCACGCTGAAGGATATCGAGGGCGCGCGCGATGCGCTGCTGGCGGCCTACCAGGCAAAGGGATTCCAGTCGGTGTACGTGGACCTGCCTGAGCAGCAGGCGGTTGGCGGCGTGGTCTTCCTGCAGGTGAGCGAGACCAAGGTGGGCCGCGTGCGTGTGGTGGGAGCGCAGTACAACTCGCCGGTAGAGGTGCGTGAGCAGGTGCCCGCGCTGGCGGAGGGCGCGGTGCCGGACTTCAACCAGGCGCAGACGGAGCTCACTGCCTTGAACCGGACCGCGAACCGGCAGGTGATGCCGCTGGTCAAGCAGGGCGCGCTGCCTGGCACCATGGATGTTGATCTCAAGGTCGAGGACAGCAGCCCATGGCGGGCGAGCGTGGGCCTGAACAACGATTACAGCGCGGATACCAAGCAACTGCGGGCCACGGCTTCGCTGGGCCACGACAACCTCTGGCAGTTGGGGCACAGCGCCTCGGTCAGCTTCTTTGGCGCCCCGCAGGACCTGAACCAGACCCAGGTGTGGTCCGGCTCGTATGTGGCGCCGCTGCGTGGCACTAACTGGGGCCTCGAGGCTTCCGGCTACAAATCGGACAGCAACGTCGCGACGGTAGGCGGCACCAACGTATTGGGCAAGGGCTATGCGGTTGGCGTGAAGGCCACCTACACCGTGCCGAACACCGGAGCATGGTGGCACGCGTTCAGCGCCGGCGTGGACTTCAAGGATAACGAAGAGGTGACGCGCCTGGGCAGCGCCGGCGATACGGTGCCGCTCAAGTACGCGCCGATCACGCTCGGYTACTCGGGCTTCGGCCAGACCGAGCGCGGCACCTATGGCCTGAACCTGTCGCTGGTCGCGGGCACGCGCAGCTTCCTTGGCTACGGCAGCACCGCGCAGCAATTCGACTACAAGCGCTACAAGGCGTCGCCGAGCTTCATGGTGCTCAAGGGCGATACCAATGGCTCCTACACCTTCGCGGGCAACGCGCAGCTGGGCTGGCGCCTGGCTGCCCAGATCACGGATTCCCCACTGGTCTCGAACGAGCAGATCGCGGCCGGCGGCATGAACTCGGTGCGCGGCTACCTGTCCGCCGAGACCACCGGAGACTATGGCGTGGTCGGGTCCGTGGAAATGCGCACGCCGCCGCTGGCCTTCTTCACTTCCGTGGTTGAAAACTGGCGTGCTTACCTGTTTGCCGATGCCGGCCAGGTCCGCCTGCGCGATCCGTTGCCCGAGCAGAAGAGCAACTTCTCGCTCGCCTCGGTGGGGGTGGGCACTACGTTCCGCCTCGGCCAGAAGGTCACCGGGCGCCTGGACCTGGGCTATCCGCTCAAGGACGGGCCACGCACGCAGCGTGGCGACCCGCGCGTGAACTTCAGCGTCACCGCCAGCTACTGAGCGCGTGCGGCGCGCCGCTTCCAACCTGATACATCGACTCCCGACGAGCTAACCGAGAACCACTGTCATGCGACGCATCCTTTTGCTCGTGCTCACGCTGCTGAGCACCCTCTTGCCGGACCTGGCCCATGCCTGGTGGCAGCCCGACTGGGCTTATCGCAAGCCGATCACGATCGACGCCGGCCCCAAGGCCGGCGCGATCGGCGGCGATGCCGGGCGTACCCCGGTGCTGCTGCGCCTGCATACCGGCAACTTCAACTTTGAAGGCGTGAGCGAGACCGGCGCCGACCTGCGCTTTGTTGCCGCCGACGACAAGACCGTGCTTAACCACCAGATCGAACAGTTCGATCCGCTCCTGGGCATCGCGCTGATCTGGATCGACGTTCCGTCGGTCTCGGCGGCGGGCCCGCAGCAGCTGTGGATGTACTACGGCAACGCCAAGGCACCCGCGGCGGGCAATGGCCAGCGGACCTTCGACCCTGACTACACGCTGGTCTACCACTTTGCCGAAGGCAGCGTGCCGGCGCGCGACACCACGGCTTACGGCAACCACAGCCAGACCGCTGTGGTGAGCGTCGATGGCACGGTTATTGGCAAGGGCGCGCAGCTCGGCGCCGCCCCGCTGGTGCTGCCGTCGTCGCCGTCGCTGGCGCAGGCCGCCGGCGCGCCGTTCGGTTTCTCCGCCTGGGTACGCCCCGAGAAGCTCGGCCCGCAGCAGGTCGTCTATGCGCGCCGCGATGGCGCGGGCGAGCTTGTCATCGGCATCGACCAGGGTGTGCCGTTCGTGCAGGTCAATGGCCAGCGCAGCAATCCCGGCCAGCCCGTGCAGGCGGGGCAGTGGTCGCACCTTGCAGTCAAGTCCGATGGCAAGAGCGTGTCGCTGTATGTCGGCGGACGTCCTGCCGCGTCGCTGGCAACCGCCTTGCCGGCGCTGAACACGCCGGCCACGCTCGGTGCTGACGCGGCGGCGGCCAACGCGCCGGCCGCAGCTACCGCGCTGAGCCCGTTCACCGGCGCCATCGATGAAGTGCGCTTGTCCAAGGTGGCGCGCCCGGATGCGCTGATCCTCGCCGACGCCGTATCGCAAGGTGCTGAATCGCGCCTGGCCGTGTTCGGCGCGGACGAGCAGCAGGCCGGCAAGAGCCATTTCGGCTTCATCCTCGCCGCCATGCCGCTGGACGCCTGGATCGTGGTGGGCCTGCTCGGCATCATGATGGCGCTGTCGTGGGCCATCATGATCAGCAAGGGCCGCAGCTACGGTGCCACCTCGCGCGCCAACGCTGCTTTCATGGTGCATTTCCGCGAAGCGGCCGGCGCGCCGCTGGACCAGCTGGCCAAGAGCAACCGCGTACCCGAGGCTGTCAAGGCGGATTCGTCGCTGTGGCGCTTGTATGAAATGGCGGTAGAGGAACTGCACCGCCGCCATCAGATGGGTTACGACCTCAACGCGGTCTCCGACGCGACCATCAGCGCGATCCGCGCGGCGATGGATGGCGTGATGGTGCGCGAGAGCGAGCGCATGGCCAAGCGCATGAACTGGCTGTCGACCACCATCGAAGGCGCGCCGTATGTGGGCCTGTTCGGCACCGTGATCGGGATCATGCTGGTGTTCGTCGTGGCGGCCATGGCCGGCGCGGTGGATATCAACTCGGTGGCGCCGGGCATGGCCGCGGCCTTGCTGTGTACCGCTGCCGGGCTGGGCGTCGCGATTCCCGCGCTGTTCGGCTACAACTGGCTCGCCTCGCGCTCGGATTCGATCGGCGCCGACATGGCGGTGTTCGTGGACGAGTTCGCCACGCGCCTGGCCGAAGAGCAGGGCGAGGGACGTCGCGTCCCCGCTGCCCTGCACCGGGCTTAAGGGGAGCGCGCGGCCATGGCATACGCAGCCAAGTTCGGCACCAAGAAGCGCACGGGCGGCATCAACATCACGCCCTTCGTCGACGTGCTGCTGGTGGTGCTGGTGATTTTCATCCTGACCAGCAATGCCAGCATCCCGGGCATCAAGGTGGACCTGCCCAAGGCGAGCTCGTCGGTCGCGCTGGAGAAGCCCAAGACCAAGGCCATCACGATCGACAACGCGGGCCAGGTGTTCCTCGACGCCTATCCGGTGACGCTGCCGGAGCTGGAGGAGCGCTTGCGTACGGAAAAGGCGCTCACGCCGGATTTCCCCGTGATCGTGCGGGGCGACGCCGCCGTGCAGTACGCGAAGGTGGTGGAGGTGCTGGACCTGCTCAGGCGCATCGACCTGAACCAGATCGGCCTCGTCACCGGCAAGCCGGCGTGAGGAGAGTCGGGTGAAACATCGTGATCCAACTCCTCCTCCCCGGCAGCGCGCCGTCGCCTTGTGGCGCCGCTGGGGCGGGCTGATCATCGGCGCGCTGGTCATCATCGGGCTGGCCGTGCTGGTCTGGCGCCTGCTGTCCGACACCGCCAGCACCAAGCGCGAGGTGGCGGCCACGCCGATGCTGGTGCTGCCACCGCCGCCGCCGCCGCCTCCCGAGCCCGAGAAGCCGCCCGAGCCGGTGCCGGAGAAGGTCAAGCCGGAAGTGGTCGAGCCCGAGCCCAAGCCGGCGGACCCGCAGGAAGCGCCGAAGGACGACGCACCCCCAAGCCCGTCGAAGGATCTCGGCGACCCGGTCACGATCGACGGCGCGGCGCAAGCCGGCACGGATGCATTTGGCATCCAGGCCGGGCGCGGCGGCGGCATGACCGGCGGTGGCGGCGGGCTGGGCAGCCGGTCCTATTCGAGCTACGTCTCGGGTGCCTTGCAGCAGGCCTTCGCGCGCGATCAGCGCACCCGTCAGCTGGCGTTCGAGGACATCCGCATCGAGCTGTGGCTGGACGCCGACGGCCGCGCCACGCGTGCGCAACTGGTGCGCAGCACCGGCAACGCGCAGACCGATGAAGCCGTGCTGGCCATGGTGCGCGATTTCCGGGCCGACGAACGGCCGCCGGCGTCGCTGCGCTTTCCGATGCGCATGTCGATCAAGGGGCGCCGGCCGTGACGCGGCCAGCAGGCCGCCGCCGCATGTCTCACCGCATGCCCTACCTATTCCACCTCATTCTCGTGAACGAACCGATGAACCATCCAGCAAACTCCCGGCGCCATGTGGAGCCGGCACGCAAGTCCCACGCGCTGGCCGCCGCCATGGCGATCGCGCTGCTCGGCGCAAGCGGCGCGGGCTACGCGCAAAGCGCGGCGCCCGCCGATAGCACCATGGTCAAGCTGATCCGTGGCCTGATGCAAAGTGGTGCCCTGAAAAAAGATGCCGGCGAAGCCTTGCTTGCCCAGGCCCAGACCGAAGCCATGGCGCAGCAGCAGGCGCAGCGCGTGGCATCGGCAGCCCCGGCCGCCGCTGCCGGCGGCATGCGCGTGGAGCCGGGCGACGTGCGCGTGCCCTATATTTCCGACACCGTGCGCGACCAGATCCGCGACGAGGTCAAGGGTCAGGTCATGGCCCAGGCCCAGGCCGAAGGCTGGGCGGCACCAAACGAAACGCCGGAGTGGACCAAGCGTATCCGCATCGAAGGCGACGTGCGCGTGCGCGACGAATCGCGCTTCTACTCCAGCAACAACAGCGATATCGCCATCGACTGGGCGGCCATCAACCAGGGCAGCGGCTTTGACGTCAACCCGAACACCAATCTCTCGCTGCCGCCGCTGGTCAACACGCGGCAGAACCGCGTGAGCCTGCTGCGTGCCCGCGCCAGGTTCGGCGTGCTGGCCGATATTTCCGACAGCACGCACGCGGGCATCCGCATTGCCACCGGCAACGACGACAGCCCGGTGTCCACCAACCAGACGCTGGGCGGCGGCCTGGCCAAGAAGAACGTGTGGCTCGACCAGGGCTGGCTGTCCTACAAGCCGGCGGAATGGGTCAACCTCACGGCCGGCCGCTTCGGCAACCCGTTCGTGTCGTCCGACCTGCTGTTCTCGAACGACCTGAACTTCGACGGCCTGGCCGCGCAGTTCGACAAGGCGTTGCCCAACCGGGACGTCGCCCTGTTCGGCACACTCGGCCTGGTGCCGCTCGAGTATTCCTCCGACAGCTTCCCCAGCCGTAGCCAGAACAAGGCGAGCAGCGAGAAGAAATGGCTGCTGGGTGCGCAGATCGGCGCGAGCTGGAAGCTCAACAACGACAATCGCCTGCGCGGTGCGCTGGCGTACTACGATTTCCGCAACGTCAGCGGCCAGGTGTCGCAGCCTTGCGCGTTGTACGCCGGCGCCGACGGCTGCAGCACCGACTGGTCACGCCCGGCCTTCATGCAGAAGGGCAACACGCTGATGCTGTTGCGCAATATCGCGCTCAATCCGCTGGATCCGGCCGGCACGCCGCAGCCGCAATATGTGGGCCTGGCGTCCAAGTTCCAGCTGCTGGACCTGAACTTCCGCTGGGAAACCAAGGTGGCGGGAAGCCTCGGCCTGCGCATGGATGCGAACTACATCCGCAACCTGGCCTACGACGAGGGCGGCATGTTCTCGCGCGCAAACGGCGGCATCGTCAATAACTTCGGCGGCAGCGGCGGCACCAGCCGCGCGGACTTCAAGAGCGGCGGCAACGCCTATATGTTCCAGGCCACGCTGGGCAAGCCCGTGACGCTTGCCAAGGGCGACTGGAACATGCTGCTTGGCTACAAGCGCATCGAGCCGGATGCCATGCCGGACGGCTACAACGATTCGACCTTTCACCTGGGCGGCACCAACGCACGCGGCTACTACGTGGGCGGCTCGTACGCGCTCGACAAGAACACGTGGGTGACCGGCCGCTGGACGTCGACCAAGGAGGTCTATGGCCCGCCGCTGGCGATCGATATCTTGCAGGTCGAGATCAACACGCGCTTCTAGGAGGGATACCGTGTCATCCACATCATGCTTGCGCGGCGCCTGGCGTCCGCTGGCGCTCGCCGCCAGCTTCATGATGGCCGGCGCAGCGGCTCACGCCCAGCCGGCCCAGACCATGGAAGAGCGCCTGCGCGCCCAGCTGCGCATCACCACCACGCAGCTGCAACAGGCGCAGAACGAACTGGCCGCGCTCAAGGCCGGCGCGCCACATGCCGGCGCCGCGCCATCCGGCGCGGATGCCGACGCGAAGAAGGAACTGGAGCGTGCCCGCGCGCAACTCGCTGCCGAGCGCCAGGAGCGCGAACGGCTGAGTGACAGGAACCAGCAGGCGCAACAGCAGGCACAGGCGGTTGCCGAGAAGGCCAGCACGCAGATTGCGCAGTACCGCAATGCTTATGACGAACTGCTCAAGCTCGCGCGCGCAGCCGAGGCGGACCGCCAGCGCCTGGCCCTGGAGGCCAAGACGCTGCACGCCACCGTGGCGCAGTGCGAGGCCAAGAACGCGAAGCTCTACGCAGTGGGCCAGGAGATCCTGCGCGCCTACGAGACGGTGGACCTGGGTACGGTGATGATCGCGCGCCAGCCCTTCGCCGCGCAGAGCCGGGTGAAGTTCGAGCAGATCGCGCAGGAGTATGGCGACAAGCTGTACGAAGGGCGCTTTGCGGCCGGCGCCGCGGCAGCCGCCGACGCACCCGCGCGGGCGGCTGCCGATGTCAATGCTGCAGCGAGCACCACGAGCACCACGAGCACCACAAGCGCCACGGGCGCGGCAGAGACGCCACGCCCATGACGCGCAAAGCCAGCAACGGACCGCGCATG
Organism: Cupriavidus sp. 05L411; assembly: GCF_056398045.1. NCBI lineage: Bacteria > Pseudomonadati > Pseudomonadota > Betaproteobacteria > Burkholderiales > Burkholderiaceae > Cupriavidus > Cupriavidus sp. 05L411. The sequence continues at coordinate 102,823 of NZ_JBFTOQ010000002.1, read as the reverse complement.
GCGGTGGCGCCGAGCCTGCTGTTGCTGGGGCGTGAGTGTTTTGTCATGTTGCTGCGATGTAATGAGGAGCGCAGGCCAGCGCGTGGGCAAGGCGATGCCGCCGGCCCGCGCAGGCGTTCGCCCGCGCTCCCGGAGAGAAAAGGTAAGACACAGATGACTCGAATGAAATCGCATGTCCAGTCCATGCTGCCGCCCGTGCGCACGGCCATCGGCGTCCTGCTGGCCTCGTGGCTGAGCGCAGCGCCGGTGCAGGCCGCGGAGCCTGCCACGGCAAGCGGTCCGGTGGTGGCGCGCGCCGGCTCGGTCACCGTTGGCCAGGAGGACGTGGAGCGGCTGCTGCAGGGCCTGCCGGAAGCGGACCGCGCCGCGGCCAGGAGCAACCGCGCGGGCATCGAGAACTGGCTGCGCCAGCGCCTGGCCAGTGAGGCGCTGCTGCGTGAGGCACAGGGCAAGGGTTGGGCGGAACGGCCCGAGGTGAAGGCGCGCGTCGATGCCGCCGTGCGCGAGATCTCCGCGCGGATTGTCGCCTCCACCTACCTGGAGTCGGTCACGCAGTTGCCGGCGGGCTATCCGTCCGAGCTCGAGGTGAAGGCGGCCTATGAAGACGGCAAGGCGAACTTCCAGGTGCCCGCCACCTACCGCGTCGCACAGATCTTTCTGGCCACCCAGGGCAGCGATGCCGCGGCCATGGCCAAGGTACGCGACGAAGCCCGCAAGCTTGCCACGCAGGCGCGCCAGGGCGATTTCGCAGCGCTCGCCAAGAGCCGCTCGCAGGATCCCCGCGGTGCCGAACGCGGCGGGGAGGTCGGCACGCTGCCGCTGGCGCAGATGCTGCCGGAAGTGCGCGACACCGTTGCCAGGCTCAAGGTTGGCCAGGTGAGCGACCCGGTGCAATCGGCCGCGGGCTTTCATGTGATGAAGCTGCTGGACACGCAGGCTGGCCGCATTGCTACGCTCGACGAGATCAAGCCGCAGTTGGTGGCGGCCATGCGCCAGCAACGCCAGCAGCAGCTCGTGCAGGCCTATATGGCAAAGCTGGTTGCGCCAGGCGCGGCCAGCATCGACACCGCCGCGCTGGATGCCGTGCTGCAGAAGGCGAACTAAAAAGGATGCGGGCGCGGATCACGGCGCCCGGTCACGCAAGCCTCGATCCCGATCCCGATCCCGATCCAAGTTCCAATCCAAGTCCCAATCATTTAAACACCAGGATACCCATGAACACCACCGCAACCCAGATCGACACCTCGGCAGACAGCCAGCCCGCACTGTTGATGGCAGTGACTTCGGAGCAGGTCTGCGATGCCATCAAGGCCGCAGGCTGCGCCGTGACGGCCATCGAGCAGGACGGCGTGCTGCGCCTGCACAGTGCCAGCCACGGCGTTGGCTTCCAGGTCCTCTGGGGCAACTCGGTTGCGCCGGATGCGTACCTGGATTTCACGCTGAGCTGCCCGCTGCGGGTGCAAGGCGGCGCGTTGCCCGAGGGTGTGCTGGGCGACTGGCATCGCGCCAAGCGCTTCGCGCGCGTCGCGCAGCACGGCGAATTCCTGGTGCTTGAGATGGACGTGGTGATCTCCGGCGGCGTGGGCCCCGACTATCTCACCGTGGCGCTGCAGCTGTGGACGCAGATGATGGGCCAGTTCTTCCTGCATCTGCGCAACTTCCAGCCGGCGGCATCGGATGCAGCTGCGGATGCTCCCGCGGATGCACCTGCGCAGGAAGAGGCAGCCGCCGCGTAGTGACCAACGCACCATGACGAAAGACAGGAACTTCGATGCATTCCCCGATTGAGCCAAGCCGGCAGGCCAGCCCTGCCGTGCGCAAGCTGGCTGCGCCCCGGAAAATGTGGGGGCGTTTGCTTCGTACGCTGGGGCTGGTGGGCCTTGGCCTGGGCGCGGCGTCTTCCGCCGCCGCCCCGGCGCAGCCGTTCCCGCAGCACTGGATGCGCTATGCGCAACTGGCCAGCACGGAGTTCCAGGCGCGGCTGGGCGACGCGGCCGACGCGAGCGCCCTGCGTTTGCAGGATTGGATGCAGGCCCGCGCGCAGCCGTCCGCGACATTGGTGATGCGTGTGTGGCTTGCTCCCAATGGCCGCGTGGAGCGCATGGAGTTCGACTCGCTGGGCAATCCGCAGGCCGATGCGGACCTGCGCGCGGTGCTGATGACGAAGGCGCTGCCCGAGCCGCCGCCGCCGGATATGCGCCAGCCCATGGTGCTGGAGCTGGAGCTGGGGCTGGATGGCGCGCAAGCGAGCTGATGTGGCGATGGCTTTCGACCTGGGCCGCCGCAGCGGTGTCGCGCGGCGCTCGCTGGCTTTTGCCGCCATGGCGCTGCTCTTTGCGCTGGCGGCAGGCACGGCCGGATGCGCGCCGCTGCAGGCGGCGTCGGGGCGAGCCGCGCCCGATTTCTCGCGGCTGGTCCGCGAGAATGGCCCGGCCGTGGTCAACATCGGTGTGGCTCGCGAGGCATCGCCCGATCCGCTGCGCGGGCGTGCGCAGGGCCAGGACAATGTCGACGAGACCAGCCTGGGCTCGGGCTTCATCCTCAGCGGCGACGGCTATATCCTCACCAACGCGCACGTGGTCGCGCGCGGGTCGCTGGCCAGCGTGAAGCTGACCGACCGGCGCGAGTTCAAGGCCAGGCTGATCGGGCTGGATGCCGTTGCCGACGTTGCCCTGCTCAAGATCGACGCCACCGGCTTGCCGACGGTGAAGATCGGCGACGCAGCCAGCGTGGAGGTGGGCAGCTGGGCCCTGGCCATCGGCTCACCCTATGGTTTCAGTAACTCGGTCACGGCCGGCATCGTCAGCGCCAAGGGCAGGGTGCTGCCTGGCGCCGAGTACATGCCCTTCCTGCAGACCGACGTGCCGGTCAATCCCGGCAACTCCGGTGGCCCGCTGTTCAACCTCAAGGGTGAGGTGATCGGCATCAATTCCCGCATCTACAGCCGCAGCGGCGGCTATCAGGGCTTGTCGTTCGCCATTCCCATCGATGTGGCCATGCGCATCAAGGACCAGTTGCTGCGCCAGGGCGCGGTGACACGCGGTCGTATCGGCGTGGCGGTGCAGGAAGTCTCGCAGGCCCTGGCCGATTCGTTCCGCCTGCCCCGGCCTGCGGGCGCACTGGTGAGCTATGTGCAGCCCGGCGGGGCCGCCAGCCGGGCCGGCATGAAGCCGGGCGATGTGATTTTGCAGGTGGGCGCGCGCGACGTCGTGCAGTCCGCCGATGCGCTGATCTTCATTGCGGACCTGGCCCCCGGCGTCACCGTCCCGCTGCGCATCTGGCGGGACCGCGCCGCGCTCGTGCTGGAGGTGCGGCCCGATCGCTTCGACGCGCCACGGGTGGCGCGCCCGGCCGCGCCCGGGCACGCGCCGCTGGGCATGATGGTCAGGCCGCTGTGGGCGCAAGAGCGGCAGGTGCTGCGTATCGACGGCGGCCTGCTGGTGCAGCGCGTGAACGCGGCTGCGTCACGCGCCGGCATGAACGCCGGCGACGTGATTCTCGCCGTCAACGGCCAGCCGGTCGACAGCATCGAGGCGCTGGCCGACGAGGCCAGCGCGGCGGACGGCGCCGTGGCGCTGCTGGTCCAGCGCGGCAATGCACGGTTGTTTATCGCGATCGAGACGCGGCAGCCGGCGGGTCCCGGGCAGGAGGAGTGAGCCATGTCGCGGCAGTGGCTGGCACGCCTTCACGGCGGCGTCACATTGGATCCCTACGATGCGCACGGGTATGCACTTGGGCCAAGCGCCCGATGCGGCAAGGACTCCTCAACGCACATGGCATTGGATCGTGATGGCAAGCTTGGTCGCAGCCCCCGGTGCGCGCGCACTGGTCGTCTATATGGCGGTCCTGGCCCTATGCCTCGCCTGCCAGCAGACCCGCGCCCAGCAGCCGGCCAATCGCGGCGCGGTGGAGATGGCGTTCGACCTGCCGGCCCAGCCGCTCAAGCAAGCGTTGGCGCAATACGACGCGCAGACCAGCCTGTCCGTCTTCTTTTCCTCCGAGCTGGCAGCGGGGCGAACCTCGACTGCCGTCCACGGTACCTTCAGCCCGGAAAACGCCTTGCGCAAGATGCTCGAGGGCACGGGGCTGAGCGTGCAGGCAGCCGCGGCCGATGCCTTCGTGCTGGTGCCCGCGCCGCGCTACGCGGACACGGCCGTCGCGCAGCCCCCGGCCAGCGCCGCGCGGCAATATGACGGCGCCGTGCAGTCGCAGGTCTATCAGGCGCTATGCGCGCGGCCCGCGCTCGCGCTCGGGGACTATCGCCTCGCGCTCTATGTGCAGCTCAACGCGGCCGGCCGCGTTGCGCACGTGCGCCTGCTGGACACCACCGGCGACAAGGCGCGCGATGCGGCCATCATCGAGACCGTGGAGCACGTCGATGTGGGCCAGCCGCCCGGGGATCCGGCCAAGGCATTCGTGCTGCTGGTCAAGCCGGTGCGCTGTGACGCCGCGGCGGCCCGCTCCGGCTCGTGCCAGCCGCCCTGCGGCCGGCAGGCGAGCCGATAGATGAGCGATTCCAGCCGCTCCAGCTTGCGCGAGCTGCTCGCGCAACGCTACGACGACCTCAAGCGCCGCCTGACATGGCGCCTGGGCTCGGCCGAGCTCGCCAGCGATGCGCTGCACGATACCTGGGTGCACCTGGAAGACCGCAAGGAGGAGGGCGAGCCGGTCAAGAGCCCGGCCGCCTACCTGATGCGCATGGCCACCAACCTGGCGCTGGACCGGCTGCAGCGCGACCGCCGCTACATGAGCGCCGAGGAGATGGAGACGCTCATGGCCGAGATCGTCGACCCCGCGCCCGGCCCTGCGCAAACGGTTGCGGCGCGTGACGAGGTCGAGGCCGTTGCACGCCTCATCGAAAGCATGCCGCCACGCCGGCGGGCGATCTTCCTCGCGGTGCGGGTCGATGAACTGTCGAACCAGGAGGCCGCGGTGCGCTTCGGCGTGTCGCCGCGCCTGATCGGCCTGGAGCTCAAGCGGGCCCATGAGTACTGCATGGCCCATAGCCCCAAGCATGGATGAAAAAAAGCATGCCGATCTGTTGCTTCCCAACCGTCTTGTCTATGTCCACAGGCAAACCACGGTGGCGGCTCGCTTGATGCCATGATACGAATGATGATTCCTGCGCGACAACCGGAACGCACGCTTGATGCGATCGAGCGGCAGGCGCTCGCCTGGGTGCGCCGCGTGGCGGCGGGCGAGATGACACAGGCCGACGGCGCTGCGCTGCGGCGCTGGTGCATGGCCGATCCCGCCAACCAAGCTGCTTTGTCCATGGCACGGCAGCGATGGGAGCAGCTGGGCGAGGCCAGCCAGCTGGTGGTGGCCCGCAACCCGGCCAGCCTGCGTTTTGCCGGGACGCCGCGCGCGCCGAACTGGCAGCGGCGTGCATTTCTCGGCAGCGCCATGAGCGCGGCGGCAGCCGCGGCGACGGTGGCCGTCATCCGGCCGCCGCTGGGCCTGTGGCCTTCCGTGGAGGAGATGCGCGCGGACTACCGCACCGCGACCGGCGAGCAACGCCGGCTGGCGCTGGCCGAGGATGTCACCGTCGAGCTGAATACGCGCACCAGTATTGCCGTGCGCTCCGGCGCGGGGCGTGTGCAGGGCATCGACCTGATCTCCGGCGAAGCCGCCGTCGATACCCTGAATGCGCCACGGCCGTTCGCGGTGGTCGCCGGGCCGGGGCGCGCGTTTGCGCAGAGCGCGCGGTTTGAAGTGCGGGTCACGCCTGCCGGTGTATGCGTGACTTGCGTCGAGGGGACCGTGCAGGTGGCGCATGCCGCGGGCATCGCGACGCTGAGCGGCAAGCAGCAACTCACCTACGATAGTGCTGCGCTCGGACGCATCGTGCGTGTCGATCCGACATGGATGCCGGCATGGCGCGATGGCTACCTGCGGTTTGCCGATGCGCCGTTGCGTGAGGTGGTTGAGGAGATCAATCGCTACCGGCCGGGTAGGGTGGTGTTGTTGGATAAGCGGGTAGCGGGCAGGCATGTGACGGGGCGGTTTCAGATTCGGTCGCTGGATAAGGCGATTGCGCAGATGCAGCGCTCACTTGGGTTGGAGGTGCGGTCGTTGCCGGGGGGGATTGTGTTGCTTAGTTAGGTGTTTCTTAAGGGGGCTTTTTTTGCGCTGCTGGCGCAGATTGGCGTTTTTGGGCGGGGTTTTATTGCTTCTAGCTGCTGGCGCGGCTGTACGGTATTGGCCGTTTTGGAACGTGTGAGATGTCACTTCTCTTTACTCGTAAAGAGAAGTAACCAAGAGAAAGCGATCCTTGCAGGAGGCTGGCGTGGCGTCATTGGGAATCCCAAAGGTTTCGTCGTACGGCCCTGGGTGCTAATGGACTCGTGCCGTTACCAGTTTAGATCACCACGACGTTGCTAATGCCCAGGGTTTCGTGGTGGCCCCCACCGGTAGCCACCATCACGAATTTCAAGTCGTCTGTCGCTCGCGGTGCGGGCGGCCACGAAGTTGCAGGCGTCCCGTTTCCGTCGTGGGCGCGGTGGCACCGATTTGATAGGCCGAAGAATCTCTTCACCGCGCCCACCCCATCACGAAACCATCATAGCGTGATATATCGTGGCGCTTCGGACCGGTACCGGCAGATGTGTGAACGAGCAGGGATGCCGCTACCGAGCAGCCTCACCACGAAACCAGCGTCATTTGCTGGATAGTGGTCCTTTAAACCGGTAACGGCACGAGTCCTTTAAAACCCGGGGCCTGACGACGAATCCACCGGGCTGCGCAACCCAGAAAAGCCAGCCTCCTGCAAGGATCGCTTTCTTTTGGTTACTTCTCTTTACGAGTAAAGAAAAGTGACATCTCACACGTTATAAAACAGCCAATACCGTACAGCCGCGCCAGCAGCTAGAAGCAATAAAACCCCGCCCCCAAACGCCAACAGCAACCAGAAGCCGCCCAATACCCCCCCAATAACCCCCCCCTATCCCCCTGTCACGAAATCTTCAAATAAAACCTTGCCGATTCTCCCGCGCCCAACGGTCTAGATCCCAGGAGCATCGACGGCGCTTGCCATCGATGGACATGATCGCAGTGCCTGTTCGTCAAGCAATGCCAAGCAATGCCGGGCGAGCGGGCCACGCCGAATGAGCTAGACGGGAATGGAAGCCAGAATGAACATGCGCGTTCACTACAAGAAGATGCCCTCGCGACAGACAACGCGATTCAGCAGAACGGTACTCACGATCCGACCCCTGGCCCACGCCATCGCGTTGCTCGTGGCAGCCGGTGGCAGCATGCACAGCGCGCATGCGCAACAAGCCTTCAGCCGTGCCTGGATGGCGCAAAAGAACATGATGCAGGACACGGCGGCGGCAACCGGTCGCCTGCCCAATGGCCAGCCCGCCGCATCGCTTACCAACCCGCAGGCGCAACAGCAACGCGCTAACGAACAACTGCAACGCTCCATCGACAACCTGAACGTGGCGGCGCGCGGCATCGCTGCCATGCAGGCCGCGCAGGCCGCTGCGCGGCAGGCAGCGATGAACGATGCGTCGGTGCCCGATGGCCTGGCCGAAGGCGGCCTGAAGGTGGATACCAATAGCCTCACCGCGGGCTGGATCAATGCGAGGCCGCTGGACAAGGAAACCGGGCAGAAGGTCGTCGACGGCAGGACGCAGGTTACCGTCCGGCAGACCGCGGACAAGGCCATCCTGAACTGGGAGACGTTCAACGTCGGGCGTAACACGACGGTGCAGTTCGACCAGCAGCCGAGCTGGGCGGTGCTCAACCGCGTCAACGATCCGCAGGCGCGGCCCAGCCAGATCCAGGGGCAGATCAAGGCAGACGGCACGGTGATGATCGTCAACCGCAATGGCATCGTGTTCTCGGGCAGCAGCCAGGTCGACACGCGCAACCTGGTGGCGGCAGCAGCGGGCATGACGGATTCGCAATTCCGCAAGGGTCTGTACAGCGATGCGCTGGGTGTCGGCTATGTGCCGACCTTTGCCAATGACCTGGTCAGCACCCCGAGCACGTCATCGAACGGCAATGCCACGGGCGACGTGATCGTCCAGGCCGGCGCGCGCATCGAGACGCGCAAGCCGCAGTCGGTGACCGAAGGTGGCGGCTATGTACTCCTGGCCGGGCGCGAGGCGCACAACCACGGCTCCATCTCCTCGCCAAGCGGGCAGGTCACGCTGGCCGCCGGCGACAGCTTCATCATCCGCAAGGGCGTTGGCACCGATGCCAACCAGGATTCGAGCACGCGCGGCAACGAGGTCAGCGTGCAGCGCAACGCCGGCAGCCTGGCAGGCCGCGTGAGCAATAGCGGCTTTCTCCAGGCGGCGACCGGCGACATCACGCTGGTTGGCCGCAGCGTGGAGCAGTCCGGCGTGGCGCTGTCCAGCACCTCGGTCAACACGCGCGGCACCTTGCACCTCAAAGCCGTAGGCGACGCCGAGAGCCGGGTGATCCTGGGGCCCGGCAGCGTCAGCGCCATCCTGCTCGACGACAGCAACGCCACGGCCCTGGATGCGCAGCGCGATGCGCTGATCAAGGATTCCGCGCGGCTGAGCGACGGCGCCTACAACCGGCGCGACCAGTCTTTGGTGAAGATCGATTCCAGCGGCGACGTCGACTTCCAGTCCGACTCGATGACGCTCGCCACCGGCGGCCAGGTGATGGTGGGCGCCGTGCGCCGCACGCGCGTGGCGGACCGCGCCGCGATCGACGTGGCCGGCGCCGTGGGCGTCAGCGTGGCGATGGAATCCAACAACGTCATGATCAACGTGCAGGGCAACGAGCAACGCGACGCCCCGCTCAACCGCGACAGCAAGCTGCTCAACAACGCCAATATCTGGATCGACCGCCGCACCCTGGTGCGCGTCGCCGCGGGCACCAACGGCTATGCCACCGAGCGCATGTACACGGGCGGCGGCCTGCTGGAAGTCAGCGGCTACCTGAGCACCGGCGGCCACAGCATCGGCGAATGGGCCGCGCAGGGCGGCACCGTGGCCTTCAGCGGCGGCGAGCTGGTCACGCAGGCCGGGTCCGGCATCAACGTCTCCGGCGGTTCGCTGAACGTGCAGAGCGGCATCATCAAGCAGACCTGGCTCAGGGGAGCCGACGCTCGCTTGTATAACCTGGCTACCGCGCCTGCGGACAACGTCTACACCGGGCTGTATCGCGGCTTCGAGAACGCGCACGCGCGCTGGGGCAAGAACACCACGGAATACTTCCTCAGCCCGCTGATCGCGCCGGGCGAGCGGCTGGAGAACGGCTACACGGTCGGGCGCGATGCCGGGCGCGTGGTCGTTGGCACGCAGTCCGCGGTGCTCGAAGGCCATATCGACACCACGGTATTCCAGGGCGATCGCCAGCGCGACGCGCGTGATGTCAGCCTGGACGGCTACAAGCAATCGCAGATCGCCGCGCCACGTGCCGGCCAACTGATCGTCGGGCAACTCACGCCGATCTACGACAGCAAGACCGGCATGCTGCGCGACAGCCCGCAGGCACTGGTGAAACAGGTGGATATCGGCGTCGTGCAAGGCATCGCGGATGGCCTGGCCATGACGGACGCGCTGCCTGACGAGCGCAAGGGCAAGTTGCGCCTGGATGCCGGGTGGATCAATGGGCTGGGCCTGGGCGCCTTGAAGGTCTACGCCAGGGACGGCATCGACATTGGCGCCCCCGTGCAAGTGGCCGCGGGCGGCGACCTCGCGCTGCATGCCACGCAGGTGGATGTCCGGGCGGACCTTGTGGCGCGCGGCGGCCGCATCGCGCTGGGCAACATGATCAATCAGTACACCAGCAGCGCCGGTGGCGCCTGGCTGGATGTGCCGGTGGCGGTGATACCGGCCAAGGGCTATACGCCCGGCGTTTCGGTGGGGCAAGGTGTCACGCTGGATGGGCGGGGGCTGTGGTCCAACCTCGAACTGGACTTCACCCGGATCGGCGGGCTGCCCTATCTCAATGGCGGCGTGGTCACCATCAGCAGCACTGGCGACGTCACCCTTGGCACGGGCAGCGTGCTGGATGTGTCGTCGGGCGCGGCGCTGCTTGCCGGCAACAAGGTGCAAGGCGGGCGGGGCGGCAATATCACGCTGTTGTCCAACCAGAACGACGTCGCTGGCAAAGGTTCCGGCGCGTTGCGGATGAACGGCGAACTACGCGGCTATGGCGTCAAGGGCGGGGGTACGCTCACCATCGATACCGGCGTGGGCATTGCCATCGGCGGCGGCTTGCTGGCCGACAGCGGCCTGTTGCCGGCGGGCCAGTCGGTATCGGTCAACCTGACGCTGGCGCAGCCGGTCACGCTGCCGGCCGGCACGGTGCTGGCCAGCGATTTCACCTACGCGGCGGACACCGTGGCGCCGGGCCAGGCGATGCAAGGCAACCCGGTGTTCAGCGCGACGCGCAAGGTCACGCTGCAAGCGCCGTGGCTGGTGCCGCGCGGCACGACCTGGAACTTCGCGGTCATCGACGACAAGGGCCGCTTTTATTCCAACGGCAACATCGCCCCCGCCGGTACCGTGCTGGTAGGTTCATCGGGCGACCTGGCACCTGGCTACGTGGTGCCGGCGGACGTCTTTCCCAACGGCATCCCCGTGCCCGAGTTCAATAGCACCCTGCAGGCCGGCACGCCGTTGCCCAAGGACGTGGTGCTCGCCGAGGGCGCCAGGCTGCTGGCCGGCACGAAGCTGCCGGGCGCGGTGGCGGTCAAGCCGCTGCTGGTGATCGGCAACGAGGTGTTCCAGAGCGGCTTCTCGCGCTACGCCGTGGCCGCCCAGCAAGGCGTGCAGGTCGCCCGGGATGCCAACGTGGCGGTAGCGATGCCGGTGCTGCGCTTTGACGCCGCCGCGGGCCACGCGGTGGCGAGCGGCGCCGATCCGGCGCAAGTCCTGGAGCGCTGGCTGCCGCCGTTGTGGCAGGAAGACCCGCTCAAGGCCACGCTGGCCCAGCGCGGCGGCGCCGACCTGGCATTGTCGGCCGGTTCGCTCTACACCCAGGCGCCGCTGGTCATCGGGCAGGGCGCCACCGTGACCGTCGATCCGGGCCGTGCGCTGACCCTGCAGGGCAATGGCCAGATCACCGTCGAGGGCACGCTGAACGCCTGGGGCGGCAATATCGCATTGCTGCCGGGCAAGCTTGGCACCGGCAACCAGGCGGACCGGCCCAACGGCATCGCCGATGCCATGTCGATCTGGATCGGCAAAGGCGCCGTGCTCGATGCTGCCGGCCGCGCGGTCACCGCTGTCGACGCGCGCGGGAACGTATATGGCAAGGTGGGCCAGGGTGGCACGATCGAGATCGGTGCGCGCCATAACCTGGACGCTACCCAGATCGACGCCGCGGACGCCTTCGTCGTGGTTCGGCCGGGCGCGCGCATCGATGCCTCTGGGGCTTCCGCGCGGCTGGACCTGCCCGGGCTGGGCGCCACGCAGGTGGCGAGCGACGGTGGCGTCATCGCGCTGAGTTCCTTCCGCGGCCTGTTCCTGGACGGCAGCCTGCGCGCGGCCGCCGGCGGCCAGGGCGCCGCCGGCGGCACGTTGGCGCTGAACCTGGAGACACCGGCCTACGGACCGGTGGACAACTATACCCAGAAGAGCCCCAGCGTCGAGGACGCGGTGCGGGCCGCGCGCGAGCTGGTGGTGGCGCAAACGCAGGGCGCCACCGCGCTGGCGGCCGGACTGCGGCCCGGCGAGCGCGATGCCGCCCTGGCCTACGGCGCCGGGCGCATTGGCGTGGACCGCATCGGGGCGGGTGGGTTCGACAACGTTGCACTATTGGCCAACGGCTTGATCAGCTTCGATGGCAACGTCAATCTGGCCGTAGGGCAGAGCTTGCGCCTGACGACCAGCGCGATCGCGCTGGCGGAGCATGCCGCTGCCGGCACCCAGGTCAGTCTGGCCGCGCCCTATGTTCGCCTGGCCGGCACGACCCGTGTTCCGCCCGACTTCTACTACATGCCCAACCCCACTGTGAACACCGTGGGCGTGCCGCTGGTGTCGCAAGGCACCCGGCTGCAAGTCGAGGCGGATCTGCTGGACCTGGTGGCAGCCACGCAGCTCGGCGTGCGCGGCGTCATCAAACGCAACGCTGACACATCGCTGACGGTGGAGCGAGGTGCCTTCGACGAAACGACCCTGCGCAGCCGCGGCGACATGCGCATGTACCGCGCCGCCTCGCTGAGCGTACCCGGCAACCTCACGCTGGCGGCCGCGCAGATCTACCCGGGCATGGACGATAGTGGTTCGGTGACGGTCGGACAGCGCAGTTTTCTCGACAACTACGGCAACGTCCAGCGCGAATTCGACCCGGCGCGCCACCTCAACATCGAGCGCGTGGGCGATGAACTGCCCGCCATGCCCTATTCCGTCTTTGGCCGCCTGACCTTCCGCGCCCCGACCATCAACCAGGGTGGCGTGGTGCGGGCGCCGCTGGGCAACCTCGAGCTGGGATCGGTGGGCTATGGCGCTGTGACGGAGCACCTGAACCTGTTGCCCGGCAGCGTGAGCTCGATCAGCGCCAACGGCCTGGTCATGCCCTATGGCGGCTCGCTCGACGGGCTCAGCTACCTGCACGACGGCAAAGACGTGGCGTTCAACGGCGTGGGTAATGGCCCGGCCATCACCCTGGCCGGCAAGACGATCGACGTGCGGCAGGACGCGGTGCTGGACCTGAGCGGTGGCGGCACGCTCACCGGCGCGGCCTTCCTCGCCGGGCGCGGTGGCTCGGTGGACGCGCGCATGAATCCGCTGGTGCAGGTCGGCGCCCGCGGCGGCTTCACCTTGCCGGGCCTGTCGACCAACCCGGTCTATGCGATCGTGCCGGGCGTGCAGCCCGGCTATGCGCCGGTGGTGGCCGAGAAAGGGGCCAGCGATCCGGCCATCGGCCGCCAGATCACCATCGGCGCCGGCGTGCCGGGCCTGCCCGCCGGCACCTACACGCTGTTGCCTTCCACCTTCGCCTTGTTGCCCGGCGCGTTCCGCGTCGAGCTCAACGGGCTTGGCCATGGCACGTTGGCGGCCGGCGGCGCCATGGCCATGCGCAATGGCTCGTACGCGGCCTCGGCGCAGCTGGGCGTGGCCAACACAGGCATCCGCAATGCCGTGCCTACCCAGGTCTTCCTGACGCCTGCCGACGTATTGCGCAGCTATTCGCAATACAACGAGATGAGCTACGCGGATTTCGCGCTGGCCCAGGCCGCACGCGAGGGCGTGCCACGCGTCCAGCTGGAGCGGGACGCCAAGACACTGCGCTTGTCCTTCGCGCCGAGTGCGCCGCGCGCCCCTGGCGATGAACCCGTCCTGCACTTTGCGGGGCGCACCTTGTATGCGCCCGCCGCAGGCGGCTTTGGCGGCAGTGCGCTGATGATGGGCGAAACCAGCTACGAAATCCTGGCCACCGGCGCGGCGCCGACGCCGGGCTTTGTCGGCACCTCGCTGTACGCGGCGGATATCAATGCCATCGGCGCCTCGCGCATCGGCATCGGCGGGCTGCCGTCAGTGCGCTATGTCGACTACACCGGCAGCAGGCAACGCGCCAACATCGCCACGTTCGATAGCGGGGCGTGGAGCATCTTCCTGCGCGAAGGCGCGGTGCTGAAGGCCGCCGAGGTGTACCTGGTGACCAGTACCAAATCCGGTGGCATCTTCGTGGAGCAGGGCGGCGGCATCAATACGCTGGGGCAGGGCAAGGCGGCCTGGGATTCCACCAACGGCTATGTCTACGACCCGGGCTCCAGCAGCGTGCTGGCGGTCTCCAACGGCTGGCTGGACATGCTGGCTCCCGGCTATAGCGCTGATCCCCTCCGGGGCGCGGGCCGCATCGACATCGGGGCCTGCAGCCCGGGTGCTGTCTGCCACGGCACCACGCCGCTGTATTCCGAAGGCACCATCGCGGCCTCGACCGACCAGAGCTTCAACCTGCGCGACGCGGCACGCTACGGCACCCGTAACCTGGTTTTGTCGGTCGGCGGTATCAACGCGGGCAACCAGGCGACGCTGGCGGACCTGGCCGCGCGCAATGCGCTGCCGCCAGGCCTGACGCTGAACCAGGAGGTGCTGGACCGGCTCCTGAAGGGCGACACCAGCACCGGCGCGCCGGCGCTGGAGAACCTGGCGCTGACCGCGCGCGACGCGCTGCGTTTCTATGATTCGGTGGAGCTGTCCACCATCGACCCGGCCACCGGCAAGTCCTCGCTCGCGCGCCTGGTGCTGGGCACGCCGGCCATCCAGGGCTATGGCAGTGCCGATGCGCTGGCCCGCATCCACACCGATATCCTGGTGTGGAACGGCGCGACCAATGCGCCGGGGCTGGTGGCAACCGGCGGCGCCGGCACGGGCAGCGGCCGCCTGCAGGTCGACGCGAAGCAGATCGAGTTCGGCTATGGCCCCAACAGCCGCCCCGATACCATCCACGCCATGGACCGGATGGTGCTGGGCTTCGCTCAGGTCGACCTCAACGCCAGCGAGCGCATCACCGCCAACCAGAAGGGGTCGCTCGCGGTCTACCAGTCGCAAGGCGCCTGGGACGACGCCACCAAGGGCTATGCCTACAGCGGCGGCAACCTGAATCTCAACACGCCGCTGCTGACCGGCCAGGCGGGCTCGGTCAACAAAATCACCGCCGGCGGCGACATCCGCTTGACCGCGCCTGCCGGTGCCGCCGCGCCGGCCTTGTCCGGCAAGGCCCTGGCCGAGGCCCTGGGCGCGGAGATCGCGCTCAACGGCAACAGTGTGGCGCTGGATAGCACGGTAGTGCTGCCCAGCGGCAAGCTCACCGTGTCCGCCGAGCGCGACGTGGTGTTGCGCGACGGCGCGCGGCTCGACCTGGCCGGGCGCAAGCTCGATTTCTATGACGTCAGCAAGTACAGCTGGGGCGGCGACGTGGTGCTGGAAAGCCGCGCTGGCGACGTGCGCCAGTCGGCGGGCGCGCTGATCGACATTTCCGCCAAGGAGAACCGCGCGGGCAAGCTCACCGTGCTCGCGCTGGGCGCGGACGCGGGCACCATCGACCTGCGCGGCAGCGTGCTGGGCGGCAGCAGCGGCCACTACGATGCCGGCGGCACCCTGGTGCCGTTTGCAGCCGGCGGGGCGGATATCCGCGCGCAGCATATCGCCGATTTCACGGGACTGAACCAGCGCCTCAACGACGGCAAGCTCTCCGGCATCCGCAGCTTCCAGCTCAAGCAGGGCGACCTGGCCATCGGCGACGAGCTCAAGGCGCGCGAGGTCAGCGTGTCGGTGGACGGCGGCAAGCTCACCGTGACCGGCACCATCGACGCCAGCGGCGAGCAGGTCGGCAGCATCCGCCTGGCCGCGCGCAACGGCGTCACCATCGGCGGCGGCGCGCTGCTCGACGCGCACGGCACGGTGCTGCGCGTGGACAGCTACGGCCAGGTCATCGAAGCGCCTAACCGCGCCACCATCGAGATCAACGCCGGCACGGGCCGGCTCACGCTGGAGAGCGGCGCGCGCATGGACCTGCGCGCCGGCACCGGCGCAGGCGCACAGTCGCTCGGCACGGTTGAGCTCAACGCCCCGCGCCTGGGCGGCGCCACCGGCAACGATATCGATATCGTTGCCAGCGGCGCGCTGCGCATCGACGGCGCGCGCTCCATCGCGGTCAACGGCTTCTGGTCTTACAAGGACGCGGCCTGGGGCACCGATCCGATGGCCGACGGCCGTCCCTACCAGGTCATCAACCAGGCCTACCTGGACGCCAAGCACGCAGATAGCCTGGTCTTCATGGGCAATGCGCTGGCCAACGGCGACCTGATGAACCGCAAGCTCGCCGGCCTGCGCGGCTATGCGGATGCTTTCCACCTGCGCCCGGGCGTGGAGATCGTCAGCGCCACGCCGGATGGCGACCTGCACATCGACGGCGACATCGACCTGTCGCGCTACCGCTATGCCAGCGTCAACCCGCGCACGCAGCAGACCGGCGTCTATGGCTCCGGCGAAGCCGGCGCCCTCGTGCTGCGCGCGGGCGGCAACCTGAATGTCTACGGCAGCCTGACCGATGGCTTCGACGCTTCGGCGCTGCCGGTCACCCCGGACGATCAGGGCTGGGTGCTGGTCAAGGGCAGGGTGCCCTGGGGCGGCGATGTCGTCATCCCGCAGGGCCAGATGGTCACGCTGGCGGAAGACACCTTCTTCCTGTCCGGCCGCACGCTCAACTACGACCTGCCGATCAAGGCGGTGAACCTGCGTCCCGGCACGGTGCTGCCCGCTCGCGCCACGCTGGCGGCGGACCTGGTGCTGCCAGCCGGTACGATACTGGGTGGCGCGGTGCGCGATGCGCAAGGCAATGTCGTGCAAGCGGCGGGTACGGTGCTGTCGCAGCCGCTGACGCTGGCCAGCGGCATGCAGCTCGATGCCGGCAACCGGCTCACGGGCGGGGCCAGCGTGGCAGCCATGACCTGGCCTGCCGGCGTGCCGCTGCCGCAGACCGGCACGAGCGTGGAGACCGCGCCAGGCGTCTACCTGGCGAACGCGCTCGCCTTGCGCAAGGGCGCGGTGATCCCGAGCGAAACGGTGGTCAAGCTGCCGGACGACGCGGTCATGGTGTCGCTGCGCCCAGGAGACGCCAGCGGCAACCAGGGCCGCAACTGGGCGCTGGCGCCGATGCTGCCCGAGGGCTCGCAATCGTGGTCGGTGCGGCTGGTGAGCGGCGCCGACACGCAGGCCGCGGACACGCGCGCCTTGCAGGCGCACAGCAAGCAGGCGGGCATGCTGCTGGCCGACACCCACTACGGCCTGGTCTCGGTGAACGTCGTGTTGCCGGGCACCGGCTTGCCGGGCGAATACGTGTGGGGGGGGAATTCGCTGGAAATCATCGGCATCGAGCCCGGCACGCCGATCAACCTGGACGAATGGGGCGGGGAGGAAGAGGTCAAGAACCTCAACGACCAAGGATATGGCGTGCTGGTCGTCAAGGTCAAGGACGGCACGCCCCCGGTGTACAAGGCGCAGCTGCAGCCGGCCCGGCAGCAGCTCTTCAGCGTGCTGCGCACCGGCACCGGCGACCTGGACCTGATCTCGGGCGGCGACTTCACCATGACCTCTCCGTTCGGCGTCTACACAGCCGGTACGCAGTCCGCTGGCGTGGGCGCGGCGTACAACCTGCCACGCGCCACTGCCTTCGACGGCACGCTGCTGGGCCCGGATGGCACGACGTTTGCGCCGTATATCGATGGTGGCAGCCAGAGCCTGTACCGCGCCTGGTACCCGGAGCACGGCGGCAATGTGCTGGTACGCGCCCAGGGCGACGTGAAGGGTGACCTGATCGGCGTCAGAGGCAACCAGTCCCGGACCGACGCGATCGGCGTCCTACGCGCCCACGTCGGCTCCACCGCTGTTGGCAACTGGCTGTGGCGCCAGGGCACCGGCAGCGCCGTGACAGGCAGCGAAGGCGTGCCTACCGCCTGGTGGGTCAACTTCGGCAGCTATGTGGCCGGCCCGACGGGAGGCTACGACTTGTTCGCGAGCGCGCCGTTCCTGGTCGGGTTCACCGGCATCGGCACGCTGGGCGGCGGCAACCTGGTGCTGGAGGCCGGCGGCGACGCCGGCATGCTGTCGTCGCGCATGTCGGCATCCGGCAACTATGTGTCGCGCAGCCAGGGCTTGAACCTGGCGGTGGCCAGCACGGGCCGCGTTTCGGCCGATGGCAAGCAGCTCACCCTGACCGGCGGCGGCGACCTCGACATCCGCATCGGCGGAGGGCTCAACCCGGTGGCGGAAGTGCGCGCCTTCTCCTCGCAGACAGGTGACGTCACGCCGGCCACCCGCTACTCGGGGGTATATAGCGATATCAACAGCACCTTCGTCAACCTGCGCGGGGCGTTGCGCATGGAGGCCGGTTCGGTGGGCGGCATCGAGCTGCGTTTCGACCGCGCGGATCCCGCCGAATCGCGCGCCTACGACGTGTACAAGGCCACGTCCTCCATCGCCGGCGGCGGGCCGGTGCTGGTACCCGGCGATGCCGGCGTGCGCATCGACGCGCGCGGCGACCTGGTGCTCGGCGGCGTGGGCGACCCGGGGCGTGTGGCGCTGGTCAACAACGGCACGCCGTTCCGGGCCAACGGCGCCAGCTACACCGGCGACGGCTGGACCTGGTTCTCGCTGTGGACGCCGGGCACCGCCATCGACCTGTTCAGCGCGGGCGGTAATCTGACGCCATCCACCGCGGCGGCGGACAATGGCAATTCCGGCAACCATACGGCGACCGACGGGCGTTTCATGATGCCGTCGGTGCTGCGCGCGGTGGCGGCCAGCGGCAGTTTCTACTACGGCAATTCCAGCACCGGCGCCATCGATGGAACGAACCGGCCGGTCCAGTCCAGTACCACGCTGATGCTGGCTCCGTCGCCAGTGGGGCCGCAATATGCCCGCACGGGCGCGGGCCAGTTGGAGCTGCTGGCCGCCGATTCGATCTACGCCGGCGGCTATGGGATCACGCAGTCTGGCGCCGATCCCACGGCCCTGCCAAATCCGTTCAACGCCGCGTTCAGCGGCAGCACGGTGAAGATCATCTACGGCACGCTGAAGCTGAGCAATATCAGCCCGGACGGGCTGGCTGCCAGCGTGTTCCTGGCGAACAACGGCGGCGCAGATACATACCAGGCCTACCCGTTGTTCAGTTTCACGCCACCCACGGCCTCGGGCTACGCGGCCCCCGGCAGCCAGCCGGCGCGCTTCTATGCGGTCGATGGCGATATCGTCGGCCTGCGCACGGGGTCGATCATTTCCCGTGCCAATGGCGTCGGTTCGGCCCTCACGTTCGGTAACTGGTATGAAGGCAGCGGACCGGTGGCGATCCGCGCGGGGCGCGACCTTGTCAACGCGGGCACAGCGCTGGGCGAGGCCGAAGACGTGCCCGCCGATGGCCACGGCTGGCTCCTTCCTCCTCGCCGCGGCGACGGCACCTTTGCCGAGAAACCCGTCCCGGTCCTGAATGCCAGCGCGCGTGGCAACCTGATCGTGCACAACAACGCGGACGATGTGTCCGTGGTCTCCGCGGGCCGCGACATCCGCTTGAGCAACTTCTACGTGGCCGGTCCCGGCCTGCTGGAAGTCACCGCCGGGCGCGACCTGTACATGGCCGACCGGGCCGAGCTCAAGAGCATCGGGCCGGTGGCCAACGTGATCCCGGGCGACCGCGGCAGCGGCGCCAGCATTGCGGTGGCGGCGGGTGTGGGCCGCAACGGGCTGGACTTCAACGCCTTCGCCAGGCGCTACCTGGATCCCGCCAACCAGGCCGACGCGGGCCGCGCGCTTGCCGATCAGCCGGGCAAGGTGGTGGCCATCTACAGCGGCGAGCTGAAGCTGGCCGACTGGCTGCGCGCCCAGTTCGGCTACGCGGGCGACGAGGCCGGCGCGCCGGCCTACCTGCAAGGCAAGCAGGCGGAGCTTGACAGCGCGCGCCAGCAAGCCTTGGCGGCCGGCGCGGCCGCCCCCAACCGCGACCTGCGGCGC
Organism: Cupriavidus sp. 05L411; assembly: GCF_056398045.1. Taxonomy (NCBI): domain Bacteria; kingdom Pseudomonadati; phylum Pseudomonadota; class Betaproteobacteria; order Burkholderiales; family Burkholderiaceae; genus Cupriavidus; species Cupriavidus sp. 05L411. The sequence goes on along the minus strand of NZ_JBFTOQ010000002.1, from coordinate 83,378 downwards.
GAGTACGGGCTGGCCGGCCAGCTGCATCTGGTCAACTGGCTGAGTGGCCGCTTTGGCGGGCATAACGGCCTGGGCCTGCACTTCGACGCGGCCAGCATGGACGCACGGCAGTTCTTCGCCGCGTTGCCGCCCGAGCAGCAGCGGGCCTACCTGCGCAACGTGTACTACGCCGAGCTCAAGGCCGCCGGGCGCGAGTACAACCAGGCGGGTGGCCCGCGCGAAGGCAGCTATCTGCGCGGCCGGGAGGCCATCGCCACGCTCTTCCCCACGCATGACGCGCAGGGCAACGCGCTTGCCTACGAGGGCGACCTGACCATGTTCAGCAGCGCCAACTACTACGCCCCGGTCTCCGGGGCGCAAGCCACCAAGCGGCCGCTCAAGGGTGTCACCTACCTGCGGCGCGACGAGTACAAGGCGGCCGGCAACCCATACAACATGGGTGTGTACGACCTGCTGGACGCCGGCATCCATACGGACTTCGGCGGCGACATCGACATCATGACGCCAGGCGGGCGCACGCTGGTCGGCGTGGATGGCGGCTTCGTCCCGGGCGAGGGCTCGGGCGTGCTGACGCAGGGCGCCGGCGAGGTCCAGATCTACGCCAGGGACAGCATCCTGCTGGGGCAGAGCCGCATTTTCACCACCTTTGGCGGCAACATCCTGGCGTGGTCGGCGCAGGGCGACATCAACGCCGGGCGCGGCTCCAAGTCCACCGTGGTCTACACGCCGCAGCGGCGCGTGTACGACGGCATCGGCCTGGTCACGCTGTCGCCCACCACGCCGAACACCGGCGCGGGCATCGCCACGCTCAACCCGGTTCCCGAGGTACCGCCGGGCGACATCGACCTGATCGCGCCGCTGGGCACCATCGACGCGGGCGAAGCCGGCATCCGCGTGTCTGGCAACATCAACATTGGCGCGCTGCACGTGGTCAACGCCGAGAACATCCAGGTGCAGGGCAAGGCCACCGGCATCCCCGTGCTGGCCGCGGTGAACGTTGGCGCGCTGACCAACGCCAGCGCGGCGGCTTCGCAGGCGGTGGGCGCGGCGCAGGACGCGCTGCAGCGCGAGCGCGCGGCGGCGCGCCAGGGCTTGCCGTCGATCTTCACGGTGCGGGTGCTCGGCTTTGGCACGGATGCGGATGAGGCAGCGCCCAAGGCGAGGGAAGGCGCCAAGGTGGCGCCGGCCAGCTACGACCCCAACGGGGTGGTGCAGGTGCTGGGCCAGATGAACCTGAGTGAGTCGCAGCTCAGCCAGCTGAGCGCCACGGAGCGCCGCAATCTCCAGCGCTGAGCCCCTGGCGGGGGCGTTCCCGCGCGCGCGCCGGCTGCAATGGCGCCATCCATGGTGGGCGTGGCAAGTGTTGTCATGGAGCGTGGCGACATTGGCTGCGCCTACCTTCCTCACCATTGGCGTGCTGCTGATGCAGGACGCGCGCAGCGATCATCCGTTCTTCTGGCCGTCGCTGATGGGGATCGTGGCGGCAGCCAATGCCGTGGCGATCCTGCGCATCAACCACCTGCACCGGCATGCCGCCTTCACCGGGCGCGCGGCACTGGCGCTGCGGTATTCGTGCGCCGGCATGTCGGCGGGCTGCGCCATGTTCCTGGTCCTGGGCTGGGGCACGGGCGTGCTGCCGGAGATGGTGGCGCCGATGGCGGGCACGGTTGACGCGGCCGCGCCCGTGGTGGCGACGGCGCCGTGGAGCGCGGCGATTGCCGTGGTGTTCGGCGTCGGCTCTTTCGCGCATGCCGGCGTGCTGCATGCGTGGATCGGCTTTTGCCATGCGCAGGAGGGGGCTGGCTAGCGGATGGCTAGCCAGACTTGCGCACCACCGGCCGCGTGAAGATCAGCGCGGTCTCGGTGCCGGCGGTGTCGGGGTCGTAGAGGTCCCAGTCCAGCCCGCACAGCGAGAATCCCAGCGCGCGGTAAAAGCCGATGGCCGGGTAGTTGGTGTTTTGCGTTTCGGCGCGCAGGCAGCGGGCCGGCGTTGCTAGCAGCAGGCGGTTGATTTCCCCCAGCAGCACGCGGCCGATGCCGGTGCCGCGGAACGCGGGCGCGACGAAGATGGCGCTCAGCAGCGCGGACCGGTTCCAGGCTTCGAGCCTGACGGCGGCAAAGCCGCCGATGCCGCCGCTTGCGCTTTCGAACACCAGCGCGTGGTCGGCCTTGGCGCAATCCTGCTCGAAGCCGGATGGGTCGTAGTGGTTGAGCACGGGCTGGCCCAGCACCTGCTCCACGAGCCAGATGCCCAGCGGGCCGCTTTTGACCGCATAGATGCGATCGGTCTCGTAGGTGGTGTCGAGCTTGAGGATGCCGGCGCCGTCACGCGCCCAGTCGAGCGGTCTGATAGTCATGCGGTGATGCTTTCAAGTGCGGTGCGTGCCGGCCTTGACCCGTTTCCCATTCTAGGCGTCCAGCCCTGGTTGTGCATTGCTGATGCGCCGCCTGGACGCCGATGCCCTCAACGCCGGCGCAGCAGCGCCTCAAGCTCCCCCGCGGCGTGCTTGAGCGCCGGCAGGTAGTGCTGCTCCAGGTGTGCCGCATCCCGGCTGCCCAGCACCATGCTGAAGCCGAGTCCCGCCACCACCTTGCCGGACTCGGCGCGCACCGGCACCGAGATGCCGGCGAAGCCGTCCACCAGTTCGCTGATCAGCGTGCAGTAGCCGTCGCCGCGCACTTGCTTGAGCGTGCGCGCCAGCGCCGTGCGCGAGCTGACCGTGAACGGGGTGAGCTTGCGCAGCTGCGCGGTGGCAAGGTAAGCCTCGAGCGCCTTGTCGTCCAGGCCGGCCAGCAGCACGCGGCCGAGCGAGTGGGCGTAGGCCGGCATGCGCCGCCCCACGCCCATGTCGACGCGCAGGATCTGCGGCGGCTCTTCGCGCGCCACCAGCGCTACCGATTCTCCGTCCAGCACGCCCAGCGAGCAGGTTTCCCCCGTCTGCTCGGAGAGCGCCTTGAGATAGGGCGCGGCCAGTTGCGGCAGGTTCATCGATGCAAAGTACGCGTAGCCCAGGTCCATCACGCGCGGGGTGATGGAAAAGTCCCGGCCGTCCTGCGCGACGTAGCCGTTGTGCTGCAGGGTCAGCAGCAGCCGCCGCGCCGCGGCGCGGGTCACGTCGAGCTGTTCCGCCACGTCCTGCATGGTGAGGCTCCCCGCGCCGGAGGCGAACAGGCGCAGCAGCGCCAGSCCMTTGGTSAGCGAATCGAGCAGCTCKTCCTTTTTCTGCGGGTTGGCCAGGGGCGTTTCAGGGCTGTTCATAGCGTGAGGAGACGGAAATAGGGTGATTTTAGTGCGCTGAACGCACTTGCGCGATGCCGGCATGACTACGTATGATAGGTGTTTTGCGAACAAATGTTCGCGGAATGCGTAGTGCGGAGTGCGGTCCGGCGCAGTGCGTGCAGGCAGCACGCCGCGCCAAGAAGAACACGATGGAGACAGCCATGAAGGTCATCAGCGCGCAGCAAGCGGCAGCGCTAGTGCAATCCCGGTGGACCGTGGCCAGCGCCGGTTTCGTGGGCGCCGGCCATGCCGAGGCGGTAACGGACGCGCTCGAGCGCCGTTTCCTGGACGCCGGCATGCCGCGCGACCTGACGCTGGTGTATTCGGCGGGGCAGGGCGACCGCGGCGCGCGCGGGGTGAACCACTTCGGCAATGCGGGCATGACCGGGCGCATCGTGGGCGGGCACTGGCGCTCCGCCACGCGCCTGGCCTCGCTTGCCATGGCCGAGGCGTGCGAGGGCTACAACCTGCCGCAGGGCGTGCTGACCCACCTGTACCGTGCCATCGCCGGCGGCAAGCCCGGCGTGCTGACCAAGATCGGCCTGCACACGTTCGTGGATCCGCGCACCGCGCAGGACAGCCGCTACCACGGTGGCGCCATCAACCGCAGCGCGCAGGCGGCGATTGCCGAGGGCCGCGCGAACTGGGTCGAGGCGGTCGAATTTCGCGGTGACGAATACCTGTTCTATCCGAGCTTCCCGATCCACTGCGCGCTGATCCGCTGCACCGCCGCCGATGCGCGCGGCAACCTGAGCACGCACCGCGAGGCCTTTCACCACGAACTGCTGGCGATGGCGCAGGCGGCGCACAACTCCGGCGGCATCGTGATCGCGCAGGTGGAGTCGCTGGTGGATCACCACGACAACCTGCAGGCCATCCACGTGCCCGGCATCCTGGTCGACTACGTGGTGGTGAGCGAGAACCCGGCGCATCACCAGATGACGTTCGCGGAGCAGTTCAATCCGGCCTACGTGACGCCGTGGCAAGGGGAAGCTGCCAGCACTGTCAACGTCACCAGCGCACCTGCGCCAGAGGGGTCCCCCGTGCCCCCCGTGCTTGATGCCCGCACCATCGTGCAGCGGCGCGCGGTGCTGGAGCTGGCGCGCAGGCAGCCGCGGGTGGTCAACCTCGGGGTCGGCATGCCCGCCGCGGTCGGCATGCTGGCGGTGGAGGCCGGCGTTGACGGCTTCACGCTCACGGTGGAGGCCGGCCCGATCGGCGGCACGCCCGCGGATGGCCTCAGCTTTGGTGCGTCTGCCTATCCGGAAGCGATCGTCGACCAGCCGGCACAGTTCGATTTCTATGAGGGCGGCGGCATCGATCTCGCCATCCTCGGGCTGGCCGAGCTGGACGGGCACGGCAATGTCAACGTCAGCAAGTTTGGCGAAGGCGCCGAAGCGCTGATCGCCGGCGTCGGTGGCTTTATCAACATCACGCAGAGCGCCAAGGCCGTGGTCTTCGTCGGCACGCTCACCGCCGGTGGCCTGGAGGTACGCGCCGAGAACGGCGCCCTGCGCATCGCGCGCGAAGGCCGCGTGAAAAAGATCGTGCCGCAGGTCTCGCACCTGAGTTTCAACGGCCCTTATGTGGCCTCGCTCGGCATCCCCGTGCTCTACATCACCGAGCGTGCGGTCTTTGAGATGCGCCCCGACGCCATCGGCGCGGAGCACCTGACCCTGATCGAGATCGCGCCGGGCATCGACCTGCAGCGCGATGTGCTGGACCAGTGCGCCACCGCGGTCACCGTGGCGCCCGACCTGCGCACCATGGATGCGCGATTGTTCCGCTCAGGTCCGCTGATGCTCTGAAGCGCTGAGCCGCTGCTGCTCAGCTGCCCGATAACAAACGACCGGCCATGACCGGTCATGGAGGAGGCCATCGAAGCTTTGTCCTGTCTTTCCCGTTAGTTTTGCTGGATCGCCGACGCGCGCGCGGGCTGTCAAGCCGGCACGCGTCATTGCTGGATTACGTTTCATACTCATCATGCAGAAGACAAGCCGTCGTATGTTCTCGCGCCGCCTGGGTGCGGCCATCCTGGGCGTTTCGCTGCCGCTGTGCGCGCCGCAGGCCTTCGCCCAAGCCTATCCGTCCAAGCCCATCCGCCTGGTGGTGCCGTTCCCGCCGGGCGGCCCGACCGATACCGCCGCGCGCATCATCGGCCAGAAGATGGGCGAAGCGCTCAAGCAGACGGTGGTGGTGGACAACCGCCCGGGCGCTTCCGGCACGATCGGCGCGGAAGCCGTCGCCAAGAGCGCGCCGGATGGCTACACGCTGATGGTGCTGGCCACGCCCACGCTGCTGGCGCCGCACCTGATCAGCCGCAAAGGCTATGACATCTTCAAGGATTTCACGCCGATCGGTTCGGCCTACGACCTGCCCATCGTCATGGTGGTCAACCCGCAGGCCATGCCCGACGTGACCGACCTGCAGCAATACATCGCCCGCGCCAAGGCCAAGCCCGGCGCGCTCAACTACACCAGCGCCGGCAATGGCAGCTTTGGCCATCTGTCCACCGAACTACTCAAGAGCACCGGGCATTTCGACGTGCAGCACGTGCCCTACAAAGGCAGCGCGCCGGCGATCTCCGATCTGCTGGCCGGCCAGGTGCCGATGATGTTCTCCGACATGATCGCGGCGCTGCCGCACATCAAGGCTGGCAAGCTGCGTCCCATCGCCGTGGGCTCGGCCAAGCGCGTGAGCTTCACGCCCGATGTGAAGACGGTGGCGGAGCAGGGCTTCCCCGGTTTCGAGGCCACCGCCTGGGGCGGCCTGCTGGCCCCCGCCGGCACGCCCAAGGATGTGATCGCCAGGTTGTCGGCCGAACTGAAGGCGGCGCTGGCCGATCCCGTGGTGCAGGAAAAGATGCTCGGCGCGGGCACGGTCGCTGCCTACCAGCCGCCTGAACAACTGGCATCGCGCATGCGCAACGACTACAAGAAGTGGGGCAAGGTGATCCAGGACAACGGCATCAAGAGCGACTGAGTCTGGCCGGTACCATTGAACGTTGCCGGCCAGGATTGGACCGGTAGTAGAGAAGGGCCGGACACACGTGGTGTCCGGCCCTTTTTCTTTTTTGCGCCGCTTTGGGTGGCTACGAGGCGGGCAAGTCGGGCGGGAAACTGGATTAAGCCGCAATGGAAAAAGGGGCGCATGCAGTGAATGCATGCGGCCCCCCGCTTAGCCGGTAAGTCTCTTAGGCTGTTAGCCTATTCGCCGGTCAGCCAGCCGTCAGCTGCTGGCGTTGCTATCCGGTTCGATCTCCGGCGCGTTGGCGGCATGGCTGGCGTGCTTCAGCGGCAAGACCTGCGCGTCGTCCGTGTGCGATGCTGCTTGCGCAGCCGCGAGGCTGGGAACCAGGCCCTGCAGCGAGCCGCCGGCCAAGCCCACTTCCTTGAGCAACGAATCGATCAGCGGCGCATGCGCGCGGTAGGACAGCGCGGCGGACATCGCCTGCTCGGCGAGATTGCCGTTGCCATTTCCATTGCCGCCACCGTTGCCTGCGCCGCCGGTTGGCGCCGCGCCGCCGCGGTTGAGGCCGTCGACCTGGATGATCTTGATGCCGTCGATCGCCTTCATCGGCTCCACGCTCTGCTGGATCACGCCCGGCAGCGCCTGCAGCAGCGCCAGCTTGAACTTCAGGCTGGTCTGGTCCGACGACAGCGCGTTGATGGCGTCGTTGAGCGCGCGCTGCGCCTCGGCTTCGGCCAGGCCCTTCTTGCGTGCGGCCTCGGCCAGTTCGACGATGGCGGTGGCCTGCATCTGCGCGGCCTCGCGCTCGGCGCGCGCCTGCGTGGTGACGTGCACCGCCTGGGTCTCGGCCTCTTGCGCGGCCTCGATCAGGGCCACCTGCTTGGCCCGGTCGGCTTCCGCCGTGCGCCGCGTGGTTTCCACCATCTGCTCGGCCTTGACCGCTTCAGCCAGCGCCTCGTTGGCCCGCCCCTGCGCCTGCGATTGCGCTTCCGATTTGGCGGCGATCACGATGGCCTTTTCCTGCTCGGCGATTTCCGTCACCTTGGCCTGCTCGATGGCCGCCATCTGGGTGACGCGCTGCTGCTCGATTTCCTTGACCCGCACGTCGCGCTCGGCTTCTACCTTGCGCGTGCGCACGGCCTGCTCGCGCTGGATCTCGGACTCCTGCACCTGGCGCTCGGCGGTGATGCGGCTTTGCTCGGCCTCCTGCTTGCGCTCGGCCTCGTAGGACGCGATGCGCGCGTTCTGCTCGGCGGTGCGAGTCTTCACCTGCTGTTCCTGCTCGAGCTTCATGAACGATTCCTGCTGCTCGATCKCCAGCTTCTTGGCCAGCGCGTCGCGGTTCTTCTCGCGCACGGAGACCTCGGTGTCCTGCTCGACTTCGTTGCGTTCCTTGCGGCGGCGCTCGGTTTCCTGCGTGAGCTTGGTCAGGCCCTCGGCATCGAAGGCGTTGTTGGGGTCGAAGAACTCCTTCGAGGTCTGGTTGAAGTTGGTGAGCGACACGCTCTCCAGTTCCAGCCCGTTCTTGGTCAGGTCTTCGGCCACGGTGTTCTGCACGCCCTGCACGAACTGCTCGCGCGCATCCTGCAGGTCCTGCATGCTCATCTGCGCCGCGGTGGAGCGCAGCGCGTCGACGAACTTGTCGTCCACCAGCGCGCGCAGGCTCTCCGGCGCCAGCGTGCGCTGGCCCAGCGTTTGCGCGGCGGTGGACACGCCTTCCACGGTGGGTTTGACGCGCACGAAGAACGCCACCACCACATCCACGCGCATGCGGTCCTTGGTGATCAGGCTGTCGCGTGAGGCGCGGCTGACCTCCAGCTTGAGCGTGTTCATGTTGATCGGGATGATTTCATGGAACACCGGCAGCACGATGGCGCCGCCGCTCATGATCACCTTTTGCCCGCCCAGCCCGGTACGCACGAAGGCGCGCTCGGCCGATGCGCGCGTGTACAGGCGCGAGAAGATCATGCCGATGATGCACAGGCCGAGTACGCCGGCCAGGCCGATGACACCCCAGAAGATGATGGAATCCATATTGGTTCTGATGCTCCCTTGGAACTTGGAAAAAATACCGCGGACGGCTTGCGTCCGCGTGTGGCCTACAGCAGGTCGGGCCGCGGGTTGACGATGGCGCGATACAAGGTGCCGGAGATGCGCGCGACGATCAGTACGGTTTCGCCGCGCGGAAAACGCTGGCCTGGCTCATCCGGCTCGACGCGCAGGTAGTGGGCCTGGCCGTATTCATCGACCAGGCGCGCTTGCGCCGGATTGCCGGCCGAGGCCTCGCCGAGCGTGACCTGGGCAACGCGCCCGACGAAGTCGAGCTCGGAGATGGCGGAGGATTCATCCTGCGGAAAATAGCGACCCACCAGGCCGCCGGTGGTGCGCACGAAGGGCAGGGCGCCCAGCGTGGCGAGCACCACCGCGAGCGGCACGGGCAGCAGGTGGCCGGCCACGGCAGCGATCACCCATTGGAGGATCAGGCCGACGATGGCGAAGCCCATCAGGAACAGCACCACCAGCATCAGCAGCGGCACGCGGCCCACGTGCAGCCAGCCGAGAAACTGGCCGATGGCGCTAGCATCGGCCGCGCTGGCGTCGGTGTGGTCCAGCGCGAAATGCGTGACCAGGAAGCTGTTGGCCTGCTGCGACAGGGCGAGGCCAAGCAGCAGGGCCAGCGCCTCCAGCACGCCGATGACTACCATCAAGCCAATCGCCACCACGAACGGGGCATTGCCCGGCAATAACAGCTGATTCATTTCGGCTTTTCTTATCGTGCTGAAGCGGTCGGGATCGGCGGAGCCGGTGTTTGGTGTGCGCCGCTCAGGAGCGCGCCGCGCCGCGTGCGGCCTTCAGGCGCTCGAGGCGTTCGTTGATGCGCTGTTCCTTGTGTAGTGTTTCCAGCCGCTTGAGCAAGGAGGCATCGGCGCCGGAGCTGCCGACGCCGAGCCCGGCCACGCCGGTGGCGCCGGTCATGGCGCGGTTGAAGCCTTGCTCGAGTTGTTCGGCACGCACGCCGGCGCTGGTGCCTGGCGCGGCGCCAACGCTGGCGCCCGCGCGCTCGGCGGCTGCGCGTGCGGCCACCATGCCGGCCAGCGCCTGCTCCATCTCTGCGCGCTTGGCGCGCAGGCCAAGCAGGTCGGCTTCGGCCGCCTCGGATTTTTCAACGGCTTCCTGCAGGCTGCCGTTGAGCTTGCCGAGCTGGTCCTCGAGGTCGATCTGGCGCTCGGTGCCCGCGCGCGCCGCGGCGTCGTCGCCGTGGTGCAGCGCCACCGTGACTTGTTCGTCGAGCCGCTCGATCTCGTTGTTGAGCCGCGCGATGGCCTTGGCGGCCTGGTGCTTGGCGGCCTCGTGCTGGCCTAGCCCGACCCGCGCCTGCGCGATCACCTCGTCAAACTCGCGCAGGTACTGCTCGAGCACGGCTTGCGGCGCGCGCGCCTCCAGCGAGCTGACCAGTGCGTGCACATTGGCGGTCAGCAGTCGTTTCACACGGTTACCCAGGCCTTCTGTCGTCATGGTGTGTTTCCTCGGTAAATCGATAAGACGCCGCCTGGGCGGCGATGGCGCAACACAAAAAGTCGGGATTCTAGGTGGGTTTCCGGACACTATTGATTGATTTTGTTATTTCTAACACTTATGGGATGCCGGCGTCCAGTTCGGCGGGGTCGTAGGCCAGAGCGCGTTGGATGACCCCCGGGCGCAGCGGGCCCGGCGGCATGCGCATGGCACGTGCGGTGAGGCGCGCCTCCAGCTCGCGCGCTTGCGCAGCATCGAGCAGGGCTCACTTGCCGGGTAAGGGCGGCCAGGAGCCGCGACTTAACCGCAACACGGCGACCACGCGCCCGGTGACATAAAGTTGAAATCCGCGACGCCGAAACTGGCGTAGCCGCCACACCCGCACTACCCTTAAATGGGCCGCTAATGCTACAATCTAAGTCTTTGATTTACATGAGCTATTGATCGCGCGGCGGAATTGCCCGCAGAGGCACGGACAGACGACGGCTTGCAGTGGCGTGCGGCAGCACATCGCGCCCCACGCGGCCGGCCCTTAAATCCATGCGCAGATCTCCCCCGCTCGGTTCAAGACGCGTGTCCGTTGGCGCCGGGTTCGCCTCCTGCAAGACACGGAAACCATGACGACTACGACCACTGACCAGACCACCCCCGAGATCACCTTCGACAGCTTCGGGCTGGATGCGCGCATCCAGCGCGCGCTGTCCGAGCAGGGCTACACCAAGCCCACTCCCATCCAGGAGCAGGCGATTCCCGTGGTGCTGCTGGGCAAGGACGTGATGGGCGCGGCCCAGACCGGCACCGGCAAGACCGCCGGCTTCGCGCTGCCGATCATCCAGCGCCTCTTGCCGCTGGCCAGCGCCAGCGCCTCGCCGGCCCGCCATCCGGTGCGCGCCCTGATGCTCACCCCCACCCGCGAACTGGCCGACCAGGTCTACGACAACGTGGCCAGGTACGCGCGCTTCACGGACCTGCGCAGCACGGTGGTGTTCGGCGGCGTGGACATGAACCCGCAAACCGAGGCGCTGCGCCGCGGCGTGGAAATCCTGGTGGCAACCCCGGGCCGGCTGCTCGACCACGTGCAGCAAAAATCGGTGAACCTGTCGCAAGTGCAGATGCTGGTGCTGGACGAGGCCGACCGCATGCTCGACATGGGTTTCCTGCCCGACCTGCAGCGCATCATCAACCTGCTGCCGGCACAGCGCCAGACGCTGCTGTTCTCGGCCACCTTCTCGAACGAAATCAAGCGGCTGGCCGCCAGCTACCTGCGCCAGCCGGTCACCATCGAAGTGGCGCGCAGCAACTCGGCCAACGAGAACGTGCGCCAGACCGTGTTCCAGGTCGAAGACGGCCACAAGCAGGCCGCCGTGGTGCACCTGCTGAAGAAGCGCGCCGCCGAAGGCCTGTCGCGCCAGTGCATCGTCTTCGTCAACAGCAAGATCGGCTGCTCGCGCCTGGCGCGCCACCTGGAGCGCGAAGGCATCAACGCCGCCGCCATCCATGGCGACAAGACCCAGACCGAGCGCATGCAGACGCTGGATGGCTTCAAGCAAGGCAATATCGATGCGCTGGTCGCCACCGACGTGGCGGCGCGCGGCCTCGACATTCCCGACATGCCCTGCGTGATCAACTTCGACCTGCCGTTCAGCGCCGAAGACTACATCCACCGCATCGGCCGTACCGGCCGTGCCGGCGCCAGTGGCGATGCCCTGTCGATCTACGTGCCGGCCGATGAGCGCCTGCTGGTCGATATCGAGAAGCTGCTCAAGCGCAGCCTGCCGCGTACCGCGCTGGACGGCTTCGACCCCACCGGCGCCGGCGCCCGCGCTGACGAGAACGACCGCCGCCGTGCCCGCACTGAAGTGCGCCGCCCGCGCGCCAATGGCGATGGCGAGGAGCCGCGTGCGCGCCGCAACGATCCGGCCAGCTCGCGCAATGCGTTCCGCCCGTCCGACGATTCCTTCTTCTCGCGTCCTTACGAGCCGAGCGCCGCGGCGATCGCCGCGCAGCCTGACGTGACGGACAACAATGCCGCCGCCTTTGGCCGCGGCCGTCCGGCGCCCAAGCGGCAGCTGGCGGCGCTGCTTGGCGGCGTGCCGCGCAAGTCCTGAGCGCCACGGCGCGGCACCGCGCGTAGCGGATCGCTGCCGCCGCAGTCAACAAGAGAGGCGCCTTCGGGCGCCTCTCTTGTTTTGGGCCTCATGCCATTCAGGGGTGCGTCGCCGCTTCGCCGTGCGCCTGGGCGGGCAGGCGTTCCAGCAAGGCCGCCCAGCCGGCAGTGGCATCGCTCAGCCAGCTCTCCACCGATTGCGCCGCGCTCGTCAGCCCCAGGTGCGCGCCGGCCGTGCGCAGCGCCGCCAGCGGATCGAGGTCGTCGATGGCCTGCGCGCCGCTTTGCTTGCTGAGCTTCTCGCCCAGCGCGTTGGTCACCACCGGCACATGCAGGTACGACGGCGTGGGCAGCCCCAGCAGATGCTGCAGGTGGATCTGCCGCGGTGTGGAGTCGAGCAGGTCGGCGCCACGCACGATATGCGTGATGCCCTGGTGCCCATCGTCGACCACTACCGCCAGCTGGTAGGCCCACAAGCCATCGGCACGGCGCAGCACGAAGTCGCCGAGCTCGGTCGCGAGGTCCTGGCATTGCCGGCCTTGCCAGCGGTCGTCGAAGCAGATCAGCGCGGCGTCGCCGTCTGGCACCCGCACCCGCCAGGCGCGGGGCAGCTTGCCATGCAGGCCGTCGCGGCAGGTGCCGGGATACCCGAGCGTCTGGTGGCGCTCGCGCGCATGCAGCAGCGAGTCGGCGATTTCCTTGCGCGAGCATCCGCAGGGATAAGTCCGGTGGTCGGCATCGAGCTGGCGCAGCGCCTCGGCGTATAGCGCTTCGCGCCGGCTCTGCCATTGCGGCGGCTCGTCCGGATGCAGGCCGAGCCGCGCCAGGGCGCGCAGGATCTGCTGGTCCGCGCCGCGCACGCAGCGCGGATAGTCGATGTCCTCGATGCGCACCAGCCAGCTGCCAAGATGGGCGCGTGCGTCGAGCCAGCTGGCCAGCGCGGTGACCAGCGAGCCCATGTGCAACGGGCCGGTGGGGGAGGGCGCAAAGCGGCCCCGGTAGCTGGGCGCCAGGCTCGGGTGGGTAGACATGGCGAAAGCAGGTGTTAGGCGATGATGGGTCCGGCGATGGGTCTGGTGCTTAGTCCGGCGCTTACTCAGGCTGGCCCGGCTGCTGCTGGAGCAGGGCTTGCGCCAGGCGCGGGTCGTCCAGCTTGTTGGCCCACCATTGCAGCGCCTTGCCGCGCGTGCTGGTGCGCCAGGCGACCTTGAAATTGCCGGGGGCGCGTACCTCCAGGGTCTCGCGTGCCTGCAGTACGCCGCTTTCGATAAAGGGCTGCGCCATGGGCGCCGGCAGCCAGCCGCAGCCCAGGCCGCGGATCTGGGCTTCGAGCTTGTCGCGCATGGTGGGCACCACCAGCACGTCCTGCCCGGCGAGCACGCCATGGGTGCGGGCTGGCAGGTTGCGCGAGGTATCGCCCACGGCCACGATGCGGTGCTTGGCGATCTGCAGGGTGGTCAGCGGGCCGGGCTCGGTCGCCAGCGGATGATGCGCGGCCACCGCGAAGACAAAGGGCATGGAACCCAGCGGGCGCACCTGGAAGCCCTGGGTGCTCGGCGCATCGTAGGCGCCGCCGATCACCAGGTCGGCGCGGCTGCTGACCAGCGCATCCCACGCGCCACCCAGCACTTCCTTGGCAAAGCGCAGCCGGGTGGCATCGTTCTCGGCATAGAAGTCCTGGATGACCGGCAGCAGGGCGCGGAAATTGATCAGGTCGTCGACCACGATGGTCAGGGTGGCTTCCCAGCCGGTGGCCAGCCGCTTGACGCGGCGGGCCAGGTCGTCGGCGGCGTGCAGCAGGTGGCGGCCTTCGTCCAGCAAGGCGCGCCCGGCGGGCGTGAGCTCGGCGCGGTGGCGGCGTCGGTCAAATAGCAGCACGTCCAGGTCTTCCTCCAGCTTGCGCACCACATAGGTGAGCGCGGAGGGCACTTTGCCCATCTCGTGCGCGGCGGCTGCGAAGCTGCCCTTGCGCTCGATGGCGTCAAGAACTTCCAGGGATTCGAGAGAGAGTGCCATGTTCAGAATTTCTGAATGAATGCTTCTAAGATCGGTCCGCCAAATATACGCCTGCCACCCTAAACTGCCTAGCATCGAAACGTTGCGCAAGGCCAGGACTAGGATTAACCCAGCTCCTGCGCCGATGTGGCCTGAAGGAGGGCCGTCAAAATGATTGAAATCAGAAAGGCGGGTGAACGTGGTTATGCCGATCATGGCTGGCTCAAGTCGTACCATACGTTTTCCTTCGCGGACTACTACGATCCCAAGCACGTGCAGTTCGGGCCGCTGCGCGTCATCAACGAAGACCGTGTAGCGCCGGGCATGGGTTTTGGCACCCATGGCCACCGCGACATGGAAATCATCAGCTATGTGCTGGAAGGCGAGCTGGCCCACAAGGACAGCATGGGCAACGGCAGCGTGATCCGCCCCGGCGACGTGCAGCGCATGAGCGCGGGCACCGGCGTGCGGCACTCGGAGTACAACCACGCCGCACACGACACCACGCACTTCCTGCAGATCTGGATCCTGCCGGAGAAGTCCGACCTTGAGCCCGGCTACGAGGAGAAGCACTTTCCGGCGGCCGACAAGCGCGGCCGGCTGCGCCTGGTGGGCAGCCGCGACGGTGCCGAGGGCTCGGTGGTGATCCATCAGGACATGCGCCTGTATGCCGGCTTGTTCGACGCAGACGAGTCGGCCACGCTGGCGCTGGCACCCGGGCGCAAGGCCTATGTGCATGTGGCGCGTGGCCGTGTCACCGTCAATGGCAAGGCGCTGGAAGCGGGCGATGCCGCACAGCTGGAAGGCGCCGAGGCCGTGACCCTGGCGCACGGCGATGGTGCTGAAGTGCTGTTGTTTGACCTGCCCTGAGGCGTTGCCTCGGCAGCCCGCAGCCCGCCCGCTTTGCCGGCGGGCTGCGGTGCTTTGTCTGGGCGGGTTTGCCGTATGCTATCGTCTCGCTATAGATAAGCGATCAGCCCGGCACACACGCCGCCTGATGCGCCCTGGCCATCGACACCCAGACCAGAGATGACATTTGTATCCGTTCTCCTCGCGCTGATCGCCGAGCAGTTCCGCGCCCTGGGCCGCAACAATCCGATCTACGACATCGTGCGCGTTCTTGCCGAGCGCGCCGAGCATGCCTTTGACACCGGGCGCCCGCGCGATACCGCGCTGGCCTGGTTCACGGTGGTGCTGCCGCTCACGCTGACCGCCATGGTGGTGCACTACCTGCTGGCCTCCATCAGCGTGGCGCTCACGCTGGCGTGGAATGTCCTGCTGCTCTACCTCACCCTGGGTTTCCGGCAGTTCAGCCACTTCTTCACCGATATCCACGAGGCGCTCAACCGCGATGACCTGCCGCGCGCCCGCGCGCTGCTGCACCAGTGGACCGGTCTCGAAACCATCGAAATGCCGGTCACGGAAATCGTCCGGCACACCCTGGAAGCCGCCATCGTGGCAGTGCACCGGCACGTGTTCGGGGTGTTTTTCTGGTTCCTGGTGCCGATCGGCCCGGGCGGCGTGGTCTTGTACCGCATCGCCGAGTACCTCGCGCGCCACTGGAATATCCCGTCCACGGAGCGCAGCCCCGCGCTGGGCCGCTTTGCCGCGCGTGCCTTYTAYCTGCTGGACTGGATTCCYTCGCGGCTGACCKCGGTSGGCTTTGCCATCGTCGGCAATTTCGAGGATGCGGTCTATGCGTGGCGCAACCATGCGCGCAAGTGGAACGATGCCGTCAACGGCATCCTGCTTGCCAGCGGCGGCGGCGCGCTTGGCGTGCGCCTGGGGGTGCCGCTGGCCGAAGAGAGTACTGCCGTGGTGCTGCGCACCAGCCTGGCCGGCCCGGCGGTGGACTATGCACCGGGCATGGAAGACGATAGCGAGCCCGAGGCGGTCGCGCCGGAGTTCGGGGTGGAACCCAACGTGCGTACGCTGCAATCGGCCATCGGCCTGGTGTGGCGTGCCGTCGTGCTGTGGATGCTGCTGCTGGCGATGTTGTCGCTGGCGCTCTGGGTGGGCTGAGCCAACCCCGCTGTACCCGTTGACCGTTGACATCGACGCCCGCGCTTGCCGCGGGCGCTTTGCTTTCAGGGTTGCCGCGGCGCGCCGCATTGCCAGCACGAGCCGAACTGCGCATCGTGCCATTCCCCGCAGGACACGCAGGCCCATCGCGGCCCCGGCGCCGGATTGGCGGCGGCGTGCAATACCTCCCAGGCCTCGGCCTCCCGTTCATCGTCGATCAGCCAGACCTGGGGCGCGCTTTCGCGAAACGGGATGTCGCCCATGGCGCCAGCCAGCCATGTATTGCGCAGGTCGGCGCGGATGCCGGCGGCTTCCAGCACGTTCTGGCAGTGCGCGGCATGGACGAGGGAAGGGGTCGAGAGCAGTAGTTTCATCGGGATCGGGTGCGCCGCATGCCCGTTTGCCCGCAGGCGGCGCGCCCGATTACCTTACCACGGCTTTTGCTGGCGGGATTCGTGCAGCAGCTGCGTGTAGAGCTGGTGGCGCCGGCCGGAGATCTCGCCGGCCTTCATCGACGCCAGCACACCGCAGCCGGGCTCGTTGATGTGGTGGCAATTGTAGAAGCGGCACTCGGTCAGGCGTGGGCGGAATTCGGGGAATGCGCGCTCCAGCATGCCTTCGCTCAGGTGGTGCAGGCCGAACTCCTGGAAACCCGGCGAATCGATCAGGCAGCCACGCTGGCGCGCTTGAGGATCTGCGCCATCCGCGCTATCCACGCCATCGGCCTCGCCATCCACGCTGGCGGGCAGGTGGTAGAGGCGGGTGAAGGTGGTGGTGTGCTTGCCCGAATCCAGCTTGGCGGAGATTTCCCGCGTTTGCGCTTCCACGCCCGGGATCAGCAGGTTCAGCAGGGAGGACTTGCCCATGCCCGACTGGCCGATCAGGATGCTGGCGCGGTGCGCCAGCTGCGGGCGCAACTGCGCCAGCGTATCGTCCGGCGATCCGTGCACCGACAGGAACAGCGTCTCGTAGCCAAGCCCGCGGTACAGCGCCAGGCGGCCGCGCGCTTCGTCCAGCCGCTCGGTCAGGTCGATCTTGTTGAGGATGATCAGCGGGCGGATGCCCAGTGCTTCGGCGGACACCAGCGCGCGGCCCAGCAGGTCTTCCGAGAAGCCCGGCTCGGTCGCCAGCACGATCACTACCTGGTCGATATTGGCGGCCAGCAGCTTGGACTTGAACTGGTCCGAGCGATGCAGCAGGTTCTTGCGCGGCTTGAAGCCGGTGATCACGCACTGGTCGGACGCGGCGCGCTCGATGGTGACGCGGTCGCCGACCGCGCATTCGCTGCGCTTGCCGCGCGGGAAACCGTGCAGGCGGCTGCCGTCGTCCAGCTCGATCACATAGTGGCGGCCGTGCGCGGCGACGATCAGCGCCTCCTCGGCGGCGGCGCCATTGGCATTGGCTTTGGCAGGGCTTGGGGCGCGCTGCGGGCCTCCCCGGCTGGCGGCGCGGCTCATGCGTGCGCCAGCAGGCGGTCGATCCGCTGTGCTGCCGGTGGGTGCGAGTAGTAGAAGGCGCTGTAGATCGGGTCGGGGGTCAAGGTAGAGGCATTGTCCTTGTAGAGCTTGACGAGGGCAGAGACCAGGTGGCCGGCATCGGTCTGGCCGGCCGCAAACGCATCCGCCTCGAATTCATGGCGGCGCGAGGTCAGGCTGGCCAGGGGGCCAAGCAGGAAGGTGAAAACCGGCAGGGTCAGGAAGAACAGCACGAGGGCAAGGGCGTGATTGGTGGTGCCCAGGTTGGGCAGCACGCCCAGCCCGGTGTAGAACCACGTGCGGCTGGAAAGCCAGCCCAGCGCGGCGAGGAAGACCAGGCTCAGCGCGAAGCTGACCAGCATGCCCTTCAGGATGTGGCGCCGCTTGAAGTGGCCAAGCTCATGCGCCAGTACCGCTTCGATCTCGTCATCGGCAAGGCGCTCCATCAGCGTGTCGAAGAAAACGATGCGCTTGGCCGCGCCGAACCCGGTGAAGTAGGCATTGCCGTGCGCGCTGCGCTTGCTGCCGTCCATGACGAACAGGCCGCGGCTGCGGAAGCCGCATTTCTGCAGCAGGCGCGTGATGCGGGCTTCCAGCGAGGCATTGGCCAGCGGCTCGAAGCGGTTGAACAGCGGCATGATCACCGACGGGGCAATCATCTGCACAAAGATGGTGAAGGCGATCCACGTCAGCCAGGTCCACGCCCACCAGTACTCGCCCATATGTGCCATCAGCCACAGCACGGCCAGCAGCAGGGGCAGGCCTAGCGCGCAGCCAACGGCGGTCATCTTGAGCATATCGGCCAGGTAGAGCTTCCAGCCCATGCGGTTGAAGCCAAAGCGCTGCTCGATGCCGAACTGCCCATAGAGCGAGAAGGGCAGGTCGACCAGGCCCCCGATCACGGCCACGCTGGCGATCAGCGCCACGCTGTAGGCGTAGCCCGGGCCGAAGGTGCCGATCCAGAACTGGTTGATCCACTGCAGCCCGCCCAGCATGGTCAGCACGATCAGCAGCGCGGCGCCAGCCAGCACTTCCAGCATCGACAGCCGGGTGCGGGCGATGGTGTAGTCGGCCGCCTTCTGGTGGGACGACAGCGTAATGGTGTCGGCAAAACGGGCAGGCACCGCATGACGGTGTCGCGCCACATGGCGCACCTGGCGGGCGGCCAGCCAGAGCTTGGTCAGCACCATCAGCATCAGGGCGGCTAGGAACAGAAACGTGAACATCGGGCAGAGCCTTGTCGTGTGAAGCCTTGGCGTACGCGGTGGCGGCCGGACCGCCGAAGCGGGTTTCCGAGCGCGTTGGAACCGGCTGCGGCGGCGGATATGCGAGAATTATAAGTTGTTCGTGCCTGCTGCCCCGTGTTCCTGATCCGGAGCGCGGGCGCGCCCCCTTTTGCTTCTCTTTCGATTGCAGTCCAGATGACCAGCCAAAATACCCACGTCCCCAGCGGCGTCAAATCCGTCAAGAGCGAAAACAACCTGATCTGGCTGGACATGGAGATGACCGGCCTGATGCCCGACACGGACCGCATCATCGAGATCGCCATCGTCGTGACGGACTCCGAACTCAACATCCTGGCCGAGGGCCCGGTGCTGGTGATCCACCAGGAAGACGCCGTGCTCGATGGCATGGACAACTGGAACAAGGGCACCCACGGCCGCTCGGGCCTGATCGACAAGGTCAAGGCCTCGACCCTGACCGAAGCCCAGGCCGAGGTCGAGCTGCTGGCCTTTCTCAAGCGCTGGGTGCCGGCCGGCAAGTCGCCCATGTGCGGCAACTCGATCTGCCAGGACCGCCGCTTCATGGCGCGCTACATGCCCAAGCTGGAGGCGTTCTTCCACTATCGCAACCTCGACGTCTCCACGCTCAAGGAACTGTGCAAGCGCTGGGAGCCGGCCATCCACAAGGGCTTCATCAAGCGCCAGCTGCACACCGCGCTGGCCGATATCCTGGAGTCCGTGGAAGAGCTGCGCTACTACCGCACCCACTTCATCCGCCAGTCGGCACCGGCAGCGGCACCTGCAGCCGCGGCCGAGGCGAGCGCAACGCCGGATACCCCGGCCGCCTGATTTTTTCTCCTCCCATGTCACTGCCAAGGCGCCCTGCGGGGCGCTTTGGCTTAACGGCAGCCCGCCCATGCTTGCGCGCATCGTCTCGATCATCACGCCGGTCATCCTGATCATCCTGGTCGGCTGGCTCTACGGGCGCCGCGCGCATCCCGACATGTCCGGGATCAACCGCGCCACGCTCGATGTGATCGCGCCGCTGCTGGTGGTATCGGCTTTTGTCAGCAAGGAATTCGTGCTGGCCGACCAGCTTGTGCTGCTGGGTTGCGCGGTTGCCGTGGTGCTGGGCTCGGGGTTGCTGGCGTGGCTTGGCGCGCGGCTGCTGGGGGCGGATCCGCGCACCTTCGTGCCGCCGATGATGTTCAACAATTGCGGCAACATGGGCTTGCCGCTATCGGTGTTCGCGTTCGGGCCGGTCGGGCTGGCGCCCGCGGTGGCGCTGTTCGCCGCGTCCAACCTGATGCACTTCACCATCGGCATGAAGATCGTCAACCGGCACGCGTCGATCACGCAGATCGCGCGCAATCCGATGGTGCTGGCAACGGTGGCGGGGGTGGGATTGTCGCTGGCGCGGCCGTGGTTCTCGCTGCCGGAGCCGGTGTTCCAGTCGATCAAGCTGCTGGGCGACGCCACCGTGCCCCTGATGCTGTTCGCGCTCGGCGTGCGCATGAAGGACGTGAGCCTGCGCAACTGGGGCATGGGCGCGATCGGCGCCGTGGTCTGTCCGCTGACCGGCATCGCCTGCGCCTTGCTGCTGGCGCAGGTGGTGCCGCTGACCCAGCTCCAGCGCGGGCTGCTGTTCGTGTTCGCGTCGCTGCCGCCGGCCGTGCTCAACTTCCTGGTGGCCGATCATTTCCGGCAGGAGCCGGACCAGGTGGCGTCGATCGTGCTGCTGGGCAATGTGGCGGCCGTGTTGTTCGTGCCGGTGGGGCTGTATCTGGGGCTGCGATAGCGTGGCTGCCCCCTGAGGTTTACGCGGCGGGTTTGGCGCGGATCGCGTGCTTGGGGCGCCACACCTTGGCCACGGCTTCGTCAGTCTCGATGTAAGGCCCGCCGATCAGGTCGACGCAGTAGGGCACGGCGGCAAAGATGCCTTGCACGATGGATTTGCCGTCCTCGCCGCGCAGGCCTTCCAAGGTTTCACGGATGGCACGCGGCTGGCCCGGCAGATTGATGATGAGGGCGGCGCGGCTGGCGGTTTCGCGAATCACCGCCACCTGCCGCGACAGGATGGCCGTGGGCACGAAGTGCAGGCTGACCTGGCGCATCTGCTCGCCAAAGCCAGGCATTTCCTTGGTGCCTACCGCCAGCGTGGCCTCGGGGGTGACGTCGCGGCGCGCCGGGCCGGTGCCGCCGGTGGTCAGCACCAGATCGCAGCCGGCCACGTCGACCAGCTCGATCAGCGTGCGCGAGATCAACGCCTGTTCGTCAGGGATGAGGCGCTCCACGGCCTGCCAGGGTGAGCTCAGGGCGCGCCCGAACCAGTCGCGCAGCGCCGGGATGCCCTCGTCCTGGTAGGTGCCGGTCGAGGCACGGTCGGAGATCGAGACAAAGCCAACCAGCAGTTCGTCCGGGTGCCTGCGGGTAACGGGATGGACCAGCGCGGGCGTTGTGGTTTGCATCATCTTGTCCCCATTTCCTTGGTTGCTGCGTTTGGGATGTCGGCTATATGCCGGTTATTCGCCGGCTTCCGGCTCGGGTTCCTGCTCGCCGGTGGCTGTGGCCTGCTTGCTTTCCAGCGCGGTCTTGACGGCCTGGAACAACTCGCGGAAGTAGCGCGGCGGCTTGTTCATCTCGTGCTCTTTGCGCGCGTTGCGGATGATGTTGCGCAGCGCCTGGACGTCGCTGGCCGGATGCTCGGCCAGGAATTTCGTCAGCGCGGCGTCGTCCGCCAGCAGCAGCTCGCGCCAGCGCTCGACTAGGTGCAGCTTAGCCGTCTCGGCCTTGCTGGTGCCCTTGAAGCCTTCCAGCACGCGCTGGATGGCGGCCACTTCGTCATCGTCCAGCCTGCGCATGACCTTGCCGACATACTGCATCTGGCGGCGCTTGCCTTCGTGGTTGGTGATGCGCCGCGCGTCGCGGATGGCGTCGGCCAGCGCTTCAGGCATGGGCACGCGCGCCAGGCGGTCCTTGGGCAGGGCCTCAAGTTCCACGCCCAGGTCCTGCAGGGCGAGCATGTCGCGCTTTTTCTGCGACTTGCTCTTGAGCATGTCGTCGTCGTCGGCCGGCTCAGGGGTGAACGGGTCGGGGAAGCCGGAGGCGTTCCGGGGGGAGGGGCGGGTGTTTCGCGTCATGGTTGGCATTTTATCTTGCTATGATTCTTGTTTGGACTTTTGATGACCGCGCCCACAATGGATCAATCCGCAGACCAGACCACCCACTTCACTTATACCCAGGCCCAGCTCAGCGAGATGGCCGCCGATGTGCTGCGGGTGGCACGCGAGCTGGGCGCCACCGACGCGGCTACCGAGATCTCCGAGGGCAGCGGCCTGTCGGTGTCGGTGCGCAAGGGCCAGGTGGAAACCATCGAGCAAAACCGCGACAAGGTAGTGGGCGTCACGGTCATGATCGGCCAGCGGCGCGGCAACGCCAGCACCTCGGATTTCTCGCCGGCGGCCCTGCGTGCCACGGCCGAGGCGGCTTACAACATCGCCCGCTTCACCGCGGAAGACGATTGCGCCGGCCTGGCCGAAGAAGCGCTGCTCGAGCGCAACCCGCAGGATCTCGACCTGTTCCACCCCTGGAATATCGACGCCGAGCAAGCCATCGAGCTCGCGCGGCGCGCCGAGGCGGCAGCCTTCGCGGTCTCGCCGCGCATTCGCAACAGCGATGGCGCCAGCGTCTCGGCCCAGCATTCGCAGTTCGTGCTGGCCACTTCGCGCGGCTTCACGGGCGGCTACCCGTATTCCCGCCACTTTATTTCCTGCGCGCCGATCGCCGGCACCGGCAGCGGCATGCAGCGCGACGACTGGTACTCGTCCAAGCGCGCGCCCGGCGCGCTGGCTGCGCCCGAGGACATCGGCCGCTATGCCGCCGAGCGCTCGCTGGCCCGCCTGAATGCGCGCCAGTTGTCGACGCGCCGCTGCCCGGTGCTGTTCGAGGCACCTCTGGCCGCCGGTCTGCTCGGCGCGTTTGTGCAAGCCGTGTCTGGCGGCGCGCTGTACCGCAAGTCGACCTTCCTCTACGACACATTGGGCAAGGCGGTGTTTGCGCCGCATATCCATATCCACGAGCAGCCCCACCTGCCGGGCGCCATGGGCAGCGCACCCTTTGACGAAGAAGGCGTGAAGACCCACGCGCGCGATGTGGTGCGCGGCGGCGTGGTGGAAGGCTATTTCCTCTCCACGTACTCGGCGCGCAAGCTGGGCATGACGACCACCGGCAACGCCGGCGGCTCGCACAACCTGACGCTCTCCAGCAAGCTGACCACGCCGGCAGACGACTTCGCCGGCATGCTGCGCAAGCTGGGCACCGGCCTGCTGGTGACCGAGCTGATGGGGCAGGGCGTGAACTATGTGACGGGCGATTACTCGCGCGGCGCGTCGGGCTATTGGGTCGAGAACGGCGTGATCCAGTACCCGGTGGAAGAGATCACCATCGCCGGCAACATGAAGGAGATGTTCCAGCAGATCGTGGCCATTGGCGCCGATGCGCTGGTGCGCGGCACCAAGGAAACCGGCTCGGTCCTGATCGAGCAGATGACCATCGCCGGCGGCAACTAAAACGACAGCGGCGGCCTGAAGACAGGCCGCCGCGCGCGTAAAACGTCAGCGACGTCAGCGTCGCTTGAAACTTACCGTTTGAGGCGGCCGTTATTCCTCGCCCGAGGGCGGGCGCTCGTACGTCACGAACGCGTAGTCGAAACCGTTCGCCTCCGAATGATGCCGTTCGCGCTGCGTCGCGATCCACTGCTGCGGGTCGATGGCCGGAAACACCGCGTCGCCTTCCACATCCGCATCGATTTCCGTCACCACCAGCCGGTCTGCGCTGGGCAGGGCCTCGGCATACAGCTGCGCGCCGCCGATCAGGAAGATCTGCGGGGCCCCCACGCATAGCCGCTGTGCTTCTTCCAGCGAGTTCGCCACGTCGCAGCCTTCGATGCGCAGGTCGCGGTTGCGGCTTACCACGATATTGCGTCGGCCCGGCAGCGGCCGGCCGATCGACTCCCACGTCTTGCGGCCCATCACGATGGGCGCGCCCATGGTGGTGCGCTTGAAGTGCGCCAGGTCCTCGGGCAGGCGCCAGGGCAGGGTGTTGTCGCGGCCGATCACGCCGTTGCGGGCTTTCGCCACGATCAGGGTCAGCAACGTCATACGGCCACCGGTGCCTTGATGGCCGGATGCGATTCGTAGCCCACCAGTTCGAAGTCCTCGTATTTGTAGTCGAAGATGCTGTCCGGCTTGCGCAGGATCTTCAGTTGCGGCAACGCCTTCGGTGCGCGTGCGAGCTGGGTTGCCACCTGCTCGGCATGGTTGCTGTAAATGTGGCAGTCGCCGCCGGTCCAGATGAAGTCGCCTACCTCCAGCCCGGTCTGCTGCGCGATCATGTGCGTCAGCAGCGCATAGCTGGCGATATTGAACGGCACGCCAAGGAAGATATCGGCGCTGCGCTGGTACAGCTGGCAGGACAGGCGGCCGTCGGCCACGTAGAACTGGAAGAATGCATGGCAGGGCGGCAGCTTCATCTGCGCGATCTCGCCCACGTTCCAGGCCGATACGATCAGCCGGCGCGAATCGGGATTGCTGCGGATCTGCGCCATCAGGTCGGTGATCTGGTCGATGTGGCGGCCGTCCGGCGTGGGCCATGCGCGCCACTGCGAGCCATAGACCGGCCCGAGCTCGCCGTTTGCGTCGGCCCATTCGTCCCAGATGCTGACGCCGTTGTCCTTCAGGTACTGGATGTTGGTCGAGCCCTTCAGGAACCACAGCAGTTCGTGAATGATCGACTTCATGTGCAGCTTCTTGGTGGTCACCACCGGGAAGCCTTCGCGCAGGTCGAAGCGCATCTGGTAGCCAAACACCGAGCGCGTGCCGGTGCCGGTGCGGTCGGCCTTTTCGGTGCCATGCTCTTGCACATGGCGCATGAAGTCGAGGTACTGTTTCATCGGCGCGGGTGTTGGGGAAAAGTGACGCGACAGCGGTGTGCGCGTATGGCAGGCAATCTGCTAACCGAATAGCAAATTGCTAAAGGTTTAGCATTTTATCGCAAAGCAAAACGGGCCGCCTTTCGGCGACCCGTGGCGACCCGTTTTCAGGTTCCAGCTAGCTCGGCGGCGCTGGCGCCGTCGCGCATTACTGCGCGGCCGTAGCTGGAGCCCGACGCTTTTGCACCAGGTAGCCACCGCCCAGCACGCCGCCGACGACCACCACGAACAAGCCGTAGTAGGCCAGTGCGTTGCTGTTGAAGAACTCCTTCACCAGCGGCTCGCTGACGATCATCTTGACTGCCGTGAAGGCCAGCACGCCGGCACCCACGAAGATGATCGAGGGGAAGCGCGACATCAGCTTGAGCACCAGGCTCGAGCCCCACACCACGATGGGGATGCTGATGAGCAGGCCCAGCACCACCAGCAGGAAGCTGCCGTGCGCCGCGCCGGCCACAGCCAGCACGTTGTCCACGCCCATCACCGCATCGGCGATGATGATCGTCTTCATCGCGCCCACCAGGGTGGTTGCGCCCGCGCCATGCTCGTCGCCATTGCCGTCATCGGACAGCAACTTGTAGGCGATCCACACCAGGGCCGCGCCGCCGATCAGCAGCAGGCCAGGGATCTTGAGCAGCCACACCACGCCGACCGTCATGGCCGAACGGACCACGACCGCGCCGACAGTCCCCCAGATGATGGCCTTCTTCTGCAGGTGAGGTGGCAGGTTGCGCGCCGCCAGGGCGATCACGATCGCATTGTCGCCGGCCAGCACAAGGTCAATGACGACGATGGATAGCAGTGCCGTCAGGAACTGCATCGTGAACAAATCGGTAAACCATTCCATGAAATCTCCTCGAACAACGAATAGCTAAGAGCCGTGCGTACGCACCGGTTTGGCCTGGAGACATGATGTGTGGGAGCTTGGGGGCGCCTTTGCAAACCATGAAACCAGGTTGCAAAGGTCTTGCTCGACCGCTGATGGTACTTGGCGCGGTCAGCACAACCGGAGACTGTCAGTCCCGGAATGACGATTGTGCTAAGGGCATGGCCCCGGAGCTACTCCCCTTTGAGGGGCGATCCAATCCGGGCGAGCCCGAAGCAGATACGCTGAAGCGGATTATAAACGATGCTGTGTATTTTTTGTGGGGCGCTGTGGCGGCATTGTGGCGGCAAACTGTTGTTGAACAAGGCGCACTTTCTGGTTTTCATTGCACTGAGGATTTTGTGCAATGCGGTAAGCACACTCCGCGCTCGCCAGCTATCCTGAGAAGACTTGCATCGGCTGATGCGCCCCAGACGTTACCGGAGGCGGATCCCTTGCAACTCCCGCGCATGCCGTGACGTGCGGGCCCCTGGGGGTTTTATGCAGTGCCCATCGACCATCAAGGAAACGTCATGCCGGCAGTCCCGACCCCGCTGAATCCACTGAACGTACGCCTCAATCACACCCAAGCCAATCACAACGGCACCGCGGCCCTGAAACCCAACGGCCCCCCCGCCAGCAGCGTCGTCGTCGGCAGCGGCCATGCACAACCGAACCCGGTGCCCCGGCTGGATTTCATCCAGCAGTACCACGAGGACAGCGGCGCGCTACGCGGCGAGATCACGCGGGGCCTGCTGGCCAGCGCCGCCAGCATCTGCCCCAAGTTCTTCTACGATGTGCTCGGCTCGCGCCTGTTCGAGGCCATCACCGACCTGCCCGAGTACTACCCCACGCGCACCGAGGCCTCGGTCTTTTCGGCATTTGCTCCCGCCATGGCTGCGCGCGCCGGCAGTGGCTGCGTGCTGATCGACCTCGGCGCGGGTAACTGCCAGAAGGCGGCCCGGCTCTTCGGCAGCCTGCAGCCGGCGCAATACGTGGCGCTGGATATCTCGGTGGAGTTCCTGCGCGGCACGCTGTTCTGCCTGCAGCAGCAGCATCCGCAGATTCCCATGCTTGGCCTGGGCGCCGACCTGTGCGTGCCGCTCGACCTGCCGCCCGAGGTCAGGAGCGGGCGCCGCCTGTTTTTTTATCCAGGATCCAGCATCGGCAATTTCGCACCAGCCCAGGCGCAGGCCTTGCTGCAGCGGCTGCGGGCCGCGGCGGGCAGGGGGGATGGCGTGCTGATCGGCGTGGACCTGCTCAAGGACGAGCAGGCGCTGGTGGCCGCCTATGATGATCCGCTGGGTGTGACCGCCGCCTTCAATCGCAATGTGCTGCGCAACCTGAATCGCATCGTGGGCAGCGACTTCCAGCTTGAGGACTGGCGCCATGTGGCTAGCTTCGACCGCGAGGGGTCGCGCATCCAGATGCACCTGCAAGCTGAGCGCGAGGTCACCGTGCGCTGGGCGGAGGGTAGCCGCGGGTTCCGCGCGGGCGAGCAGATTCATACGGAGGATTCGTATAAATACCGGCCAGACGACTTCGCCGCCTTGCTCGAGGCTGCGGGCTTCGATGATCCGGTCTGGTGGAGCGATCCGCGCGGATGGTTCGCGGTGTTCCACGCCCGGGCCTGAAGCCTGAAGCCACCAGGCACACCGCGAGGGGGCAGGTGGGGCTGGTGTCATAATGCCCGCATCTCTTCGGCGAAAGGTGCGGCGCATGGCGCACGCGGCTCGCCGGATCACGCAACCGGGTGCCAATCCCATTCTCCGGCAGGGTGTTCGATGAGCGGCTTTTCCATGCTTCCCGACCTTCATTTCGACGGCGGCAAGGCCGTCTGGGCCGATGCCCGGCGGCTGCCGCGCGAAGGCCTGGCGCAGGCGCTGGTGGAAGCGCGCAACCGCACCCTGGCCTGGCTGGCAGCTTTTGGCCAGACCCGGCGCGGCTGGGAGGTGCCTCGCCAGGATTTTGCCGACCCGCCGCTGTGGACGCTGGGGCATGTGGCCTGGTATGCCGAATGGTGGTGCCTGCGTGACGTGCGCACGCTCGAGCGCGATGGCGCCTGGCTGCAGGTGGCCAGTGTGCCGTCGCTGCTGACCGGCGCGGACGAGTGGTTCGATCCCGATCGCATTGATCCCGATGCCCGTTGGGAGGTCACGCTGCCCGACGTGGCCGTGGTCAAGCGCTACGCCGCCGACGTGCTCGATGCCGTCCTGCGCCGGCTGGCGGCGCAACCCGATGATGGCGATGCCACGCTCTACGCCTGGCGCCGCGCGCTGTTTCACGAGGACTGCCAGGGCGAGGCCATCGCCGCGCTGCTGCAGGCGCTGGGCGTTGTCCCCGTGGAGCCTGCGGTCGTCCTGCCGTCGGTATCGGTGCCGCACGGCGGCACCTTGCAGTTTCCCGGCGGGCGTTTCATCCAGGGCTGGAACGCGCCAGATGGCTTCGCGCTGCCCGACGAGTTGCCGCCGCAGCCTACCTATGTGCCAGCTTTCGAGATGGATGCCGCGCCCGTCAGCAATGCGCAGTTCCTCGATTTCGTGGAGGACGGCGGCTATGAGCGCGCCTCTTGGTGGTCGGCGGCGGGTCGCCAGTGGCTGATGATGCAGGATCGCTCGGCGCCGCGCTACTGGGCCCGCCATCCTGAGTCGCGGACCTGGATGGCCTTGCGCTTCGGCAGTCTGCGCACGTTGAACCCAGACGAAGCGGTACGTCACGTCAGTCTGTTCGAGGCGCAAGCCTGGTGCGCCTGGGCAGGCCGGCGCCTGCCGACGGAAACGGAATGGGAGCTGGCGGCGGTCCRGGATCGGGGCGGCCTGCGCTGGGGCATGGTGCGCGAGTGGACGGCGACGCCGTACGAGCCCTACGCGGGATTCGAGGCGGACCCCGCCGATATGGAATACGTGTACTGCTTTGCCAGCCACCAGGCGGTGCGGAGCACGTCTTTCGCCAGCCCGGCGCGCCAGCGTCATGCACGCGCGCGCATGGCGCTGCTGCCCGAGGACGATTTCGCGTTCGTCGGCTTTCGCAGTTGTTCGATGTAGCGGGGCGCTGATTGTCCGTGGCGAGCGGCATTGGTTGAGGCGGCCAAAGAAGGCGGCCAAAGAAAAAGGCACCCGAAGGTGCCCTTTTCTTTGGCTTTGCGAGGCATCACCGCCTAAGCGGTGAACCTGTTCAGCCCGGCGAATTAACGCTCGAAACGCGAGCGGCCACCGGTGTTGCCGTTGCCGCTGCGCTGACCGCCGCCGAAGCTGCGGGGCGCGCCTTCACGGTTGCCATCGCGGTTGCCGAAGCTGCGGCCTTCGCCGCCACGGTAGCCACCGTTGCCGCCATTGCCGGCTGCACCGCCGCCAAAGCCGCCACGATTGCCGTCGCCGAAGCTGCGGGGAGCCGCGCTTTCACGATTGCCGAAGCCACGATTGTCGCCGCCACGGTAGCCGCCGCCTTCGTTGTTGAAGCTGCGCTGGCCGCCGGCTGCGCCCTGGCCGCCCTGGCCACGATAGCCGGTGCTGTTGCCATTGGGGTTGCCCAGGCTGCTGCGGTCGCCGAAGCCACGGTTGCCGTCACGGTCGCCGAACGGGCGATCGCCTGCGGGACGCGGGGCGCCGTCACGGCTGCCGAAGCCGCGGCTTTCGCCGCCGCCGAACTTGCGGTCGCCAAAGCTGCGGTTTTCACCGCCGCGATAGYCGCCGCCATTGCTGTTGCCACGGTAGCCACCGCGGTCACCACCCGGCTTGCCGGCGAAGCCCGAACGCGGCTTCGGCGAGCGACGCGGCTCCAGGCCTTCGATCACCGATGCGTCGACACGGTTGTTGGTGAAGCGCTCGATGCGCTTCCACTGGAACATGTCGCCGTGGTTCACCAGGTTGATGGCGACGCCCGAGCGGCCAGCACGGCCGGTACGGCCGATACGGTGGACGTAGTCTTCCGCTTGCTTGGGCAGGTCGAAGTTGACCACGTGGGTGATGTCGGGCACGTCGATGCCGCGTGCGGCCACGTCGGTTGCCACCAGGATGCGCAGGTTGCCGCGGCGCAGCGAGGTCAGGGTGCGGTTACGCGCGCCCTGGGTCATGTCGCCGTGCAGCGCGCCGGCTGCGAAGCCGGTGTCCGACAGGCGCTCGGCCAGCGAATCGGCATCGCGCTTGGTCGCAGTGAAGACGATGGCTTGCTTGAGCGTGGTGTCGCGCAGCAGGTGGTCCAGCAGCTTTTCCTTGTGCGACATGTCGTCGGTGAAGTGCAGGCGCTGTTCGATATTGCTTTGGTCGGCGCGGGTCGCGGCGATTTCGATGCGTTGCGGATCGCGCAGCTGACGCGAAGCCAGCTGGGCGATGCGGCCGTCCAGCGTGGCCGAGAACATCAGCGTCTGGCGGGTGGCCGGGGTRGCGGCAACGATGGCGTCGATATCGTCGGCGAAACCCATGTCGAGCATGCGGTCGGCTTCGTCGAACACCAGCATGTCCAGCTGGGACAGGTCGATACGGCCGGCTTCAACGTGGTCCAGCAGGCGGCCCGGGGTAGCGACCAGGATGTCAGGCATCTTGGACAGCGCGGCGAGCTGCTTCGGGTAAGGCATGCCGCCCAGGATGCTGGCGCAGACGATGCGGCGCAGGTGGCGGCCGTACTTGGCGGTGGCTTCGGTAACTTGCAGGGCCAGCTCGCGGGTCGGGGTCAGCACCAGCAGCGCGGGTTGCGCCGGCGACGGACGGGGGCGCTTGCCCTTCATGCGCTTGACCGGATCGTCCGAACGCGGGCGATTCGGCGAAGCCTTCTCGCTGATGCGCTGGATCGCCGGCAGGATGAAGGCGCCGGTCTTGCCCGAGCCGGTCTGGCTCGACACCAGCAGGTCGCGGCCAGCCAGGAAGGCGGGGATCGCTTGTGCCTGCACCGGGGTCGGCGTGGTGTAGTTCAGTTCAACCAGGGCGCGAAGAATGGCTTCTTCGAGGCCGAGCTTGGCGAAGCCGTTTTCGGCATTGATGGCAACAGCGGCAGGCGCCACGGCGGCTTCCGGGCTGAGGATGGCGTCGAGCTTGTCGAGCGGGCTCAGATCCTGGATAGCGGGGGTGGCGATGGCTGCGGCTTCGATCGATGCGTCGGCGGCGGAGGCAAAATCTTGCTCCGCACGAATGTCGTGCTGGGTCATGTCGTAATTTTCTTTAAATGCATGGCACCCCATGCCGAACTAGCGAACAGGGGCGGGCGCAGTGCAAAGTCTTAAAAAGGCTTCGGCGCCAATCGGTGAGGCCGTTACGACAGACACAGCTGGCAGTACGGCGGCAGGCAGGGTGACACCGGGCACAAGGCCGGGCGGCAGTCCCTGGCAGGCAAACAGCTCTATAGAGCTATTCAACAGGATCGGAGACGAGGCGACGTCGGTGAGAAATGCGTTCTGTCGGGTATCACCACTTGGCCTTGATGCAGCAAACAGCACGGCAACATAAAGCAGGCCAGTCGGCGGGACCGGGGAGCAGAGCTTGAGAGCGGGGGCGGTATCGCCTGCCGGAAGAACCCGGCTGGCGTGTTGCACAACTCACAGTGCGAACTCACGGCGCGAATTATAGCAGAAACAAAAGTAGGTTTGTTGCACTGCGATAGGAATTCCTTTTTGAGGCCGAAATGCGGCCGAAGCGCGAGATTTTGCGTGTCATTGCGCACTTTCTTCGAGATGTCCCCCGCCGCGTTCAAAGTTGCATCCGTGGGCTGCCTGCCTATACTGAAGCCGTCGGGCACACGGTTGCCCGGCAAGGTGGTGGACCTGGAATACCCGCTGACCTTCCTCGGCGCTTTGCTTTAAGTGCTGCTAGCCGCTGATATCGCGGCAGTCGGCGTCACTGCCAGCTTTCCTTCGACTCTCCGGGTGGTCCGGAGGGACGTCCGCGTCATGGGCGGAATCATGGGAAACGCTGCTTGCAACGACTGTTGCCGCGATAGCGCCGGCGTTGACCTGGAAGGTCCGGACCGTCCGCAACCAGCCCGCCAGTTTCCTGGCGGGCTTCTCGTTTGTGGGGCTGGCGGTTCTGCTAACCGCACCTAGCCATGCCGCTGCGTTTCCTTCGCGCGACAAATGTCATCCATGGATACCTTTGCTAACAGCCTGAAGTTCCGGGTCAGGCTATTCTCGCTCCTGAACAACACAGGCAAGCGAGAGAACAATATGCGAAAGATTCTGTTGTGCGCGGCGGCAGTAACGGGCTTGGCGGGTGGGTTGGGCGTGGCGCCGGCGGTGCAGGCCCAGGTGTCAATCAATGTGGCGATTGGCGTTCCGCCGCCGGCCCCCGTCTATGAAGCCGTCCCGGTTGCGCGTCCCGGCTACGTCTGGGCCCCCGGCTACTGGGATTGGGACGGTCGCGGCCACAAGCACAAATGGAAAAAGGGCAAATGGGAGCGCGAGCGCGCCGGCTACGTCTACGAGGCGCCGCGCTGGGTGCAGGCCAGCGGTGGCTGGGTGTTGATGCCCGAGCGCTGGGACGGACGCGGCGATGGCGGGTATGGCAAGAAAGACAAGGGCTATCACTGTCCCCCAGGGCACGCCAAGAAAGGCGAGTGCTGAAGAGGGAGTGGCGCGTTTCTTGGGCGGTGAGGATTTTGATATACTCCGGCCTGCTCCGGATCCGCGCCACCAAGGCGCACTCACCGATCCGGGAGTGTCTATCGTCTCGCCGTAGTTCAATGGATAGAACACGCGCCTCCTAAGCGTGAAATGCAGGTTCGATTCCTGCCGGCGGGACCACCCCATTGTCTCAGCGATTCATCAAAGCTTCGCCCAGTTGAAATGCAGAGGCTTGCCGCCGCACGGCGCACGCGTCTCAGTGCGTCCCCATCTTCGAAAACAGCTGAATCACCGCCACCCCCGCAATAATCAGCCCAATCCCCGCCCAGGCCGCCAGATCCGGCACTTGCCGATACAACACGCTGGCGATCAGCGTCACGAGCACGATTCCCGCGCCGCACCAGATCGCGTAGGCGATGCCCACGGGCACGGTTTTCATGACTTGCATCAGCAGGACGAAGGCGCTGACATAGCCGGCCACGACCAGCACGCTTGGCCACAGGCGCGTGAAATTCTCGGCGGCCTTGAGGCTGCTGGTGGCAATGACTTCGGCCGCGATGGCGAGGGCCAGTAGTACATAGGCATTCATGGATGGGTCCTTGACGTTGGCTGTCGCTGGGGCCACATTTTCCCATAGCTGCCCGGCGGGCCTTGCCAGGTGTACAGTGCAAAGCATGGTCGAGGCCGTTTTTCGGTCTGACGATCCCTCCTTTCAGGTGGTTGTCCCTTGCCGGGATGCCATCTTCAATCGAGGTAGAGCGCGTTGTTCAAGCGCCGGTAGTCCGGAGCATCGTTGTGGGGTGGTCGCGGTTGTCCCGACCAGCTGGCAGTCGTGATAAAGCCAGTGGCGGGTGAGTCAGGTTCGCAGGGGGAGCGCCATGAAAGGCGAGGATGAGGTTCAGACCGTGTGGCCGCAGGTGGATGGCCAGACGACGGGTCAGGGGCTCTGGCAGAACACGATTGCCGCAGCGGATGTGGCGCTGGAAGAGGCGTCGCGCATACAGCGAGGCGTGCAGCACAACCTGAAGCTCCAGCAGGAGGTGAGGGCGCTGCGCGAGGAGTTGCGCAAGGCGCACGGCGAGCTGGATCGCTACCGTGGCATGCACGCGCGCGTGGTGGTCGGCATGCGTCAGCTGGAGGAGGATAACGCCGGCGAGATTAGCCGCCTGCGCGCCGAGAGCGAGATGCTGATGGTGCGCCACCGGGTCTACAAGCTGCTCTCCGAGCACTATGCGCTTACCGCGCTGCGCTTTGATCCCGCCACGTTTGCCGAGCACCGCGACCGGGTGCTGCAGCACATCTTGTTCCAGCGGCGCAAGGGCACACCGGTCTCCGGGATCGGCGCCGCCGACATTGCTTTCCTGCTGCTGTAAGCGCTCGCGCTTATCCGGCCTTGGCAGCGGTACGCGGCCGCAAGACGATCAGCGCCAGCATGCCGCCCACCACACCCCAGAAGGCCGACCCCACGCCGGCCAGCGTCATGCCTGAGGCGGTGATCATGAACGTCAGCAGGGCGGATTCGCGCTCGGCCGGCGTTTGCATGGCCGTGGTCAGGCCGCTGGCGATGGAGCCGAGCAAGGCAAACGCGGCCACCGCCACGACCAGCGCTTTGGGGAACGCCGCGAACAGCGCGGCGATGCTGGCTGCCAGTGCCCCCGCGACCAGATAGCCAATGCCGCAAACCACCGCTGCCGTATAGCGCCGGTTGCGGTCCGGATCCGCTTGCGCGCCGGTGCAGATGGCCGCGGTAATGGCCGCCAGGTTGATGCCGTGCGAGCCGAACGGGGCGAGCATGGCGGAGGCGATGCCGGTGACGGTGATCAGCGGCGAGGCCTGTACGTGATAGCCGTCGGCGCGCAGCACCGCCAGCCCGGGAATATTCTGTGACGCCAGCGCCACGATGAACAAGGGTACCGCGATGCTGACGAAGGCTTGCAGCGAGAACGCTGGCGTGGTCCACACCGGCTTGGCCAGCGCGAAATGGAACGATTCGAAATGCAGCTGGCCAAGCGCGCCGGCCAGCGCCACGCCCGCCAGCAGCACGCCCGGCACCGCGTAGCGCGGCCAGAAGCGCTTGCCCAGCAGGTACAGCGCGAACATCACCAGCAGCAGCAGGGTCTGATGCTGGGCTTGCACGAACACGTCGACGCTGATGCGGAACAGGATGCCGGCCAGCAGCGCTGAGGCAATGCTGGCCGGCAGCGCGCGCATCAGTTTGTCGAACCAACCGGTCATGCCGGCGGCGGTCATCAGCACCGCCGCCATGACGAAGGCGCCGATGGCCTGCGCGTAGGGCACGCCGGGAAGGCTGGCGATCAGCAGTGCGGCGCCAGGGGTGGACCAGGCAACGACGATGGGCGCCCGCGTCAGCAGGGACAGTCCGATGGTGGTCACGCCCATGCCGATGGACAAGGCCCAGATCCACGAGGCGACTTGCGCGTCCGACAAATGGGCTGCCTGGCCGGCCTGGATCATCAGCACCAGCGAACTGGTGTAGCCGGTCAGCATGGCGATCAGCCCGGCGACCAGGGCGGAGACGGAGAGATCGGTCAGCTTCAGGGGCGTGCTGGATATAGGGCTGGACATGGGACGGCACTCGACGCAACGCGTGCGGAAAAAGCGGCTGGGCCGCCATCTTCGCACGAGTTGTGCCGTTCCGGACGCGCGCTCAGTCGGCGACCTTGTCGCTGGGGAACTTGAAGGAATCGCGCAGCAGGTGGCTCATCGGGATGTCGAGGTTGACCCCTTGCGGCGGGATCGGCGACTGGAACCATTTCTTGTAGAGCTTCTGGGTATCGAGCGAATAGATGGAGGCGACCAGGGTCTTGTCCACCAGCCGCTTGAACTCGGCGTCCTGTTTCGACAGCATGATGGCGTAGGGCTCGATCGTCAGTAGCTCGTTGGTGGCGGTGTAGCGGGCCGGCGTGACAGGAACGAATTCCACTCTGAGGCCCGGGAGCCGGAGCGCGCCGCGCAGGGCGTCGGCCACCCGCAGGCACAGGTCGATGGCATAGCCGTAGGGCTTGCCGTCGGACACGAAGGAGAACGGCACCGAGCTCCCGCGGTGGGCGATGCGCAGCACGCCGGTCTGTTCGATGCGCTGCAGCACTGGCGTGCCGCCAGACTGCACGGCGCGCAACAGGCGCGTGGCAGACGTGTAAGAGGCGCGCCGCAAGGGGGCGTTGACGGGACTTTCCCTTACGGACTTGTACGACTAGAGCCAGCCCGGGGCGCTTGCTATGCTCCTTTCCGTGCCTTGCGAGCAGGGCACCGAGGAGAGACTCTTGGGCCCGCGCGAGCGCGGGCCCTTCTTTTTTTGTGGCGGCCGCAGGCCAGGGGTTTGCGCCGCCTCCGGCGAGCGCGGGCGCCGGTGGTCTACAATGCCGGCTACCTGGCACCCCGCCGCCCGGTTGCTGTCCGACGCCGGCGCGCGGCCGCGGGTTCAAGCCGCTTGAACTGCCCCCTTGAACTGCCTCCTTTTCGCTGTCTCCTTTCGTATTGCTCCCATGGCCCTGTTTTCGATTTCCGACGCCCAGCTTGCCTTCGGGCATGTGGCCTTGCTCGACCATGCCGACTTCTCGCTGGAAGCCGGCGAGCGCGTCGGCCTGATTGGCCGCAACGGCACCGGCAAGTCGTCGCTGCTCAAGATCGTGGCCGGCCTGTCCGCGCCGGACGATGGCCTGATCGCGCGCCAGAGCGGCGTGACCTCGGCGTATGTGCCGCAAGAGCCGCAGTTCGAGGCGGGTGTGACCGTATTCGACGCCGTATCCCAGGGCCTGGGCAAGATCCACGACCTGCTGGTTGCCTATGAAGCGGCGCTGGCGGGGCTGGACGACAACCACGACGAGGACTCGCTGGCCGAGCTGCACCGCCTGCAGTCGGAAGTCGACGCCGCCGGTGCCTGGGGTTTGCGCACGCGGGTCGAAACCACGCTGGCGCAACTCAGCCTGAGCGCCGATGTGCGCGTGGATGCGCTATCCGGCGGCATGCAAAAGCGCGTGGCGCTGGCGCAGGCCCTGGTGGCCGAACCCGACATCCTGCTGCTGGACGAACCGACCAACCACCTGGACGTGGAAGCGATCCGCTGGCTGGAAGACCTGCTGCTGGCCTTCCGCGGCAGCGTGCTGCTGATCACCCACGATCGCGCCTTCCTGGACCGCGTGGCCACCCGCATCATCGAACTCGACCGTGGCCGGCTGATTTCCTTTCCTGGCAACTTCGCCGCCTATCAGGCGCGCAAGGCCGAGCTGCTGGCCGCCGAGCAGGTCGAGCAGGCCAAGTTCGACAAGCTGCTGGCGCAGGAAGAAGTCTGGATCCGCAAGGGCGTGGAAGCGCGCCGCACGCGTAGCGTGGCGCGTATCCAGCGCCTGGAGACGATGCGAACGGACCGCGCGGCGCGCCGCGACGTGCAGGGCAACGTCAAGCTGGAAGTGTCGCAAGGCGAGCGCTCCGGCAAGATCGTTTCCGAGTTGACGGATGTCAGCAAAGCCTTTGGCAGCAAGATGGTGGTGCGCGACTTCACCGGCACCATCATGCGCGGCGACAAGGTCGGCCTGATCGGCGCCAACGGCGCGGGCAAGACCACGCTGCTGCGCCTGATCCTGGGCGAGCTGGCACCGGATGCCGGTACGGTCAAGAACGGCAGCAACATGCAGGTGGCGTATTTCGACCAGATGCGCACGCAGCTGGACCTGGAGCGCTCGCTGGCCGATACCATCAGCCCTGGCAGCGACTGGGTCGAGATCAACGGCCAGCGCAAGCACGTCATGAGCTACCTCAGCGATTTCCTGTTCGCGCCGGAACGCGCGCGCTCGCCGGTCAAATCGCTGTCCGGCGGCGAGCGCAACCGCCTGCTGCTGGCGCGCCTGTTCGCGCGCCCGGCCAATGTGCTGGTGCTGGACGAGCCGACCAACGACCTCGACATCGACACGCTGGAACTGCTTGAAGAACTGCTGCAGGACTACAGCGGCACTGTGTTCCTGGTGTCCCACGACCGGGCCTTCCTGGACAACGTGGTGACCTCCACCATCGCCGCCGAAGGCGACGGGCGCTGGCGCGAGTACGTGGGCGGCTACTCCGACTGGCAGGTCCAGTCGGCGCGCAGCGCGGCCATGCAGGACGCGCGCGGTGGCGAGGGCAAGGCCGCCGCGGAAAGCACGAAGCCGCGCGAAGCCCGCGCGGCTAACCGCCTGGTCAAGCTGTCGTACAAGGAACAGCGCGAGCTGGACACACTGCCGGAGCGTATCGCTTCGCTGGAAAACGAGCAGAAGGCCGTCAGCGCACAGCTGGCGGACGGCTCGCTGTATGTGAGCGACGCGGGCAAGGCCGCGCAGCTGGCGGCCCGCCACGATGAGATCGACCTGGAACTGCTGGAGGCGCTGGAGCGCTGGGAAGTGCTGGAAGCCAAGACCAAGGCCGAGGCGCCGTAAGGCCAGCACCGCTTGCCATGACGACGGCTCTCTCTCCCTCTCCCCTCAGGGGAGAGGGCCGGGGAGAGGGGTGGCTTAGCTAGGAGCCACTAGAAGCGGAGCTACGGTTTTTTCCAGCACGCGGGGGGAGGGGAACAATGGGCGATTGTTAGTCTTCGCATCCTCACCCGCACCAGGCGAGCACCATGTTCGTCAGATCCACCATGAAAGCCGGCCGCAGGTAGGCCATGAAGGCCAGCGCCAGCACCCCGGCCAGCGCCGCGAAGCCTGCTGCCCGAAGCGCAAGGCCGGCGGGGCGTGCCGTGATCATGCCGCGGCCCCTTGCGGCCGCGCGATCGCATGCTCGCGGATCGGCAGGTTGACCAGGGCGGCCACTACGCCCAGCCCGATCGCGATCATCCAGACCGTGTTGTAGGTGCCGGTCCGGTCATACAGGAAGCCACCCAGCCACGCACCCAGGAAGCTGCCGATCTGGTGCGAGAAAAACACCACGCCCGACAGCATCGACAGGTACTGCACGCCAAACACCTGCGCGATGATGCCGTTGGTCAGCGGCACCGTGGACAGCCACAGGAAACCCATCATCGCGGCGAACACCCAGGTGCTGGTGGCCGTGAGCGGCAGCAGCAGGTAGCCGGCAATCACCACGGACCGGGTGATGTAGATCAGCGAAAGCAGGAAGCGCTTGGGCACACGCTGCCCCAGCGCGCCAGCGCTATAGGTCCCGAACACATTGAACAGCCCGATCAGCGCCAGCGCCACGGTCGCGATCTTCGGGTCGGTCAGGCCCCGGTCCTTGAGATAGGGCGCCAGATGCACGCCGATGAACACCACCTGGAAGCCGCAGACGAAGTAGCCCAGCGTGAGCAACTGGAAGTTGCGGTTGCCGAACGCTTCGCGCACGGCCTGGCCGATGGTCTGCTGGAAGCCGGGCACGTGCGTCGCGCCCTGCGGCTCGCGCAGGCTGAAGGCCAGCGGCAGCATCAGGCAAGCCAGCACCGCCAGGATGAACAACGCATTCTGCCAGCCGGCAGTCGAGATCAGCGTCTGCTCCACCGGGATCATCAGGAACTGCCCGAACGAGCCCGCGGCCGCCGCGATGCCCATGGCCCACACGCGCTTCTCGGGGCTGGCCACGCGGCCAATCACGCCGTACACCACGCTATAGGTGGTGCCGGACTGCGCTATGCCAATCAGGATGCCGGCGCCAGAGGCGAAGGCGGTGCCGGAGGTGGCCATCGCCATCACGACCAGGCCCGCCACGTACAGCGCAATGCCGACCAGCATGATGCGGAAGCCGCCGAACTTGTCGGCCAGCGCGCCCGTGAACGGCTGGGTCACGCCCCACATCAGGTTTTGCAGCGCCAGCGCGAAGGCAAAGGTCTCGCGGCTCCAGCCGTGGGTCTGCGTGATCGGCAGGTTGAACAGGCCGAAGCCGTGCCGGATACCCATCGACAAGGTGACGAGCAGGCCACCACAAATCAATACGGTTGTCAGGGAGAGTGGTTTTCTTGGTGTGTGTTGAATCGTGTTCTGCATGGCGTCCTGCATCCTGGCTGGGTGTGCGTAGTGCTGTTTTAGTTTTGTCGGCGCGGTCCGGAACCGCCTTGGCCACGCCGGTGCGAGCGAGTGTACCCCGCATCCCGGGAGGACGTCGGGCGTCACTCCGGTGCCGCCCGCGACACCGGATGTGCCGAATCGCGCATGGCAATTGCTGGTGACGATTGGCATCAAGACGGCTACCCGCTTCCATTACAATGCAGGCTGCCCGGCCCCCCTGGCTGGCGTGCGGCAACCGCGCCCCCGCCAAGGCTGGCCGAGAATCCCACTAAGCAAGCGACTCCATGGCGAGCAAAATCAGTCAGTACAGCGAATCCTCCATCCGGGTCCTGAAGGGCCTGGAGCCGGTCAAGCAACGACCCGGCATGTACACCCGTACCGACAATCCCCTGCACATCGTGCAGGAGGTGATCGACAATGCCTCCGACGAGGCCCTGGGCGGCCACGGTTCCGAGATCATGGTCACACTGCACCGCGACGGCAGCATCAGCGTCGAGGACGATGGCCGCGGCATCCCGGTCGGCATCCATCCCGAAGAGCAGGTCCCGGTGGTGGAAATCGTGTTCACGCGCCTGCACGCGGGCGGCAAGTTCGACAAGGGCAAGGGCGGTGCCTATGCCTTCTCGGGCGGCCTGCACGGTGTGGGCGTCTCCGTTACCAATGCGCTGTCGACCCGTCTCGACGTGACCGTATGGCGTGACGGCAACTGCTCCACGCTGACCTTCTCCGGCGGCGACGTCACCGTGCCGCTCGCCACACGCAAGCTTGAGCGCGGCGAGAAGAAGGGCGGCACGCGGGTGCAGGTCTGGCCCGACGCGAAGTACTTCGATTCGGCTGCGATCCCGATGGCCGAGCTGCAGCGGCTGCTGCGCAGCAAGGCGGTGCTGCTGCCGGGCGTCAAGGTCACGCTGCTGCAAGAGAAAAACGGCGAGCGCCAGACCTGGCAGTACGAGCAGGGCCTCAAGGGCTACCTGGTGGAAGCGCTGGCGCAGGGCAGCGGCGCCGAGCTGGTGGTGCCGATGTTCGAAGGCGAGCACTTCGCCGACCCGGACGCCAACCCGGCGGAAGATGGCTTTGCCGAGGGCGAGGGCGCTTCCTGGGTGGTGGCGTGGACCGAAGATGGCGCGCCGGTGCGCGAGTCCTACGTCAACCTGATTCCCACGCCGGCTGGCGGCACGCACGAGTCCGGCCTGCGCGAAGGCCTGTTCCAGGCGGTCAAGAGCTTTATCGAGATGCACGCGCTGCAGCCCAAGGGCGTGAAGCTGATGAGCGAGGACGTGTTCGCCCGTGCCTCGTTCGTGCTGTCCGCCAAGGTGCTGGACCCGCAGTTCCAGGGCCAGATCAAGGAGCGCCTGAACAGCCGCGACGCGGTGAAGCTGGTGTCCACCTTCAGCCGCCCCGCGCTGGAGCTGTGGCTCAACCATCACGTCGAGTACGGCAAGAAGTTGGCCGAGCTGGTGATCCGCCAGGCGCAGGCGCGCACGCGCGCGGCGCAGAAGGTGGAAAAGAAGAAGGGTTCCGGCGTGGCCGTGCTGCCCGGCAAGCTGACCGACTGCGAATCCACCGACGTCACCCGCAACGAACTCTTCCTGGTCGAGGGCGACTCGGCCGGTGGCTCGGCCAAGATGGGGCGCGACAAGGAGTTCCAGGCCATCCTGCCGCTGCGCGGCAAGGTGCTCAACACCTGGGAGACCGAGCGCGACCGCCTGTTCGCCAATAACGAGGTGCACGACATCGCGGTGGCAATCGGCGTGGACCCGCACGGGCCCAACGATGAGCCCGACCTGTCCAACCTGCGCTACGGAAAGATCTGTATCTTGTCCGACGCTGACGTGGACGGTGCGCACATCCAGGTGCTATTACTGASCTTGTTCTTCAAGCATTTCCCCAGGCTGATCGACAACGGCAACGTGTGCGTGGCCCGCCCGCCGCTTTTCCGGGTGGATGCGCCGGCGCGCGGCAAGAAGCCGGCCCAGAAGCTCTATGCGCTGGACGACGGTGAGCTGGTGGCCATCCAG
Source organism: Cupriavidus sp. 05L411 (assembly GCF_056398045.1). NCBI lineage: Bacteria > Pseudomonadati > Pseudomonadota > Betaproteobacteria > Burkholderiales > Burkholderiaceae > Cupriavidus > Cupriavidus sp. 05L411. Next base: position 42,382 of record NZ_JBFTOQ010000002.1, on the reverse strand, counting down.
GACAAGTTGATGAAGGATGGCATCAAGGAAGGCGGCTGGCAGATCTCGCGCTTCAAGGGCCTGGGCGAGATGAATGCCGAGCAGCTGTGGGAAACCACCATGAATCCCGACACGCGCCGCCTGTTGCCGGTGGCGCTCGGCCATTTCGACCTGCCGCAGACCGTGGGCGTGATGAATATGCTGATGGGCAAGGGCGAGGCCGCGCAGCGGCGCACCTGGCTCGAGGAGCGCGGCAACGAGGTGATCGCCGATATCTAGGCGGCACGAATCGAACCGTTCGATACCCGCATGACGCAAGGAGTCCCGATGGCTAAGACCAGACCTGGCAGCACCCGTGCGCGGCAATGGATTGCCGCCGGCATGCTGCTGGCCGGCTTGGCCGGCCTGGGTTTCATGCCAGCGGCCCACGCTGCGCTGTATGGCTATATCGACGACGACGGCGTGGCGCATTTCTCGGACGAGAAGCTGGACGAGCGCTACACGCTGTTCATGAAGAACGGCGGCGAGCTCAAGAGCCCGCTGCCGTACCGTGCCGGAGCCGGTGCCGGCAACCAGATCGACCTGGAGACGCACAAGCTTTACCGCTATGTCGTCAACCATCCCAATATCGCCACGGTCGAGCCCATGATCCGCCAGATCGCGGCGGCGCAGAATGTCGACGCGGCGCTGGTCAAGGCAGTCATGGCGGTAGAGTCCGGCTTCAACGCAGGCGCGGTCTCGCCCAAAGGCGCGATCGGGCTGATGCAGGTGATTCCCGACACCGGCGCGCGCTTTGGCGTGAGCGCCGATGCCCGGCGCACGGTCGAGCAGAAACTGGCCGACCCGCGCACCAATATCTCGGCCGGCGTGCGCTACCTGCGCTGGCTGATGGAGCTGTTCCCCAACGACCTCGAGCTGGTGCTGGCCGCGTACAACGCGGGCGAGGGCGCGGTGCAGCGCTATAACAACAAGATTCCGCCTTTCCCCGAGACCCAGCAATATGTCAGCACGGTGCTGCAGTTCTATCGCTTCTACCGTCCGGGCGGCGCGCCCGCGGGGTTGGGCGGGGCGGGCGTCAATCGCGTCAAGATGGTGATCGGCGGCCGCCGCAACATGCCCTGATCCCATTCCGAACCCTACGACGAACCGCATAACGAACAACATGCAACCGGCGCACCGGCCAACGATGCGGTGCGCCGTCTTCTTGCCAATCCATGGAACAACAAGACATTCCGCTTGACCCAGGTTCGCCCGACAACGGAGCGGACTCGCTGACCCTGGCGCACTATGCCGAGCGCGCCTATCTCGACTACGCCATCAGCGTGGTCAAAGGCCGCGCGCTGCCGGAAGTGGCCGATGGCCAGAAGCCGGTGCAGCGCCGCATCCTGTACGCCATGCACGAGATGGGGCTGCGCTCCGACGCCAAGCCGGTCAAATCGGCGCGCGTGGTSGGCGAKGTGMTGGGTAAMTTCCACCCGCACGGCGACCAGTCSRYCTAYGACGCSCTGGTGCGCCTGGCSCAGGACTTCTCGCTGCGCTACCCGCTGATCGACGGCCAGGGCAACTTCGGCTCGCGCGACGGTGACGGCGCAGCGGCCATGCGCTACACCGAAGCCCGGCTCACGCCGATCGCGCGCCTGCTGCTCGACGAGATCGACCAGGGCACGGTGGACTTCATCCCCAACTACGACGGCTCGATGGAAGAGCCCAGGCTGATGCCGGCGCGCCTGCCCTTTGTGCTGCTCAACGGCGCATCGGGCATTGCCGTGGGCATGGCCACCGAAGTGCCGCCGCACAACCTGCGCGAAGTGGCGGCGGCCACCGTGGCGATGATCCGCAACCCCAACATCACGCTGGCCGAGCTGCTGGCGCTGATGCCGGGTCCGGACTATCCGGGCGGCGGCCAGATCATTTCGCCGGCGGCCGACATTGCGCAGATCTACGAGAACGGCCGCGGCAGCCTGAAGGTGCGCGCGCGCTGGATCATCGAGGAAATGGCGCGCGGCCAGTGGCAACTGGTGGTGACCGAGCTGCCGCCGAGCACCTCGTCGCAGAAGGTGCTCGAAGAGATCGAGGAAATCACCAACCCGAAGGTCCGCGCGGGCAAGAAGTCGCTGACGCCCGAGCAGTTGCAGCTCAAGCAAGGCATGCTGGCGGTGCTCGACGCGGTGCGCGACGAATCCGGCAAGAACGCGCCGGTGCGGCTGGTGTTCGAGCCCAAGAGCAAGAACATCGAGCAGCAGGAATTCATCCAGACGCTGCTGGCGCACACCAGCCTGGAGTCAGGCGCCTCGATCAACCTGGTGATGATCGGCACCGATGGCCGCCCGCGCCAGAAGGGCCTGGCCGACATCCTGCGCGAGTGGATCGCCTTCCGCTTCGCCACCGTCACCCGCCGCACGCGCCATCGCCTGGGCAAGGTCGAAGACCGCATCCACATCCTCGAAGGCCGGATGCTGGTGCTGCTCAATATCGACGAGGTGATCCGCATCATCCGCGAGAGCGATGAGCCCAAGCCGGCGCTGATGCAGGCCTTCGGCCTGTCGGACCGCCAGGCCGAGGACATCCTGGAAATCCGCCTGCGCCAGCTGGCCAGGCTGGAAGCGCTGCGCATCGAGCAGGAGTTGAAGAGCCTGCGCGACGAGCAGGCCGAGCTGGATGTGCTGCTCAAGTCCGAGACCATGATGCGCCGGCGCATCATCAAGGAGATCGAGACCGACGCCAAGCAATACAGCCCGGAAGACAAGGATCCGCGCCGCACGCTGATCCAGGAAGAGCGCCGCGCCAACGCCGAGGTGCGCGTGGTCGACGAGCCCGTCACCGTGGTGGTCTCCCAGAAGGGCTGGGTGCGCACGCGCCAGGGCCACGGCCATGACGCGCAGCAGTTCACCTTCAAGGCGGGCGATGCGCTCTATGGCACCTTCGAGTGCCGCAGCGTGGACGTGATGCTGGTGTTCGGCACCAATGGCCGCGCCTACACGGTGCCGGTGGCCGGCTTGCCGGGCGGGCGCGGCGACGGCGTGCCCGTGACCACGCTGATCGAGTTGCAGCCTGGCAGCCAGATCGCCCACACCTTTGCCGGCAGCGTCGACCAGCGCCTGCTGATTGCCACGCGTGGCGGCAATGGCTTCCAGACCAAGGTCGGTGACATGGTCAGCCGGCAGAAGGGTGGCCGCGCCTACCTGACGCTGGACGAGGGCGATGCGCCACTGTTGCCCGCGCCGATCGGCGAGGAGGCCACGCACGTGACCTGTCTGTCAGCCAACGGCCGCATGCTGCTGGTTGCGCTCGACGAAATCAAGTCGCTCTCGGCCGGTGGCCGCGGCGTGATCCTGATGGAGCTGGAACCCAAGGAGACGCTGCAGCAGGCGATTGCCGTCGGCGCCCCTGGGCTGGTGGTGTCCGGTGCCGGGCGCGGCGGCAAGCCGAGCTCGCAGAAGCTCTACGGCCAGCTGCTGCTGCCATATGTGGGCAAGCGCGCCCGCAAGGGCCGTGCGCTGGATCTCAAGCTCAAGGAGCCGAGCATCGAGCCGGTACGGATCGTGCCGCCGGCGAGCGGCAACTAAGCCGCGTCCACCCGAACTGGCCCTGCGCGACAATGCGCGGGGCCTTTTTCTTTCCCGGCATGCCGGACCGCCCCGGCGGCCATGCCTCTCCCGTTACAAGCGATGCCAGTTACTCCCTCTCCCGCCGGCGACGATCCGATGGTAGCGCTAGCACCCCCACCCACGCCGCGGCGCCTGTTCATCGAATTCGCCCGCATGGGGCTGTCTGGCTTTGGCGGCGTGCTGCCCTTCGTGCGGCGCGCCGTGGTCGACCGCAACCGCTGGCTGGGCGACCGCGATTTTGTCGAGCTGCTCAGCCTCGGGCAGGTGCTGCCCGGCCCCAACGTGATCAATCTCGCCCTGATGCTGGGCTTGCGCTTTGCCGGGCTGCGCGGCGCGCTGGCGGCCTTTGCGGGGCTGGTGATGGTGCCGATGGTGGGCGTGCTGGCGCTGATGCTGCTGTACGAGCATTACCGCGACGTGGCGGCGGTGCAGCGCATGCTCACGGGCATGACAGCGGTGTCGGCCGGGCTGGTGCTGTCGACCGGCTTCAAGCTCGCACAGAGCCAGCCGCGCACCGTGAGCGGACTGATGATCGGCGGCGCGGCGTTTGTCGGCATCGGGCTGTTGCGCTGGCCGCTGGTGCCGGTGATGGCGGTGCTGGTGCCGATGGGCCTGGTGCTGGAGTGGCGCAGCGAGCAGCTTGCGCGGCGCGCGCAGGCGGCGGCTATCGAGGCGTCGTCCACGCCGCCCGCGCCGCATGTACCCGGGGAGCCGCGGCAATGAGTTCACCGAACGTGCTTTCCAGCCTGCTCACGCATTTCCTGATGCTGTCGTTCCTCGCCATCGGCGGGGCCAGTACCACGATCCCCGACATGCATCGCTTCCTGGTGGAGTCGAACGCCTGGATGAGCGACGCGCAGTTCTCCGCCATGTACGCCATCTCGCAGGCCGCGCCCGGGCCGAACATCTTGTTCGTTGCCTTGTTCGGCTGGCAGGTGGCGGGCCTGGCCGGCGCCATTGTCGGCATGATCGGCATCTGCGGGCCATCCAGCGTGATCGCGCTCGGCTTCGAGTATTTCGCCGGCCGCTCGCCGCAAGCACGGTGGCCCGGCCTGATCCGACGCGGCCTTGCCACGCTGACCATCGGGCTGCTGTTTTCCACTGGCTGGATCCTTGCCGCGAGCGTGGATCACCGCTGGACCGCCGTGGCGGTGACCGTGGTCACCATCGGGCTGATGCTGAAGACGAAGGTGCATCCGCTGGTGCTGGTGGCGTTGGGGGCTGGGGCGGGGGTGATGGGGTTGGTTTGAGCCTGATGGTGGATGGAGGATGCGGTGTTTGGCTGTTGGGCCCAAGAGCCTCCATGCTCGGTCTTTCGCTGCTTCTTTGAGCGGCGTTGGTTTTTGGACCCAAGTGCCATACGACATCCCCCTGCGGGGGCTGCCGGTCACTCTTCTTTGCGTCGGCAAAGAAGACTAACGAGAAGAAAGCCGACCCTGCCGGGAGCAGAGCAATAAGGCTGTTTTTGCCTCGGTGGTTGCGTCGTACGGCCCGGAGTGTTGGCTAGCGAATCCTACCGGCCCCAAGGACATCATTTCTGCATGACCCATGGGTTACGTCGTGCAGCCCCTGACCTCGCTTGCGGTGACCATTCCCACATCTGCCGTTCGCGGGGCGAAGTGCTGCGCCATTTCGGGTGTGGCTGGTTTCGTGGTTTTGTCTCGGAGGACGAGGGCCGTGAGGTGCGAGCGCGGCCCTCGCAGACGGGCCACGGTGCCCACCACGAACCCAGGGGCGTTGATAGCAAGGTGCCGCTCGCGCCGGCGGCAGGGCCTCAAATGGCCGGGCGCCCGCCGCCAGAGACAAAACCACGAAACCACCAATGCAGGCAGTGTCGCGGCCCTTCGATCCGCGAACGGCAGATGGCCGAACGCTCACCGCGCACGAGGTCAGGGGCCCCACCACGTAACCCGTAGGTCATGCAAGTACGATGTCCTTTGAGCCGGTAAAACACGCCAGCCAACACTCCGGGCCGTACGACGCAACCAACGATATCGAATAGCCTTATTGCTCTGCTCCCGGCAGGGCGGCTTTCTTTTGGTTACTTTGCTTTGCCGCGCAAAGAAAAGTGACCGGCAGCCCCCGCAGGGGGATGTCGTACGGCCCTTGGGTGCAAAAACCAACGCCGCAAAAACAAGCCACAGACAACGCATACAGGCCCTTGGGCACAAAAGCCAACGCCGCCTACATCAATCCCCCCTAATCCACCCCCACAAACCCCCCAGTCTGATGCGCCCACAACCGCGCATAAAGCCCCCCACGCGCCAGCAACTCCGCATGCGTCCCGCTCTCGGCGATCCGCCCATCCTCCAGCACCACCAGCCGGTCCATGCGCGCGATGGTGGACAGGCGGTGCGCGATGGCGATCACGGTCTTGCCCTGCATCAGCGTCTCCAGGTTCTCCTGGATGGCAGCTTCCACTTCGGAGTCCAGCGCCGAGGTGGCTTCGTCCAGGATCAGGATCGGTGCGTTCTTCAGCAGCACTCGTGCCACGGCAATGCGCTGGCGCTGGCCGCCCGACAGCTTCACGCCACGCTCGCCCACCTGCGCATCCAGTCCCGTAGCCCCATGCGCATCGCGCAGGCGTGGAATGAACTCGCCGGCATGGGCGTCGTCGGCCGCGGAGAGCAGCTCGGCCTCGCTGGCGCCGGGGCGGCCGTAGCGCAGGTTGTCGCGGATCGAGCGGTGCAGCAGCGACGTATCCTGCGTCACCATGCCGATCTGCGCGCGCAGGCTTTCCTGCGTGACGCCGGCGATGTCCTGGCCGTCGATCAGGATGCGTCCTTGCTCCACGTCGTACAGCCGCAGCAGCAGGTTGACCAGCGTCGACTTGCCGGCGCCGGAGGGGCCGACCAGGCCGATCTTCTCGCCCGGGCGCACCACCAGGTCGATGTTCTCGATCACGCCCGAGCCCTTGCCGTAGTGAAAGCCCACGCCTTCGAAGCGCACCTCTGCGCGCGTGACGCGCAGCGCTTGCGCGTTGTCGCGATCGCCGACCGTGCGCGGCACGGCGATGGTCTGCAGGCCATCCTGCACCTGGCCGATGTTCTCGAAGATGCCGCTGATCACCCACATGATCCAGCCCGACATGCTGACGATACGGATCACCAGCCCGCTCGACAGCGCAATCGCGCCGACGCTGACGTGGCCCTGGCTCCATAGCCACAGCGCCAGTCCCGTGGTACCGGCGATCAGCAGGCCATTGAGCGAGGTCACGGTGAAATCCATGGCGCTGACCATGCGCCCGGACAGGCGTGCCTTGTCGGTCAGGTCGGCCATGGCTTCGCGCGCGTAGTCCTCTTCATGGCGCGTGTGGGCGAACAGCTTGAGCGTGGTGATGTTGGTATAGCCGTCGACGATGCGCCCCATCAGCCGCGAGCGCGCGCCGGTGGCGGCAACCGAGCGCGCCTTCACGCGTGGCGTGAAGTAAAGCATGGCGGCCACGTAGCATGCGATCCACGCCACGAGGGGAATCATCAGGCGCCAGTCGGCTTGCGCGAACAGGTAGAGGGAGCTGGCCGCGTAGATCAACACATGCCAGATGGCATCCACGGCCTGCACCGCTGAATCGCGCAGCGAGAAGCCGGTCTGCATGATGCGCTGCGCGATGCGCCCGGCAAAGTCGTTCTGGAAAAACGACAGGCTCTGCTTGAGGACGTAGCGGTGGTTCTGCCAGCGCACCAGGTTGCCCAGGCTCGGGTTGATGACCTGGTGCACGAGGATGTCGTGCAGGCCGTTGAAGAACGGACGCAGCAGCAGCGCCACCACCGCCATCCACATCAGCTCGACGCGGTGGCGCGCGAAGAAATCGGCGGGCGGCGTTGCTTGCGCCAGGTCGACCAGGCGGCCGAGAAAGCCGAACAGCGAGACTTCGATCAGCGCGCCAGCCAGCCCCACGCCCAGCAGCAGCGCAAAGACCGGCCACACCTCTCGCAGGAAATAGGCGTAGAAGCGCCAGATCTGGCCGGGGGGCTGGGTGTCGGGGAGGGCGCGGAACGGGTCAATCAGCCGTTCCAGGAAACGCATCAGCATGGGAGTCCAGGGGTGTTCCGCGGCGACCGCTTCGTCCGGGTCGCTGGCGTGCTTGCAAGGGCCGTATCGATGCCATGGGCATGCGGCGGATCAGGAACATCATACCGCGCTTGCGCATCGCCGATGCCCGTACCCGCGGGAGGGTCGTCCATGTCGCGGTGCTTGAGTGCGCGCTCGGAACGGCGGGCACTTTCCGTCGCCTTCATCATTTAAGCAACCATAAGCGCACTTTTTCGTCCATGCCTGCGGATTATTTTCGGGAATACCCCAATTTATCCGAGCTTGTCTATACAACACTATACATACCTAGCATGGCTGAACAGACCGGTTCGAGCCGGCCTTATTGACCCAAGGAGTTCCCGTGAGCAACACCGACCGCTTTCGCGATGTAGAGATCCGCGCCCCGCGCGGCAACCAACTGAACGCCAAGAGCTGGCAGACCGAAGCGCCGCTGCGCATGTTGATGAACAACCTCGACCCGGAAGTGGCGGAGAACCCCAAGGAACTGGTGGTGTATGGTGGCATCGGCCGCGCCGCGCGCAACTGGGCGTGCTACGACAAGATCGTCGAGACGCTCAAGACGCTGAACGACGATGAGACCCTGCTGGTGCAGTCCGGTAAGCCGGTTGGCGTGTTCAAGACCCATAGCAACGCGCCGCGCGTGCTGATCGCCAATTCCAACCTGGTGCCGCATTGGGCTACGTGGGAACACTTCAACGAGCTCGACGCCAAGGGCCTGGCCATGTACGGCCAGATGACCGCCGGCAGCTGGATCTATATCGGCAGCCAGGGCATCGTGCAGGGCACCTACGAGACCTTCGTGGAAGCCGGGCGCCAGCACTACAACGGCAACCTCAAGGGCCGCTGGGTGCTGACCGCGGGGCTGGGCGGCATGGGCGGCGCGCAGCCGCTGGCCGCCACGCTGGCCGGCGCCTGCTCGCTGAACATCGAGTGCCAGCAGACTAGCATCGATTTCCGCCTGCGCACCCGCTATGTCGACGAACAGGCCACGGACCTCGATGACGCGCTGGCACGCATCGCCAGGTACACCGCTGAAGGCCGCGCCGTTTCCATCGCGCTGTGCGCCAACGCCGCCGAAGTGCTGCCCGAACTGGTGCGCCGCGGCGTGCGCCCGGACATGGTCACCGACCAGACCAGCGCGCACGATCCGCTCAACGGCTACCTCCCGGTGGGCTGGACCTGGGGCCAGTACCGCGACCGCGCGCAGACCGAGCCGGCTCGTGTGGTCAAGGCCGCCAAGCAATCGATGGCGTTGCATGTGCAGGCCATGCTGGACTTCCAGAAGATGGGCGTGCCCACGTTCGACTACGGCAACAACATCCGCCAGATGGCCAAGGAGGAGGGCGTGGACAATGCCTTCGACTTCCCTGGCTTCGTGCCGGCCTACATCCGCCCGCTGTTCTGCCGYGGYGTCGGCCCGTTCCGCTGGGCSGCGCTGTCCGGCGATCCGCAGGACATCTACAAGACCGACGCCAAGGTAAAGGAACTGATCCCCGACGATGCGCACCTGCACCGCTGGCTGGACATGGCGCGCGAGCGCATCAGCTTCCAGGGCCTGCCGGCGCGCATCTGCTGGGTTGGCCTTGGCCTGCGCSMCAAGCTKGGCCTGGCGTTCAACGAGATGGTGCGCAGTGGCGAGTTGTCGGCGCCGGTGGTGATCGGCCGCGACCACCTCGACTCTGGCTCGGTCGCCAGCCCCAACCGTGAAACGGAAAGCATGCAGGACGGCTCCGACGCCGTGTCCGACTGGCCGCTGCTCAATGCGCTGCTCAATACCGCCAGCGGCGCGACCTGGGTCTCGCTGCATCACGGCGGCGGCGTGGGCATGGGCTTCTCGCAGCATTCGGGCGTGGTGATCGTGTGCGACGGCACCGACGAGGCGGCCGCGCGCATCGCCCGCGTGCTGCACAACGATCCCGCCACCGGCGTGATGCGCCATGCGGATGCCGGCTACGACATCGCCATCGACTGTGCACGAGAACAGGGCCTGAACCTGCCGATGCTCAACAGCAAGAAGGAAGCCTGAACGTGAACGCGCTGAACCTCAAACCTGGTCAACTGACCCTGGCGCAGCTGCGCCAGGCCTATCTGCAGCCGCTGCGCGTGAGCCTGGATGCCGGGGCCGCCGAGGCCATCGCCGCCAGCGTTGCCTGTGTTGAGAACATCGTTGCCGAAGGCCGGACCGCCTACGGCATCAATACCGGCTTCGGCCTGCTGGCGCAGACCCGCATCGCCCGCGAGGATCTGGAGAACCTGCAGCGCTCGCTGGTGCTGTCGCATGCCGCCGGTGTGGGCGAACCGCTCGACGACGCCATGGTCCGGCTGATCATGCTGCTTAAGATCAATAGCCTGGCGCGCGGCTTTTCCGGCATCCGCCGCAAGGTGATCGATGCGCTGATCGCCCTGGTCAATGCCGAGGTCTATCCGCATATCCCGCTCAAGGGCTCGGTGGGCGCCTCCGGCGACCTGGCGCCGCTGGCGCATATGTCGCTGGTGCTGCTGGGCGAAAGCCGTGCCCGCTACCAGGGCGAATGGCTGCCGGCGCGCCAGGCGCTGGCCCGCGCCGGCCTGGAGCCGCTGACCCTGGCCGCCAAGGAAGGCCTGGCCCTGCTCAACGGCACCCAGGTATCCACCGCATACGCGCTGCGCGGCCTGTTCGAGGCCGAGGATCTGTTTGCCGCGGCCACGGTCTGCGGCAGCCTCAGCGTCGAGGCCATGCTCGGCTCGCGCGCGCCTTTCGACGCGCGCATTCATGCGGTGCGCGGCCAGCGCGGCCAGATCGATGCGGCCACCACCTATCGCGATCTGCTGACCGATACCAGCGAGCTGGCGCGTTCGCATGCGCAGTGCGACAAGGTGCAGGATCCCTACTCGCTGCGCTGCCAGCCGCAGGTGATGGGCGCTTGCCTGACGCAATTGCGGCAGGCCGCCGAAGTCCTGGAAGTGGAGGCCAACGCGGTCTCGGACAACCCCTTGGTGTTTGCCGCCGAAGGCGACGTGATCTCGGGTGGCAACTTCCATGCCGAACCGGTGGCGATGGCCGCCGACAACCTGGCGCTGGCCATTGCCGAGATCGGCTCGTTGTCCGAGCGCCGCATCTCGCTGATGATGGACCGCCATATGTCGCAGCTGCCGCCTTTCCTGGTGGCGAACGGCGGCGTCAACTCTGGCTTCATGATCGCCCAGGTCACTGCCGCCGCGCTGGCCAGCGACAACAAGGCACTGGCCCATCCGCACAGCGTCGACAGCCTGCCGACCTCGGCCAACCAGGAGGACCACGTGTCGATGGCGCCGAATGCCGGCAAGCGCCTGTGGGCGATGGCCGAGAACGTGCGCGGCATCCTTGCCGTGGAGTGGCTGGGCGCCTGTCAGGGCCTGGACTTCCGCGAAGGCCTGAAGAGCTCGCCCAAGCTGGAGCAGGCACGCAGCCTGCTGCGCGCCGAAGTGCCCTACTACGAGAAGGACCGCTTCTTCGCGCCGGATATCGAGACGGCGAGCCGGTTGCTGGCGGCCGGCACCCTGAACGCGCTGCTGCCCGCGCGGTTGCTGCCCAGCCTCTGAGGCTTGGGCATGACGCCCGGGGGCGGGACGCCTGCCACGCAGCAGGCCGCAGCCCGCGCCTCGGGCGGACAGAAGACAGAATAATGATTCGGAGACAAATAGATGCAAGAGCAGTCGCAAGGCCTGCAGCGTGGCCTCAGCGCCCGTCATATCCGCTTCATGGCGCTCGGATCGGCCATCGGCACGGGACTTTTCTACGGCTCGGCCTCGGCCATCCAGGCCGCGGGACCGGCGGTGCTGCTGGCCTACGTGATCGGTGGCGCCGCGGTCTACATGGTGATGCGCGCGCTGGGCGAGATGGCGGTGCGCAATCCGGTGGCGGGTTCGTTCGGCCAGTACGCCAGCACCGGCCTGGGACCGCTGGCGGGCTTCCTGCTCGGCTGGACCTATGCCTTCGAGATGATCGTCGTTTGCCTGGCGGACGTGACTGCCTTCGGCATTTACATGGGCTTCTGGTTCCCGGACGTGCCGCGCTGGATCTGGGTGCTCGGCATCGTGTTCCTGATCGGCGGCCTCAACCTGCTCAGCGTCAAGGTGTTCGGTGAGCTGGAGTTCTGGCTTTCGCTGCTGAAGGTCGGCGCCATCGTCGCGATGATTGGCGGCGGCGTTGCCATCATGCTGTTCGGCTTCGGCATGGCCGACGGCGGCGTTGCCACCGGCATCCACAACCTCTGGGCCCACGGCGGCTTCATGCCCAACGGCATGGCTGGCGTGATCGCCTCGTTTGCCGTGGTGATGTTCGCCTTTGGCGGCATCGAGATCATCGGCATCACGGCCGGCGAGGCGCGCGACCCGCAGCGCGTGATTCCGCGTGCGATCAACGCGGTGCCCCTGCGCATCCTGCTGTTCTATGTGCTGACGCTGGCGGTGCTGATGTCTCTCTATCCCTGGCACCGCATCGGCAGCGAGGGCAGCCCCTTTGTGCAGATCTTCAGCCGGCTGGGCATTGGCTCGGCCGCCGCGTTGCTCAATGTCGTGGTCATCTCCGCCGCGGTATCCGCCATCAATAGCGACATCTTCGGCGCTGGCCGCATGCTGTATGGCATGGCGGTGCAACGGCAGGCGCCACGCATCTTCGCCAGCGTATCGCGCAAGGGCGTGCCCTGGATGACGGTGGTGGTGATGGCTTTCGCGCTGCTGGCCGGCGTGGTGCTCAACTACGTGATGCCCGAGGACGTGTTCACGCTGATCGYTTCCATCGCCACCTTTGCCACGGTCTGGGTGTGGCTGATGATCTTGCTGTCGCAGGTCGCCCTGCGCAGGCGCATGAGCCGCGCCGAAGTGGCGGCGCTGAAGTTCCCCGTGCCGTTCTGGCCGGTAGCGCCTCTGGCGGCCATCGCCTTCATGCTGTTCATCTTCTGCGTGCTTGGCTGGTTCCCGCAGACCCGCGCAGCGCTGCTGGTGGGCGTGGTGTGGCTGCTGCTGCTGGTGGTGGCGTGGTGGTGCTGGGGACGGCCGCGCGGCCAGGAGGAGGCGCCTGCTTCCTCCTTTGCGGCGGACTGATACATGCGCGGACCCCGCCTCGGCAGGGTCCGCGTTGCCTGGCATCTGCCTAGCCGGATGCCAGGGTAACCGGCAGCGCGCGCCAGCCCGGCGCGCTGCCGTAGTGGCGCGAAGAACACCCTGTCTGGGTTGCGCTCACCGCCCGCTTGCGGGCGGCCAGGATTATCTTGCTTCGGAGTTACATCATGTCCATTGACAACACCATTCCCGGGATCGCGGCCCAGCATGCCGCCACGGCCCAGCCGCTGTCCAGGTTCAAGTCCATCGCTGCCATCACCGTCGGCAATGGCCTGGAGTTTTACGACTTCGTGGTCTACAGCTTCTTCGCCACGCTGATCGGCCGCCTGTATTTCCCGGTTTCCGATCCCACCGGGCAGTTGCTGTTGTCCTTCGCCACCTTCGGCGTAGGCTTCCTGATGCGCCCGCTGGGCGGCCTGCTGATCGGTATGTATGCCGACCGTGTCGGGCGCAAGCCGGCAGTGGCGCTGACGCTCTGGCTGATGGGCCTGAGCTCGGTGATCTTCGTGGTGACGCCGACGTATGCGCAGATCGGCATGCTCGCGCCGATCATGATCCTGCTCGCGCGCCTGGTGCAAGGCTTTGCCATCGGCGGGGAGATGGGTGCCTCCACGGCACTGCTGCTGGAATATGCCGACGACCGCTCGCGCGGCTTCTATACCAGCTGGCAGCCGTTCAGCCAGGGCCTGGCGGCGCTGTTCGGCGCGCTGGTTGGCTTGCTGCTCAGCAATGTGCTGGAGCAGCAAGCGCTGGAGGCATGGGGCTGGCGCCTGGCCTTCGTGATTGGCATCCTGGTGATCCCGGTGGGCCTGGTGATTCGCCGCCGCCTGGAAGAGACGGCGCCGGCCGCCGGCGAGTCGGAGCGCGGTTCCACGCTGCAGCTGTTGCGCGAGCACGGGCGCGCGCTGGTGGCCAGCATCCTGCTGATGATCGGCGTGGCTTCGTCGACCTATATCGTGGTGTATTACCTGAGCAACTATGCCGTTAGCCAGCTGCACATGCCGCTGTCGCTGGGCATCTGGGCCGCTTGCGTGGCCGCTGCCGTGCAGGTCGTGCTGTCGCCGTTCGCGGGCTGGCTGAGCGACCGGGTGGGGCGGCGCCCGGTGGTGCTGTGGTCGCGCGTGGCCTTGCTGCTGATGATCTATCCCGCTTTCGTGCTGATCAACGCCGAGCCCAGCCTGACGCGCCTGCTGCTGGTGGTGGGCTGCCTTTCGGTACCGATGTCGATGACGTCGCCCGCGTCGATGGTGCTGGTCAGCGAGGTGCTGCCGCAGCGCATGCGCGCCACCGGCCTGTCGATTGCCTACTGCGTGGCGATTGCCATCTTCGGTGGTTTCGCGCAGTTCTTCTCGACCGAGCTGATCCATCTCACCGCCAATCCCAACGCGCCCGCGTTCTACGTGATCGGCTGCGGCCTGGTCTCGCTGATCGGCCTGGCGATGGTGCCGGAAACCCTGGGCCGCCGCCTGTCATGAGCGAAAGGGATCCAATGGCCGCAGCGCCGGGCAGCATGTGGCGCGGCCGCAGCGATGCGGGCGAGCTGGGCGACACGCGCCGGCTATTCAATGTCGTGCGCGTGCAAGGCGCCGAACGCGTGCCTGGCGCGCCCGTGCTGCTGGGCTTTTGCTGCGACGCCGGCGTGCTGCGCAACCAAGGCCGCGGCGGCGCGGCGGGTGGCCCGCGCGAGATCCGCCGCGCGCTGGCCGGCATCCCGGCCCACGGCCTGGAAGCGTTCCACGATGCGGGCGACGTCGTCTGCCACGATGGCGATCTCGAGACGGCGCAGCAAGCGTTGGCAACAGCGGTCGCGGCCGAACTGGCGCAGGGTGCATTCCCGCTGGTGCTCGGTGGTGGCCACGAGATCGCCTGGGGCACCTGGCAGGGGCTGCGCGCGCATCTCGATGCGCGTGGCGACCGCGGCCGCGTGCTGGTGATCAATCTCGATGCGCACTTCGACCTGCGCACCGGCCGTCCAGGCAGTTCGGGCACGCCCTTCGACCAGATCGCGCGGGCCTGCCACGAGCGCGGCGAGCGTTTCGAATACGCTTGCCTGGGYGTCAGCCGGCTCGGCAATACCGCCGCGCTGTTCGCGCATGCCAAGGCGCTTGGCGTGCACTACGTCGAGGACGTGCGAATGCAGGAACGGCACCTGGACGCGCGGCTTGCCGAGTTGCAGGGGCTGATGGATGCGGTCGATCACGTCTACCTCACGATCGACCTGGACGTGCTGCCGGCGGCAGTGATGCCGGCAGTCTCGGCGCCCGCCCCTTATGGCGTGCCCCTGCCCGTAGTGGAGGAGGTGGTGGCGCTGGTGCGCGCCAGCGGCAAGCTGCGCGTGGCGGACCTGGCGGAGTTCAATCCGCTCTATGACCGCGACACCTGCGGCGCTCGGGCTGCGGCGCGGCTGGCTTACCGGTTGATGGCCTGAGGGCCGTAGTCATCGCCATTGCCATCGCCGTAAAGAAAACCGCCGCCTGCAAGGGGCGGCGGTTCTTCATGGGCGCGCGGCGCGCCAGCTCAGTGAATCACCATCTGCGTGAACGGATGCACATAAGCCTGCAGCGTAATGAACAGCCCGACCAAAATCGCCAGCGCGATCGAGTGGAAAAACACATAGCGCAGGATCTCGCCTTCGTGCCCGTACCACTTGGTGGCGGTGGACGCCACCACGATGGACTGCGCATCGATCATCTTGCCCATCACGCCGCCCGAGCTGTTGGCCGAGGCCATCAGGATCGGCGATAGGCCCAGCTGCTCGGCCGTGGTTTTCTGCAGGCCGCCAAAGAGCACGTTGGAGGCGGTGTCGGACCCGGTCAGCGCCACGCCCAGCCAGCCCAGCATGGTGCCGAACAGCGGGTAGAGCACGCCGGTGTGGGCAAAGGCCAGACCCAGCGTGGCATCCAGGCCCGAGTAACGGGTCAGGTAGCCCACGCCGAACATCGCGCAGATGGTCAGCAGCGAATATTTCACCAGCTTGATGGTCTCCCAATATTCCTTGACGAGGCGCGGCACGGAGTAGCCCATCAGCAGGCCGCCGAGAATGCCCGAGACCAGGATGCCGGTGCCGGCCATCGACAACACATTGAATGTGAAGACCGCGCCTTCGGCAGTGGCCTTCGGCACCACCGGCGGCACCTTGAACACGGCTTTGTCGAGGCCGGGGATGGGAAATTTCCATTGCCACAGGCCGTCCATCAGCTTCTTGAATTCCGGCACGCCCCAGACAAAGACGAACACGGTCAGGATCACCCAGGGCATCCAGGCCTTGACCACCGAGATGCCGGCGGAGGCGGCGCTGGCGCGGGCTTCGGCGGCTACCGCTTCGGGGTCGTCGACCTTGGAGTCGTCCCTGCGGCCGAGGATGCGCGTGGAGGTCCAGATTTCCTTGGGCTTCCAGACCTTCAGGAACAGCGTCAGGCAGCCCATCGACACCAGCGCGGCAATCACGTCCACCAGCCAGGGGCCGTGGTAGTTCGACACCAGGAACTGCGGCACGGCAAAGGTGACGCCAGCCACCAGGATCGCCGGCCAGATCGCCAGCATGCCGCGGAAGCCGGCAAAGGCCCAGATCAGCCAGAACGGCACGAGCACCGAGAAGAAGGGCAACTGGCGGCCGACCATGGCCGAGAGATGCAGCAGGTCCAGGCCCGTCACCGCGGACAGGCCGATCAGCGGCGCGCCCAGCGCGCCGAAGGCCACCGGCGCGGTATTGGCGATCAGCGCCAGGCCGGATGCCGCCAGCGGCGAAAAACCGAGGCCGATCAGGATGGCGCCGGTGACTGCCACCGGCGTGCCGAAGCCAGCGGCGCCTTCGAAGAAAGCGCCAAAGCTGAAGGCCACCAGCAGCAGTTGCAGGCGACGRTCTTCGGTGATGCCGGAGATCGAGTTCTGCAGCACCTTGAAGGAGCCGTTGATGGTGGTCAGCCGGTGCAGGAAGATGATGTTCAGCACGATCCAGCCGATCGGGAACAGGCCCGATACGATGCCCAGGCCGGCGGCCTTGCCAGCCATGTCGGCGGGCATGCCGAACACCGCGGAGGCAATGACCACGCCGACCACCAAGGCCAGCCCGGCGGCCAGGTGGGCCTGCAGGTGAAAGAAGGCTAGCGCCGCCAGCAGTACGGCGACGGGAATCCCCGCTGCCAGCGTGGACAATGCCAGGCTGCCAAGCGGGTCATAGACTTGAGTCCACACGATGAGTCCTCCTCGGGTTGGGGCGACAGGTTGCTTTTGTATTAGGCCCAGGCTGCCGTGTCGTCTTTTTTGTCCGGGCGCGCATTGCCAACCTGCCAACCTGTCAGCCGCGCGACCGGCAAACTTCGGATTTTATGGATGGGTTCCTGCCGCGCTGCCCTAAATCCAGTCACCGTCATCGTGAGCCGGATTCATGGATCAGGGTTTGCCTGGGGGGCAGGTTGGCGCACTCGCGGCCTTATTGGCAGAGTACTCCAAACCACTCGATACGCAAATGTATGCTGGCCAGGCCCGCGGTGGCAGAATGTGCCGGTCGTCCTTTTGCGCCTTGGCGCTGCCGATTAGTCGGCCAACCCGGCATGAAAGGTGGCGTTCCTGTTTCTGGAGGAGCATTGCCATGCTGCACATCCTTCCCGGCGGTCACGTGCTTGCCGCTTTCCTGCTGTCCAGCCTGTTGCTTGCGGTGACGCCGGGGCCGGCGGTGATCTACATCGTTGCGCGCACGCTGTCGCTAGGCCGGCTTGCCGGCCTGGCTTCGGTGACGGCCGTGGTGTTGGGCAACCTGGTCAATGTGCTGGCGGCCGCGTTGGGGCTGGCGGCGCTGTTCGCGGTATCGTCGCTGGCCTTTGCCGTGATGAAGTACACCGGCGCGGCCTACCTGGTCTACCTGGGGGTGCGGGCGCTGCGCGCGCGACCGTCCGCTGCTGCGCAGGCGGGCCCGGCTGCTGGCAGCGCCGGGCTGCGGCGGGTGTTTCGCGATGGCTTCGTGGTGGCCTTGTTCAACCCCAAGACCACATTGTTCTTCGCCGCCTTCCTGCCGCAGTTTATGGATCCCGCCATCGCGGCGCTGCCGCAGAGCGTGGCCCTGGGCGGCACCTTCGTCCTGATCGCCGCCACCACCGATTGCTGCTATGTGCTGGCCGCGGCGGCGTTGTTGCCCCTGCTCGCGCGCGCCAGGGGCGCGCAGGCCGTGGGCCGCTACCTGACGGGTGGCGCGCTGATCGGGCTGGGGGTGCTTGCCGCGGTGTCGGGCGGGCGCAACAACAAGTAAATCAGCAGGCAAATCGGCAGGCAAGTCGGCAAATAAGGGGGGCGGCTCAGACCAGCGGCAGCGTCAGGATGGTGCGGGCGGCAGGCCGTGCACGCATGGCCGCTGCCCAGCGCTCAAGGTGCGGGCGGGGCTGGTGTGTGACCGGCAGGCCCAGCCAGCGGTGGGCAGCGCAGGCAACCGGGATGTCGGCCATGGTGAAGCGGTCGCCGCAGATGAATTCACGCTGCGCCAGGGCTTCGTCGAGCCGGGCCGCGAGCGGCTCGGTGCGTTCCAGGGAACGGGCGATCAGGTCGGGGTCACGCTGCTCGGCGGGCAGCCGCACCAGGTGGCGGAATGCGTCGACCATGGCCGGGCTGAAGGCGTTGGTTTGCCAGTCCATCCAGCGGTCGGCCAGCGCGCGCGCTTTGACGTTGCCGGGCCACAGGGTGTCCTCGCCGTCGTGCGCGCACAGGTAGCGCACGATGGCGTTGGATTCCCACAGCACAAAGGGCTCGCCGCCCACGTCGGTGCCGCGGAAATCCTCGATCACCGGGATGCTGCGGTCGGGGTTGAGCCGGACATAGGCTTCGGTGTCGAGGTCGCCCTCGCTGACGCCAATGTCGATGCGTTCGTGGTCCAGGTGCAGCTCGCGCGCGCACCAGACCACTTTTTGCACGTTGATCGATGAGAGTCGACCCCAGATACGCAGCACGAAAACCTTCTCCTCAAGGCGTGGGCCGCGCATGCGCAATGCCTGCGCGTTCGTGGCCCGGACTGACAGGCGATGGCCATTATCTTGCCATGAAGCCCGCCAGCCCGGTATCAGCCAGGAGACGTATCCGTGCCATGCGTGTCGCTCAAGCGACGCTCAGGCAGCCTTGGCTTGCGGCGCGTGCTTGGCGATGGCTTCGCGGAACAGCGTGCCGAGGATGGCCACGCCTTGCTCGATGCGCTCCGGCGCCACCGTGACAAAGGCCAGGCGCAGCGCATTGCGGCGCGGGTTGCTGGCGTAGAACGGCGCGCCCGGCACATAGGCCACATTGCGGTTGACCGCTTCTTGCAGGATCTCCATGCTGTCCAGGCCCTCGGGCAGCTCCATCCAGATGAACATGCCGCCTTCCGGCGCGTTCCAGGTCACGCCTTCCGGCATGTGGCGCGCGAGCGAATCCAGCATGGCCTGGCACTGTGCCGCGTAGAGCGTGCGGATGGTTGGGATATGCGAGTCCAGCAGGCCATCGCGCACCACTTCATAGGCAAGGCGCTGGGTGAAGCTGGGCGTATGCAGGTCCGATGCCTGCTTGGCCTGGCACAGCTTGAAGTGCAGCTCGGGCGGGGCGATCACAAAGCCCAGGCGCAGGCCGGGGGCCAGGATCTTGGAGAACGAGCCCATGTAGATCACGCCGTCGGGGTTCATCGACAGCAGGCTCGGCAACTGGTCGCCGCGATAGCTCAGTTCGCCGTAGGGATCGTCCTCGACCAGCAGCACGCCGAGCTCGCGGGCGCGCGCCACCAGGGCCTGGCGGCGCTCCAGCGGCATGCGCCGCCCGGTGGGGTTCTGGAAGTTGGGCAGGGCGTAGAGGAAGCGCGCGCCAGCGGTAAGCTCGGGCGTGAGCGATTCCGGCAGCAGGCTCTTGTCGTCGCCCGGCACCGAGACGAACTCAGGCTCGAACAGCGAGAAGGCTTGCAGCGCGCCGAGGTAGCTGGGCGTTTCCACCAGCACCGGGCTGCCCGGGTCGATCATCACCTTGGCGATCAGGTCCAGCGCCTGCTGCGAGCCGGTGGTGATCAGCACGCGCTCCACGTCCACGTTATGGCGCTTGGCGATGAATTCGCGCAGCGGCATGTAGCCTTCGGTGGCGGCGTACTGCAGGGCGGCTTGCGGGTTGTCGGCGAAGATCCGGGCCACCGCTTGTTCCATGGCCGCTACCGGGAAGGTGGCCGGCGACGGCAGGCCGCCCGCGAAGGAAATGACTTCCGGACGCTCGGTCACTTTCAGGATTTCGCGGATAGCCGAGCTGGTCAGCTGTTGCGCCCGGCGGGAAATGGCCCAGTTCATGATGTTCTCTTGGTGTGTGTGGAGTCGGGTTGGCTCGACTCAGTCAACGATAAAAAGCCGCGCCCCGGTCGGGGTGGACGAACGGTGCGGCTCGGCCTGGTCGGCGACCTGGTAGCTCGTGCCCGCGCGGAGCACGAAATGCCGGCCGTCTTCCAGCTCGGTATGCAACTCGCCTTCCAGCACAAAAAGGATGTGCCCTTTGGTGCACCAATGATCGGCGAGGTACCCGGCAGAATACTCCACGATGCGAACGCGAATGTCGCCGAACTGGCGGGTGCGCCAGAGGGCTTCCCCGGTGTCGCCGGGGTGGCGGGTCGGGGTGATGCCGGACCAGTCAGTGGTGCCGAAAGGCAGGTTGTCGATGCGCATGGGTGGGGGGTGCCTTCAGCTGGTTGGGCGCAGGGCGGGGGGAGCCCCCGGTCCCTGGCCTGACTTCCATTCAATTGGTTCTGCTTTCTCGCTTCTCGCAGGCTTACTTCACTTCGACGATCATCTCGATCTCGACGCAGGCGCCCAGCGGGATCTGCGCTACGCCGAAGGCGCTGCGGGCATGCTTGCCGGCCTCGCCGAAGACTTCCGCCAGCAACTCCGAGGCGCCGTTGGTCACCAGGTGCTGCTCGGTGAAGTCTTCCGTGGAGTTGACCAGGCTCATCACCTTGACGATGCGGGTGACGCGGTCCAGGTCGCCGCTCAGGTGGGTATTCAGCGTGGCCAGCAGGTCCACGGCGATGGCGCGCGCGGCAACCTTGCCGTCTTCGGTGCCGAGGTCCTTGCCCAGCTTGCCTACCCAGGGTTTGCCATCCTTGCGGGCAATGTGGCCCGAAAGGAACACGGTGTTGCCGGTTTGCGCGGCCATGACGTAGGCGGCGGCCGGTGCGCCAGCGGTCGGCAGTGCGATGCCGAGGCGGGCAAGGGTGTCGTGAACGGACATAGGGTCTCCAGTCAGAGGGATCGTCCCGTAGGGGCAGGGTGGGGTTCTTCGGCGGCGGGCGCGGGCATTGGACTCGCGGGGGCGCTGCGCACGGCGGTTCGGCGGCCCAGGGCTACCACGCCGATCACCGCCACCGCAAACGCCAGGGTGACGGCATCGAGCGGCTCGGCCAGCAGCAGGGCGCCGCCCGCCAGCGTGAGGAACGGCTGCAGCAATTGTATCTGCCCGACGCGCGCCACGCCGCCTTTTGCAAGCCCGGCGTACCAGAACAGGAAGCCGATGAACATCGAGAATACGGAAACATAGCCCATGCCGAGCCAGGCGCGCGGCGAGGCGGCTGCGATCTGGCCGGCATGCGCAAGCCCCAGCCACGCCACCACCGGCAGTAGCAGCGGCAGCGCCACGGCCAGCGCCCAGCTGATGGTTTCCAGCCCGCCAAGCTCGCGCGACAGCTTGCCGCCCTCGGCATAGCCCAGCGCGCCCAGCACCATCGCCGCGAACAGCAGCCAGTCGGCATGCTGCAGCCCGCCGGCGCCCTGCCACAGGGCAAAGGCGACCACCAGCGCACTGCCGACGGCGGCCGACAGCCAGAACGCCGGCGACGGCCGCTCGCGGCCGAACCAGGCGGCGAAGACCGCCGTGGCCAGCGGCAGCAGGCCGGTAATGATGGCGCCGTGGCCGGCCGGCACTTCACGCATGGCCAGTGAGGAAAACAGCGGAAAGCCCACCACCACGCCCAGCGAGGTCACCCCCAGGCGCCACCACTGGCCGCTCCGGGGACGGCGCGCGCGGGCGAATGCGCCGCGCTGCCACAGCAGCACCAGCGCCAGCAGCGCAGCCACCACCGCACGGCCGAGCGCGACGAAGGTGGCGTCCAGCTCGGCCACCGCCATGCGCGTGAAGGGCAAAGTCTGGCTGAACACGGCCACGCCGATAAAGCCGAGCAGCATGCCGCCGCTGTGGGTGTCGGCAGGGATGCTAGCGACGGGTTGGACAGAGGTGGTATTGGCAGCCATGGCGTTTGAATTAGTGCAGGGTGGGCCGGCCAGCCAGCGCAATCCACAGCGCCGTGAGTGCCAGCGCCAGGCCCATTGCGCGGTTGAACCAGCGGATGCGGTGGCCCACCTGCAGCCATTGCCGCAGCGTGGCGCCAATCACGCCGTACACGCCATTGCTGACAAAACCGAACACGCCGAACACCGCGCACACCAGCACGGCCCGATGCACCGGCGACTGCGCGCCCGCCATATACGAGGCGGCCGTCGCCAGCGCCAGCATCCACGCCTTGATATTGGCGTACTGCAGCACCGCCGACTGCCACACCGACAGCGGGCGCAGCACCTGTTTGTCCGACAGCACGGTACTGCGCGCCAGTTTGAGCGCCAGCCGCAGCAGGTAGAGCACGCCGGCGGCATGCACCAGCAGCGCTAGCGCCGGGCTGGCCAGGATCAGCGCGCCAATGCCCGCCGCGCACAGCGCCAGGATGCTGGCAAAGCCGAACGCTACGCCCACGCAGTGCGGCAGCGTGGCGCGCAGGCCAAAGTTGGCGCCCGTGACCGCGGCAATCGTCGTGTTGGGGCCGGGCGTGAAGGCGCCGACTGCCATCAGCGACAGCAGCGCGGCGAACTGGGCGGCCGACAGCCCGGTGAGCAGAGCGGGATCCATCTATCGTCCTGCCGCTCTCACGCAGCGAACTGCACGACCACGCGGCGGTTGGTGCGGCTCTTCTTCTCGATCTTGGTCACCAGCACGGCGCCGATCTCGCCGGTGGCCGCCACATGGGTGCCGCCGCAAGGCTGGCGGTCCACGCCGGGGATGTCGATGATGCGGATGACGCCGCTGCCCGCGGGCGGCGCCGCGCCCACCGTGCGCACCAGCTCGGGCTGCTCGGCGAGTTGCTCGGACGTGATGCGCTCCACCTGCACGCGGCTGTCGGCGCCGATCAGCGCATTGAGCTGCTCGGTGAGCACGGCCTTGTCGAGCGTGGATTCCGGCAGGTCGAAGTCGATGCGCGCCGAGTCGGGCGAGATGCCGCAGCCGGTCACTGGCACCGGGATCAGCGAGCCCAGCAAGTGCAGGCAGGTATGCAGCCGCATCAGCCGGTGGCGGCGCTCCCAGTCGATCGTGACGGCCACGATGTCGCCCGCCTCCGGCAGCGCCGTACCCGGCGCCGGCACGTGCAGGATATGGCTGCGGTCCGGGGCGTACACGGTTTCCAGCAGTGCGATGGTCGCGCCGTTGGCCAGCTTGAGCGTGCCGGTATCGCCCGCCTGGCCGCCGCTGCGCGCGTAGCACACGGTCTGGTCGAGCTCGATGCCGTCAGCGTGCACGGCTACCACGGTGGCGGTGCAGCTGCCGAGATAGGCGTCGTCGTCGAAGCGTTTGCGGGTGGCGGACATCAGAGGGGCTCCTTGGCGGTTGTTCTTGTGGTGACAGTATTTTTTTGCGTTTTGCGTTTTGCGTTTTGCGTTTTGCGTCTTGCGTCTTGCGTCTTGCGTCTTGCGGCAGGCGGCAGGCGGCAGGCGGCAGGCGGCAGGCGGCGCCCCGGTTCAGCGCAGCGTGCGCACGCCATCGGGCGTTTCTATCTCCGCGCTCAGTTCCGCGAGCGTGGATGCTTCCGGGACGAACTGGGTGCCGCCCAGCCATTGCAAGGCCTCGGCCAGCCGCGCGGCCTGCGGATGGCGTGCCCGCAGCGAGCGCAGCGCCAGGCCCTGGTTCGGCAGCCGGGACGACGGATGGGTCGATACATCCCACTGGATCAGCGTGGGGAGGATGCCGTCGCCCGGCGTCGCCGGGCCGTCCGTGCCATCCGCATCGTCAGCCGGCCACGCGGGCAGGCTGCCGTCTTGCGGCACGGTGATGCGCCAGCGCAGGTCGCCACGGGTCATCGGGATGACCGGCGGGATGCGCGTGGGGGCCGGTGCCTCGGGGTCGATGGCGATGACTTCCAGGTAGATGCCGCCGAACAGGCCGAGCAGGCAATTGTGGGTGCCCATGCCAGGGTGCGCGCCGCCCGGCTGGGGCGTCACGCCGAGCGCGTCGGTGACATGCTGCGCCCCCGCTTCAAGCGTGGGGGCGGCGATCACGAGATGGTCGAGGGCAATTGTCATTGTGTGTTGATGGTAGACAAGGTTGTCGGTACAGTACCGATACAGTTATGCAGAACATTCTCAGTACAGTGGCGGGAGCAAGGCATGAACAGCAGGGAACCGGTTGCGCCAGGGCTCAAGGATAAAGGAGCCGGGGCGGGCAAGCAGGAGGGCGCGGCTCCCCAGGCTGGCGAGCAGGTGCGCTCATTGCGCCTGGTCATGCCGCCCCCCACCGAGCGCATGCCCGACCCGGTGCCCTCGGCGCAGATGACGCTGGTGGAGCAGTTGACCGAGTGGGCGCGGCTGCGCATCGACGAGCGGGTCTTCCGCGCCGGCATGCGCATGCCCTCGATCCGCCAACTCGCGCAGGAAAAGGGCATCTCGCGCTTCACCGTGGTCGAGGCCTATGAGCGGCTGGTGGCGCTGGGCTACCTCGAATCCCGCCGCGGCTCGGGCTTCTACGTGCGCGAGCGCACGCCGCAAGTGGTGGCGGTGGCCCCGGTCTCGACCGGCGCGCGCAACATCGACGTCACCTGGCTGCTGCGCAGCATGTTCCACTCGACCGAGCCGCATAAATCGCCCGGGATGGGGTTCCTGCCCAACGACTGGCTCGACGGCGACCTGATCGCCAGCGCGCTGCGCGGGCTGGGCCGCCAGCCGGGCAGCCATTTCCTGGCCAGTGGCACGCCGCAGGGCTTCCTGCCTTTGCGCCAGCAACTGCGCAACCGCCTGGCCGAACTGGAGATCGGCGCCACCCCCGAGCAGATCGTGCTCACCTCCGGCATCACCCAGGCGCTCGACCTGATCGCCCGGCTTTACCTGCGCCCCGGCGACGCCGTGCTGGTAGGCGACCCGGCGTGGTTCGTCATGTTCGGCCGCTTCGCCGCCCAGGGCGCGCAGCTGATCGGCATGCCCTACACCGCCGAGGGCCCGGACCTGGAGGCGCTGGAGCGCATCTTGCAGGCGCGCCGCCCGCGCCTGATGGTGATCAACTCGGTGCTGCACAACCCCACTGGCACCTCGCTGTCGGCCGCCAAGGCCTTCCAGCTGCTGCGCCTTGCCGAGCAGTACGACCTGCTGATCGTCGAGGACGACATCTATTGCGACCTGTGCCCGCCAGGTCACTCCGCCACCCGGCTGGCCAGCCTGGACCAGCTGCGCCGGGTGATCTACCTGGGCAGCTTTTCCAAGACGCTGGCCGCCAACCTGCGCGTGGGCTTTATCGCCGCCCATCCGGAGCTGGTCGCCAGCCTGACCGACAGCAAGCTGCTGGCGGGCCTGGCTTCGCCAGAGATCAACGAGCGCGTGCTGTACAAGGTGCTGACCGAAGGCCACTACCGCAAGCACGTGGAGCGTGTGCGCAACCGGCTCGACCGGGCGCGCGACGAGACCCGGCGCACCATTGAGCGGATGGGCCTGTCGCTCTTTGCGGGCCAGCACGCCGGCATGTACCTGTGGGCGGACACCGGGCGCGATACCAACGCCATCGCCGTCGCCGGGCATGAGGAGGGCTACCTGTTCGCCCCCGGCAGCTTGTTCTCTCCGTCGCAGATGCCGTCCGGCTGGATGCGCTTCAATGTGGCCAGCAGCCAGGACCCTGCCATGCTGGCCTTCCTGGCGCGCCAGCTGGAGCGGCGCTAACCGGGTCCTAACCTGGTCCTAGCCGGGCCATGTCTTGAAAACCGGTCGGATGCCCTTATGTCTCGGGTCACCGGCCTGACGCCGGCCCGCAGCCCCCGGCTGCAGGCCCGTCACATTGCCTAGATTCCCAAATCAGCCAAGTTAGCCAAGATTGTTAAGAGGAGAACCATGACCGCACCGCACGAGACGATGAGCTTCCAGGCGGAAGTGAAGCAACTGCTGCACCTGATGATCCACTCGCTGTACAGCAACAAGGAAATTTTCCTGCGCGAGCTGGTTTCGAATGCTTCCGACGCCACTGACAAGCTGCGCTTCGAGGCGATTGCCAACCCGGCCCTGCTCGAGAACGACGCCGACCTGGCGATCCGCATCGAGGCCGACGCCAAGGCCCGCACGCTGAAGATCACCGACAACGGCATCGGCATGAGCCGCGACGAGGCGATCCGCAACCTTGGCACCATCGCCCGCTCGGGCACCAAGGAATTCTTCCAGCAGCTCTCCGGCGACCAGCAGAAGGACGCCGCCCTGATCGGCCAGTTCGGCGTGGGCTTCTATTCGGCGTTCATCGTGGCTGACAAGGTCACCGTGGAAACGCGCCGCGCCGGCCTGCCCGCCAGCGAAGCCGTGCGCTGGGAAAGCGCAGGCGACGGCGAGTTCACCGTCGATGCCATCGATCGTGCCGAGCGCGGTTCCACCATCACTCTGCACCTGCGCGAAGGCGAGGACGATTTCCTCTCCGCCTGGAAGATCAAGGGCATCATCCAGAAGTATTCCGACCACATCTCGCTGCCGATCCGCATGCCCAAGGAAGTCTGGGATGCCGAGACCAGCGCCTACAAGGACACGGGCGAGTGGGAGAGCGTGAACCAGGCCAGCGCCCTGTGGACCCGCTCCAAGTCCGACATCACCGAAGAGCAGTACACCGCTTTCTACCAGCA
The DNA here is from genome assembly GCF_056398045.1 of Cupriavidus sp. 05L411. Taxonomy (NCBI): domain Bacteria; kingdom Pseudomonadati; phylum Pseudomonadota; class Betaproteobacteria; order Burkholderiales; family Burkholderiaceae; genus Cupriavidus; species Cupriavidus sp. 05L411. Next base: position 15,781 of record NZ_JBFTOQ010000002.1, on the reverse strand, counting down.
CATCGCGCACGACAACGAAGCGCCGCTGGCCTACACCCATAACCGCGTCGAAGGCCGCAGCGAATACACGCAGCTGCTGTACGTGCCGGCGCGCGCGCCGTTCGATATGTGGGACCGCAACCACAAGGCCGGCCTCAAGCTCTATGTGAAGCGCGTCTTCATCATGGACGATGCCGAGCAGCTGCTGCCGGCTTACCTGCGCTTCGTCAAGGGCGTGGTGGATTCGGCCGACCTGCCGCTCAACGTCTCGCGCGAATTGCTCCAGGAAAGCCGCGACGTGAAGGCCATCCGCGAAGGCTGCACCAAGCGCGTGCTGTCGATGCTGGAAACGCTGGCGGACAGCGAGGACGAAGCCGAACGCGCCAAGTACACCACCTTCTGGCAGCAGTTCGGCCAGGCGCTCAAGGAAGGCCTGGGCGAAGACGCCGCCAACCTGGAGCGCATCGCCAAGCTGGTGCGCTTTGCCTCCACGCATCAGGACAGCGCCGAGCAGAGCGTGGCGCTGGCTGCCTACGTGGGCCGCATGAAGGAAGGCCAGGACAAGATCTACTACGTCACGGCCGATAGCTGGGCCGCGGCCAAGTCGAGCCCGCACCTGGAAGTGTTCCGCAAGAAGGGCATCGAAGTCCTGCTGCTGACCGATCGCGTGGACGAATGGATGCTGTCCTTCCTGCGCGAGTTCGATGGCAAGGAACTGGTCTCGGTGGCACGCGGCGACCTGGAGCTTGGCGCGTTGGCCGACGCCGACGAGAAGGCCGAGCAGGAAAAGGCCGAAGGCGACTGGAAGGACGTGCTGGAACGCGCCAAGGCTGTGCTGGATGGCAAGGCCAAGGACGTGCGCGTCACGCTGCGCCTGACCGAGTCGGCATCCTGCCTGGTGTCGGACGAAGGCGACATGAGCGGCTACCTGCAACGCCTGCTGAAGCAGGCCGGCCAGAAGGCGCCCGACGCCCAGCCCATCCTGGAGCTGAATCCCGACCACGCGCTGGTGAAAAAGCTGCGCGCGCTGGTGGAGGCCGGTCCCACGGACGACGCCTTCGGCGACCGCGTGCACGTGCTGTTCGACCAGGCCCTGCTGGCCGAGGGCGGCACGCTCGAAGATCCGTCGATCTACGTGCAGCGCGTCAACAAGCTGCTGGCGTAAGCGTAGCGGGTTTGCTCCTCTCCCGCCTGCGGGAGAGGGACCAGGAGAGGGCGGGCGCCGGCAGCAAGCATGATGCATGCAAGCCGCGCAGGCGCCTGTCCTCCCCCGGGGCCAAGTACACTCACCCCATGTCCGTCCCATCTCCCGCATCCCCTCTGGCTCTTCCCCCCGATCTACAGCAAGGCCTTGCACCGGTCATCGATCGGCACATCCGCGTACTGGTGCTGGGCAGCTTTCCCGGCGCGGCGTCGCTGGCGGCGCAGCAGTATTACGCGCATCCGCGCAACCAGTTCTGGCCGCTGCTGGGCGCGCTGACCGGCGAGCCCCTGCCTGATTTGCCTTACGCCGATCGTTTGGCGCGGTTGCTGTCCCACGGCATCGGCGTGTGGGATGTGCTCGGCGCCTGCGTGCGCCACGGCAGCCTGGACAGCAATATCCGCCATCCGCAGGCCAACGACTTCGTGCGGCTCAAGGCGCTGGCGCCTGCGTTGCGCCGCGTCGGCTTTAACGGCGGTACGTCGGGTCGTTTCGCCGCGCAGTTTGAGGCGGCAGGCTATGAGACCGTGGTGCTGCCCTCATCGAGCCCGGCACATGCGGCGCGCAATTTTGAGCAGAAGCTGGCGTTGTGGCGTGCGCTGCTGAACTAAGCGCTGATATTCGTGCCGGCGGGCAAGCCGTCGGCTGCCGTAGAGGGGGAAATTACCGCAGAGCCGCTCGGGCGTCTATGATCGAAATCTCGATATGCCAACCGGCGCGAAGCCGCGCCGGGCGCCCAAGGCTGTTGTTTTGTTCGCAGTCATTTCAGTGAAGGTTCCCATGCCACGCTCTGACTGGACCCGCGAAGCGATTCGCAAGATCGAAGCCGACTTCAACCGCTGCGCCGATACGCACCTGATTCCGCTGGACCTGCCGGGATATCCGCAAATCCGCTTCTATTTCAAGGATGAATCCAGCCATCCGACCGGCAGCCTGAAACATCGCCTGGCGAGATCGCTGTTTCTCTACGCGCTTTGCAATGGCTGGCTGAACGAAAAAAGCACCGTCGTGGAGGCGTCCAGCGGCTCGACGGCCATCTCCGAAGCCTACTTTGCCAGGCTGCTCGGCTTGCCCTTTGTGGCGGTGATTCCGGCGGGCACCTCAAGGGCGAAAATCGAGGCGATCGAATTCTATGGCGGGCGCTGCCAACTGGTTGCCAATCCGGCGGACATCTATACGGAATCGCACTGCATAGCGGTGGAAACCGGTGGCCATTTCATGGACCAGTTCACTTATGCGGAGCGTGCTACCGACTGGCGCGCCAACAACAATATCGCCGAGTCGATTTTCAAGCAGATGGCTGACGAGGAACACCCGGTTCCGACGTGGCTCGTGGCCAGCGGAGGTACCGGTGGCACTGTCGCAACATTGGGCCGCTACGTTGCCTACAGCCGGCATAGAACCCGCATTCTTTGCGCCGACCCGGAGAACTCCGTGTTTTTTGACTATTTCAAAAGTACGCTGGCGGGCCACCCGGACAGCAGCCTGAGCCTGGACGTCGGATCGCGGATCGAGGGCATCGGCCGCCCGCGTGTCGAGCGCTCCTTTATTCCGACGTGCATCGATGCGATGCTCAAGGTGCCCGATGCCTTGTCCTTTGCCGCGATGCGCTATCTGGCCGCGCGCTTCGGGCGTCGCGTGGGCGGCTCGACAGGCACCAACTTCGTCGGTGTGCTGTACCTGGCCGAGCGGATGGCGGCGGCGGGCGAGCAGGGCGCCATCGTCGGCTTGCTGTGTGATAGCGGTGAACGCTATGGCACTACTTACTATGATGATGCATGGTACCGGGCGCAGGGAATTCCCGTTGCGCAGCCCGATGCCCTGATCGCTCGCGCAGTCAACGGCGAACCCCTGCTGACACGGCAGGCTCATGCGGGGATCGAGGCTGCCGGGCTTGGGGTTCAGGACGCATCCTAGCTGCCGAGATCAACTGGCAGCGATTCCACTCACAAGGCCAGCGCAGCCATCTCCCCATAAGCCCGGTTCAGCCAGACCTTGACGCGCTGGCGCTCCAGCATGCCGAGCCCGGTGGCGGCGCGATCCGGATGATTGACCGCGGCCCAGAAGCTGGTGCTTTGCTGGTCGATCTTCTGCATGGTCGTATCGGGCAGGTGGCGCAGCGTCATCACGCTGGCGCCCAGCGCTTCGGCGCGGGCGCGTTCGCCCGAGGCTTCCAGGATCTCGAAGCGATCGCCGCGGACTTCGTTGAGGACCAGCACCAGCTTGATGCGGCCGCCGAACTGGTCAAGCCACTGGCGCAGCAGGTCGACCGAGTCGCGGCCCGCATCCATCACGTGCCACCAGGTGAGCGTCAGGCCATGCGCTTCGGCCAGCGCCAGCACGTCGGCGTCGTCCATCCATTTTGCAAGTGCGTGCTGCGTCTGGGCCGCGAGGTCGACCAGGATGCGCCGCTGCGGGTCATCCACGGCGTGCTCGATAATGGGGTCCAGGCTGTCGTGCTTGTCCAGCACGGCGGGCGCGGCAAAGTCGGCATAGAAGCGCAGCAGGGCGCCGTGCGATTTGTCGGTGTCGAAGCCCAGGAACGGCATGCTCCGGTCGATAAAATGCTGGGCTAGCAGGCGGGCGACGAGCGATTTGCCGACGCCGCCTTTTTCACCACCGATGAAGTGGATGTAGCTCATATCTGCGGGTCCTTTGTCGTGGAGGGCCAGGTTGGAGGGAGCGTCTCGGGGTTTGGTAAGGCAAGCCAGGCAGGTAAGCCAGGCAGGTAAGCCGGGAAGCCAAGCGCAGAACGTAAGCGCAAGACAGCCTTACCGTAAAAGGCATTTGTGACAGTAGCAAGTAGCATGCCGCATCGGGCACCCCGGCCGCATCTGTCACAATCACGGCTATGCATGCCGGTGGGAAGGCCGCCGGCCAACGCTTTGCAGGATAGATAGACAATGCCGTATCTAGGAATTGGTTTTCACGTCATCATCGCCGTGTTCTTCGCCGTGCACGCGGTGCGCACCCAGCAGAACATGTACTGGCTGCTGATCCTGTTTGCCTTCCCGGGCCTGGGCAGCGTGGTGTATTTCTTCGCCATCTACCTGCCCGGGTTGCGCCAGACGCGGGGCGCGCGGGCTGCCAAGCGTGCCATTGGCCAGTTGGTCGACCCCAACCGCGCGGTGCGCGAGGCGCGCGAGGCGTTCGACCGCGCGCCCACCGTGGATCACCGCATGCGCCTGGGCGCCGCCTTGCTCGAGGCCGGCGAGCCCAAGGCCGCGCTGGAACACTATGAGGCCGCCGCCAGCGGGCCGTTCGCCACCGACCCGGCGCTGCTGCTGGGGCTGGCGCGCGCGCAGTTCGCCACCGGTGGCCATGCCGCTGCCGTGGCTGCGCTGGAGCGCTTGTTTGCCTCCCAGCCCCAGGCCCGCCAGCAAGCGGACCCTGCATTGCTGTACGCTCGCGTGCTGGCCGCGTCGGACGCGCCCGGCACGCGGGCCGCATTCGAGCAGGCGCTGACCTGCGCCAGCGATGCCGCCGCGCGTTGCCTGTTTGCCGACTGGCTGACGGCCCGCGGGGAACCAGCCGACCGCGAGCGCGCCCAGGCGCTGTACGCGGAGATCGTGCACGACGGCAAGCACTGGCCGCGCCACGCCCGCGAGCACAACCGGGAGTGGCTGCAGCGTGCCCAGGGCGCGCTCGGCAAAGCCTGATCCCGGATCGATCCGAACTGATTTACGTGCCGCCCCGCTGGGCGGCACGCTTACACGCATTCTTCCTGATCACCATGACTCTTCTCAAACGTAAATCGATTGAAGCCGTGGCCTCGCGCCGTCCCGCGCGCGGCGCACGCAGCCCTGAGGACGGACGCGGCGCACGCGGCGCGCAAGCTGCGCAGCGCGAGGAAAAGCGCATGACCCCGCGCTTCGCGCCGGTGACCTTCTCCGAGATGGATGGTGTGCGCTACCTGCATTTCGGCACCGAATGGGTGCAAGGCGCCATGCGCCTGCGCAAGCCCGATGCCATCGAGCTGGAGTACGCGCAGCAGATGATGGCGTGGCTGTTGTTCCTGTCGCCCTCGGCACCGGAGTTTCACGTGACGCAGCTGGGCCTGGGCGCGGCTGCGCTCACCAAGTTCTGCCATCGCCAGTTCAGCCGCGCGCGCGTGACGGCGGTGGAGCTCAACCCGGCCGTGATCATTGCGGGCCGCAGCATGTTCGGCCTGCGTGAAGACGACGAGCGCCTTACCGTGCGGGAGCAGGATGCGTGGGATTACGTGATGGATGGCGCGCACACCGGCGCGCTGGATGTGCTGCAGGTGGACCTGTATGACGCCACCGCGCGCGGGCCGGTGCTTGACACCACAGCGTTCTACAAGGCGTGCCGCCGCGTGCTCAAGGCGCCGGGCGTGATGACGATCAACCTGTTCGGCGACCACGATAGCTTCCCGAAGAACATCGTGCGGATCTGCGAAGCGTTTGATAACCGCGTGCTGGTGTTCCCCGAAGTGCACGATGGCAATGTCATTGCGCTTGCCTTCAATGGGCCGGCGATCGATGTGTCGTGGGATGTGCTGGAGATTCGCGCGAAGGTGCTGGAGGATACGACCGGGTTGCCGGCGCGGGAATGGGTCAAGGGCTTGCGCGCGGCGAACGCAAACCAGGAAGACGGCCTGCGGATCTGATCCAAGCCGCCAGGTAGCTGGCGGCGCCGGGTTCAACGCCCAGCGCCGCCTCGCGAAACGCCTCTCTGCCTCTCTCTTACTGCTTGTGGAAGAACTGCGCCAGCGACCATTCGTCGGTGCGGGCTTCGTATTTCAGATCCTTGCGCATGGCCCACATCGCCAGCTGGCTGTGCGAGGGGATGATGGCGTGGTCGGCCAGGGCGAACCTGGCTGCGGCGCGGGCGTTCTCCTCGCGGGCCTTGTCGCTGGTCACCGTGGTCAGCGATTTCTCGATCAGCTGGTCGAGCTGGGTATTGCTGTATTTGCCCCAGTTCCACGTGCCGTATCCCGTCTTGGGGTTCGGCGTGCCAGTGATCGATCGCAGCGCCACGTCGGCCGCTGCCGAACCCCAGCCCAGCATCTCGAACGCAAAGTCGCCCTGGCGCGCGCGGGTGAAGTACGCGGCTACCGGTAGCGTCTCCACCTTGGTCTGGATGCCGATGCGCGTGAGCATGCTGGCGGTGGCCTGGGCCACGGCGGCATCGTTCAGGTAGCGGTTGTTGGTGGCGTGCAGCGTCAGGCCGAAGCCATCCGGATAGCCCGCCGCGGCCAGCAGCTTCTTGGCGCCTTCGGGGTCATAGGCATCCGGCTTGGTGCCGGGGTGGCCGAAGATCTGCGGCGAGACGATCGACGAGGCCGGCACGGCCAGGCCTTCCATGATGCGGCTGACGATTGCCTCGCGGTTCAGCGCGTGGCTGATGGCGGCACGCACGCGTGCGTCCTTGAAGGGGTTCTTGCCCAGCGGCTTGCCGGCCTTGTCGGTGACGTAGGGCGGGTTGTCGCGCGACTGGTCCATCTGCCAGAAGATGGTGCGCCACGAGACCTGCTGCTCGATGCGGAACTTGGGGTTCTGCTTGAGCTTGGCCACGTCCGCGGACGGCACGCTTTCGATCACGTCGACGTCGCCGGACAGCAGCGCTGCGCTGCGCGCGCCGTTGTCCGTGATGATGCGAAAGATCGCGCGATCCCATTCCGTCTTCGGGCCCCAGTAGTCGGGGTTCTTCGCCATCACGATTTCCTGCCCGCGCGCGAAGCGCACGAACTTGAATGGGCCGGTACCGATCATGGCCTTGCCGGAGTCGAAATCCGCCTGGCTCAGCGTGGCAGCTACCTTCTTGGGCATGATCGGCACGCTGTTCAGGTCGTTGGCCAGGTTGGCGTAGTTCGGCACGCTCATGGTCAGGCGCACGGTCAACGGGTCGGGCGTGTCGATGCGCGCGATCGGCTTGGTGTAGCTGGTGAAGGAACCCGGGCTGTTGGTGAGCTTGTCGGGGCGCTCGAGCGAGGCCTTGACGTCTTCGCTGGTAAACGGCGTGCCGTCATGCCATTTCACGTTGGGGCGCAGCTTGATTTCCCAGGTGATGGCGTTGACCGGTTTCCACGACAGCGCCAGGCCGGGGATGTAGCGGGCATTCTTGTCGAGGAACACCAGCGACTCGAAGATATGCAGCGCGATGGCGTTGTTGGGGCCGGAGTTGTTCCACTGCGGGTCCATCGAGGTCACATCGGCGGACAAGCCGATGCGCAGGTCTTCGGCCTGCGCCGCACCGGCGGGCAACAGCATCAGCGCGGCACTGCCGAGCGCGAGCGCGGCACCGGCTTGCAGCAGCGCGCGGCGCGGCATCATGGCGGTGAGGCTGGAAGTGTGGCGTGTGCGGCGTGTGGCGGTCATCGGGATGCGCTCCTCGTACGGGCTGCCGCCAGGATGAGATGGCGGCGGCGGGTTCTCAGATGGGGTGGCGGGACACGCTTGGGCGGCCCGCTTGTCCACCCCGGTTGCCCGCATTGTGCCGTCAAAACGACATCTGCGTGCGACATCGACGTCATATCCTTATGCTCGCAGCAGTGGATGGCATTTGTCCATGCCCGTTGCCAGAGCCGCAAGCCCCGGCGAGCCCGCGGCGCTCGGCAGCCGGGTAGAATCCCGCCCATGTTTGCCAACTCCCGCACCATCACCTCGGCCCAGGCCGATGTCCACGACCACCTCGAGGCGCGCCTTGCCCGCCACCTGGCCGAGCCCTTTCGCAAGCCCATCGGCGAGCCAAGCCGGCGCGCGCTGGATCTTGCGTTGCAGCAATGGCAGCAGGCCGGGGCGGCTCCGCTGATCCTGGACGCTGGCTGCGGCGTGGGGGAGAGCACCTTGCACCTGGCCACGGCGTTCCCCGGGCATTTTGTGATCGGCGTGGATCAGTCGGAAAAGCGGTTGACTGGGGGGAAGGACTGGTGGGATGGCCCGATGCCGGCCAATTTTGCCTGGGCGCGCGCGGACCTGGTCGACGTCTGGCGGATGCTGCAGTCAGATCGCATCGCGGTGGATCGCCACTACGTGCTGTATCCCAACCCCTGGCCCAAGATCGGGCACCTGGGGCGGCGCTGGCAGGGGCATGCGGTGTTTCCGGCGCTGGCTGCGTGCGGCCGGTACCTGGAGTGCCGCAGCAACTGGCAGGTCTATATCGACGAGTTTGCCCAGGCCCTGGGGCTGGTCGGCCGGCCAGCGCAGGTCGAACTGTGGCGGCCGGCCGAGGCCATCACGCCGTTCGAGCGCAAGTACGCGGCCTCCGGCCATGCGCTGTGGCGCTGCGTCAGCCCGGCGGCCGCCGGCTGAAGGAAAAACGGCCCGCGCAAGGCGGGCCGTTGGTCGGGCAGGGCGAAGCGACGCAGGACGCAGGACGCAGCTCAGTGGAACAGCGGCTGCTGCGTAGGCGCGTCTTCCGGCAACTCGGCGTGGACGATCTCGCCAGAGCGGTCGGCGTAAAGCGGCGTGCCGCAGTCTTCGCAATACTCGGGGTCAAACAGCGCGGCGTGGCGGAAGATGTCTTCCACCCCGGCGTTGCGCAGTTCCTCGCAGATCTGCTCCAGCGGGTTGTCCTTCTCGCTGGCATCGATCTCGCCGGACTCGCGGCCATACACCGGCCAGACGATGCCGTAGATCACATCCTTCTCGCCGCGCATGGTGAAGCCCACGCGGTATTCCTCGACTTCCTCTTCGCCGAATGCCGCCACCACGGCCGCCATCTGGCCGGCCGGCACATCCAGCGTGCCGCATAGGTAGTTGACGGCGGCGCGCACGGTCAGCGGGCGGATGCTCTTGTCGGATTCGCGGCAAGACAGGAAGAAGGCGTCGGGCAGCAGCAGGTCGAACTCGCAGCCGGGCATCAGCAGCGCGATCGAGGGCTGCACCTGGGTGCGCCATTGCTCCAGGCAGACGCTGCGCTCGGCATGGTGCTCCTTGGCGTCTTCCTGCCAGCGGAACAGGGCCTGCTCGTGCGGCGCCACCACCACGGCCAGCAGGTAGCGCGGATCGGCCAGGATCGGCGCGGTTTCCGGCAGGTCGCGCAGGTCGACCTTGGGCGTGGTGCCGGCCATGGCGGCCGATACCAGCTTGTAGGTCAGGGCAAAGGTGTCGCTGTGCGTGCGCGGCAGCTGGTCGATGCTGTACAGGTAGGGCGACAGCGCCATCTTGGTGTTGGCCGCCAGCACATGCGCCTGCATGTGCACAGCCAGCGTCTGCGACAGCTCGGGCTTGAGCGCGCCGGACGGGATGGCATAGCGGGTGTGGGCCAGGATGGGCGCGGCGATCAGCAGGGCGTCGTAGCTGACGCCGTCGATTTCGACGGTAGMCGATTCGGCCAGGGTCTCGGCTTGCTCGGCGAGCACGTCGGAGGCGTCGGCATTGTGCTTGAACAGGTGTTCGAGCGCTGCGTCGAGCGCGGATTGGCTGCCGTTCTTCAGGAGCCGGCCAAGGCGTTGCGAAAGACGCCGCTCCCAGTAGCCATCCTCCATGCGGCTGCCCGAGGCATCGAGCGCAAGCGCATCGGCCACCAGACGCTCGGCGTCAGGCGAAAGACGTTGGGAAGCCTTGGGGCGAAAACCTGCCATAAGTCGAAATCATCCGTTTTTCGGTAAAACGGTATTCTACTCGCTGCGTTGACAAAAAAAGCCGCCAGGGGGCCGGGCGGCTGTATTGCGTTGCGTCAGGCAGCGCCGCGCAGCGGCGGAACCGACCGGGTTTTACTTCTGCGCGGGCGCTTGCGCAGCCTCCGGCGCGTGGGTTTCCACGCCGTGCTGCTCGCCGCCCATCGAGATGTCGCCGCCTTTTGACAGCATATACAGTGCCGCGCCGGCAATGACGACGAATGCGATGAAAATCTTTGCCATGATGTCTCCTGTGCGTTTCAGGCGGGGTTGGCCGGCATGGCTGGCCCGCGCAAGGCGTTTTCTTTGTGGATGCCGGGCAGTTTGGCAGGGCAGCCTTGCGTGGAACTTACACCGGCCAACCCTTGGGGCAAGCCCGGTACAAGCGACGGCTGATGCGCTTTGGGGCCAGCGCGGATGGTGCCCCAAAGAAAAACGCCGCTGGCCATGGCCTCCAAAAGAGGCGCAGGGCCGGCGGCGTCACCCCTTGGCCCCGAAGGGCCAGGGGCACTCCGGTCAGGCAGCCAGCAACTGACGCAGCACGAACGGCAGGATGCCGCCGTGGTTGTAGTAGTCGACCTCGATCGGGGTGTCGATGCGCAGCAGCACCGGCACGCGCTGCACGTCGCCATTGGCGCGCTTGATCACCAGCGTCACGTCCTGCTGCGGCTTCAGGTCGCCTTCGATGCCTTCGATGTCGAAGGTCTCGTCGCCGATGATGCCGAGCGTCTGCACGCTGTCGCTGCCCTTGAACTGCAGGGGCAGCACGCCCATGCCGACCAGGTTGGAGCGGTGGATGCGCTCGAAGCTGCGCGTGATCACGGCCTTCACGCCGAGCAGCTGGGTGCCCTTGGCCGCCCAGTCGCGCGACGAGCCCGTGCCGTACTCTTCGCCGCCGAACACCACGGTGGGCGTGCCTTCGGCGATGTACTTCATGGCGGCGTCGTAGATCGACAGCTCTTCGCCGGAAGGCTGGTGCAGCGTCACGCCGCCTTCCACGCGGGAGCCGTCGGCCTTGACGGGCAGCATCAGGTTCTTGATGCGCACATTGGCAAAGGTGCCGCGCATCATGACTTCATGGTTGCCGCGGCGCGAGCCGTAGCTGTTGAAGTCCGCCTTGAGCACGCCGTTGGCCAGCAGGTACTTGCCCGCGGGCGACGATTCCTTGATGGAGCCGGCCGGCGAGATGTGGTCGGTGGTCACGGAGTCGCCGAAGACGCCCAGCGCGCGCGCATTGCGCACGCTCGACTGCGTGGCGGCCGGCTCCATGCCGAAGCCGTCGAAGAAGGGCGGCTCGGCGATATAGGTGGATTTCGGCCAGTCGTAGACCTGGCCCTTGGTGCCCTTGACCTTGGCCCACAGCTTGCTCGGCTTCTTGACCTGCTCGTAGTTGACCTTGAACACCTTCGAGTCCATCGCGAACTTCATCAGCGCATGGATTTCTTCCGAGGTCGGCCAGATGTCGCCCAGGTAGATCTCGCGTCCGCCCTTGCCCGTGCCCACCGGCTCGGTCATCAGGTCGCGCGTGACGTTGCCGGCGATGGCGTAGGCCACCACCAGCGGCGGCGAGGCCAGGAAGTTGGCGCGGATGTTCGGGTGGATGCGTGCTTCGAAGTTGCGGTTGCCCGACAGCACGGCGGCGGCCACCAGGTCGTTCTTGGTGATGRCCTCGTTSAKYTCSGGCGTCAGGTCGCCGGCGTTGCCGATGCAGGTGGTGCAGCCGTAGGCGGTCACGCCGAAGCCAAGTTTTTCCAGGTACGGCAGCAGGCCGGCGGCCTGCAGGTATTCCGTGACCACGCGGCTGCCAGGGGCCAGCGACGTCTTGATGTGCGGCGCCACCTTGAGGCCGGCTTCCACCGCCTTCTTGGCCAGCAGGCCGGCTGCCAGCAGCACGCTCGGGTTGGAGGTGTTGGTGCAGGACGTGATGGCGGCGATCAGCACGTCGCCGCTCTTCACATCGAGGCCGTCGGTCGTGGTGTAGGTCCGGTCCAGGTCGGCGATATCCTTGTTGAAGCCGTTTTCGGCCGTCGGCTTGGCGAACAGCGAGGCAAAGGTGGACTTGACGTTGCCGATCTCGATACGGTCCTGCGGGCGTTTGGGGCCGGCCAGCGAGGGGGCCACGGTGCCCAGGTCCAGCGTGACCACATTGGTGTAGTCGATTTCGCCGGCCTTGGGCACGCCGAACATCTTCTGGGCACGGAAATAGCCCTCGAAGGCGGCAATTTCTTCTTCGGTGCGGCCGGTCCCCTTGAAGTAGTCGATGGTTTTCTCGTCGACCGGGAAGAAGCCCATGGTGGCGCCGTACTCCGGTGCCATGTTGCCGATGGTGGCGCGGTCCGGCAGTGCCAGGCTGGCCGTGCCTTCGCCGAAGAACTCGACGAACTTGCCGACGACCTTCTCGCGGCGCAGCATTTCGGTGATGGTGAGCACCAGGTCGGTTGCCGTCACGCCTTCGCGCAGGCGGCCCTTCAGTTCCACGCCGACCACGTCGGGCGTCAGGAAATAGACCGGCTGGCCCAGCATGCCGGCTTCCGCCTCGATGCCGCCCACGCCCCAGCCCACCACGCCGATGCCGTTGATCATGGTGGTGTGGCTGTCGGTGCCGACCAGGGTGTCGGGGTAGTACACGCCGTCCTTCTTGTGCACGCCGCGGGCCAGGTACTCCAGGTTCACCTGGTGCACAATGCCGAAGCCCGGCTGCACCACGCCAAAGGTATCGAAGGCCTGCATGCCCCATTTCATGAACTGGTAGCGCTCGTTGTTGCGCTGGAACTCCAGTTTCATATTCAGGTCCAGCGCGTTCTTCTCGCGGAAGTGGTCAATCTGCACCGAGTGGTCGACCACCAGGTCCACGGGAACCAGGGGCTCGATCTTCTTCGGGTTCTTGCCCATCTTCTCGGCCACGTTGCGCATGGCGGCCAGGTCGGCCAGCAAGGGCACACCGGTGAAATCTTGCAGCACCACGCGCGCCACCACGAAGGGAATCTCGTCGACACGCTCGGCGACGGGCTTCCAGTGGGCGAGCTGCCTGACGTGCTCCTCGGTGACCTTTTTGCCGTCGCAATTGCGCAGCACCGATTCCAGCACGATGCGAATCGATACCGGCAGGCGCTCGACCGCCACGCCTAGTGCCTTGCCCAGTTGCGGCAGGGAGTAGAACTGGCCCTTGCTCGACGGGCCGGTCTTGAATTCTTTTAGCGTCTTATTGAGATTGTGGGGCATTGCCTTACTCCAATCGATGGATGGTGCGGACTTGCTTGGACTCGTAAATCGTCTATCGCCGCCAGCTGCCGGAGAAGCAGGGTTGCCGCGCGGCGCGCGGCGCGGGTTGCGCGCCGTGTTCATGCCTACTGCTTTTCTTGCTGATTGATCTTGCAGGACTGCTTTGCTGCTGAATCGCTAAACCAAGGTACGTGCCGCGTGGATTTTAGGCCAAGGCGTCAGCCGCCGTCAGCCCCCGTTGGCTCTGGCGCGCGCGAATCGGCCCTGTTTTTTGCTCAGGCCACCCAGTTCACTCAGATCACGTACAGGTCGACATACTCATTGACCGGCATGGCCTCCAGGCGCGCCTGGTCCAGCGACACCGCCAGGATCGCTTGCTGCTGCCTGGCCGGAAAACGGCGGGCGAGGTTGGTCTTGAATTTCTCCACCAGCAGCGGGATGCCCTCGTCGCGCCGGCGCTTGTGGCCGAGCGGGTAGTCCACCAGGACTTCGGGCAGCACCGTGCCGTCGTCCAGCGTCACTGTCAGCGCATTGGCGATGGAGCGCTTCTCCGGGTCGTGGTAGTCGGCGGTGAACTGCGGATCCTCCACGCACACGATCTTGTCGCGCAGGGCGTCGATGCGCGGGTCCGCCGCTATCTTGTCTTCATAGTCCTCGGCGGTCAGCCGGCCGAACAGCAGCGGCACAGCCACCATGTACTGGATGCAATGGTCGCGGTCGGCGGGGTTGGCCAGCGGGCCTTTCTTGTCGATGATGCGGATGCAGGCCTCGTGGGTGCGGATGGTGACCTGCCTGATCTGCGCTGCCGTCTTGCCCGCGGCGGACAGCTGGCCGTGCAGGGTCATGGCGGCCTCTACCGCGGTTTGCGAGTGGAATTCGGCCGGGAAGGCGATCTTGAACAGCACGTTCTCCATCACGTAGGTGCCATACGGGCGCTGGAACCTGAAGGGCTGGCCCTTGAACAGTACGTCGTAGAAGCCCCAGCCCTTGGCGCTCAGCACCGAGGGATAGCCCATCTCGCCGGTCCGGGCGATCAGCGCCAGGCGCACCGCGCGGCTGGTGGCGTCGCCGGCGGCCCAGCTTTTGCGGCTGCCGGTATTGGGGGCGTGGCGGTAGGTGCGCAGCGCTTGCCCGTCGACCCAGGCAAGGGACACCGCGTTGAGGATTTCGTCACGGGCAAGGCCGAGCATCTGCGCAACCACGGCGGTGGAAGCCACCTTGACCAGCACCACGTGGTCCAGGCCCACCTTGTTGAAGGCGTTTTCCAGCGCGATGCAGCCCTGGATCTCATGGGCTTTGATCATGCCGGTGAGCACGTCCTTCATGGTCAACGGCTTGCGCCCGGCGGCCACGTTGTTGCGCGAGAGCCAATCGGCGGTGGCAAGGATGCCGCCGAGGTTGTCGGACGGRTGGCCCCATTCGGCSGCCAGCCAGGTGTCGTTGAARTCGAGCCAGCGGATCATSGYGCCGATATTGAAGGCGGCCTGGACCGGGTCGAGCTGGAATTGGGTGCCAGGCACCTTGGCGCCGTTGGGGACCACCGTGCCGGGCACGATCGGGCCCAGCAGCTTGGTGCAGGCCGGATACGACAGGGCTTCCAGGCCGCAGCCGAGCGTGTCGATCAGGCAGTTGCGAGCCGTGTCGTAGGCCAGCGCGCTCTTGACCTGATACCTGGTGACGTAGTCGACGATGTCGGCCAGTACCGGGTCCGGTTCGGGGCGGACGTTCGAAATAGGCGCGGACATCGGATTCCCTCGGATGTTTGTGCTTCCTGGTGCCCATGAGGCCGTAGCCGGACGATGCCAGGCTACGGCCCCTTACTACTGATTACCGCTTACTACTCTGACTACTCTGACTACGCTTACTGCTTATAGGTTGGTGCTTACTGCTTGGGGGCGGCCGGTGCCTGCGAGGCATCGGCTGCCGGTGCCGACGGGGCGATCAGCAGCGGGGTGGCTACCGGAGCGCGCAGCGCGCCAGCCTGGGTCGGGGCCGAGCCGCCAGCCTGCATGTCCGCGGTCTGGCACTCGTCGGCCAGGCGCTGGCCGGCGTTCTTGTTGAACAGCATGGCCTTGCTCGGGATCACGACCAGGTCCAGGCCGGAGCGGGCGTCGAAGTAGCGGTCGGCGCCGGTTACGGTGGACAGGCGGGGCAGGCGGTATTCCTTGCCCTCCCAGTTCACGGTGATGACTTCATCGCGCTGCATGTTGCCGCCGATGTACAGGACATGGCCCAGTTCGCACTGCCATTTTTCGCCGCTCGGGACGGCTGCGGATGCTGCTGCCGCAGTCTTCTTGGTGTGCTTCGCAGGAGCCTTCTTGGCGGGAGCGGCCTTCTTGGCCGGTTCCTGGGCCATCGCAACACCGGCGGTGGCCAGCGTAAATGCGCCGATGCAGGCGGCGAGGACAAGATGCTTCATTCTGTGGGTTCCTTCTGGAGTTGGGTCAATGGCGGTGGCTTGCCGGCAAGGCCGGCAGTCATATCCGCCGCTATTCTCTACGATTTGAAAGTCGGGGCGTAGTGCCCCTACCATCCGTTACATAATTCGCTGTAGCCCCAGGCCCGGCAAGGGGGCGCCTTCGCTACATGGCAAGGCAGTTTGCGGCCTGTCCGGCCTATTTCCGTTTTCCGATCGGCACGAACTTCAGGTTTTCCGGCCCGGTGTAGTTGGCGCTGGGGCGGATGATCTTGTTGTCGATGCGTTGCTCGATGATATGCGCAGCCCAGCCCGAGGTGCGCGCGATCACGAACAGCGGGGTGAACATGGCGGTGGGCACGCCCATCATGTGATAGCT